>JAZQXA010000131.1:0-7056 GCA_045632605.1 Candidatus Flemingiibacterium sp. | reverse complement strand
AGAGCATACCCAAGAACTTATAGAGGAACTTCATGTTACTTACCAAGACGCAAATAAGCAGGCAATTAAGGAATTTACGGATATCCTACCCCACGGCTTACAGACGGAAAACAATTTCCCGATGGCGATTGTAGAAGCGGATAGCGGAGAAACTGTCGGATTTATTTGTGTTCTTCATAAGGGCGAAAATGATAATAAAATGAGCTACATATATAGTTTGTCTATTTGTGAGGAGAAACGGCGTAAGGGGTATGCGACCACAGCCTTGAATTTATCAGAAAAGAAGGCTGCTGAAGCGGGTTGTCTTGTGAGCGTATTGTTCGTGAAAGATAGCAACAACGGAGCAAGAGCGTTGTATCGGAAGTGCGGTTACCAGGATCATAAGCAAGATCAATACGGAAGATATATGCTAAAAGAATTGCATACTGATATGTAAATTCCAATATATCGAATAGATATATAAGAGCGCACTTCTATACACCTTAGGGTGTGGTGCGTCATGTGCGGTTTTGCACCGCACCAAAGCCTCCCCTGTGTAAGGGGAGATGGGCCGCCGAACGGCGGCTCGGAGAGGTTGTCAATCCCTCAGTCAGCTTCGCTGACAGCTCCCCTTACACAAGGGAGCCTTAGGCGCTGCCGCGCCAGTGCAAAAAGAATCCTCCCTGCGAGAAATCCGCAGGGAGGATTAACTGTTTTACGAATACCCACCGAAAAACGGGGAGCTTTTTTGATATGTTTGGGATATTATGAGGGAGAGGTGTTAGCGTATAGAAGTTAAAGTGAATGCTAAACCAAGCATATGAGAATTACGGTCGCTTTTTAAAAAAGCTCCGCAAAAACTTTACTGTACGCATTCGCTCACAGAGTGTTCGATTACGCTTCGAGATTACGCTCCCGGTAGTCGGGGCCCTCCTCACTACGGCTCCTCCGCCTCCGTTCGGTATCCCAACGACCGATCCGGGAAACCGCTTCTTTAACCGCGTTTTAGCGTTTAGTGCATTGGAAAGTTAAAGTGGTCAGGGCTTTTCTTAATTATTTTTCAGTTCTTCGGGGATTTCTATTTCGCCTTCGGTTTTTTCAAATGCCTTTATCTCCTGACGTAGTAAATAGAGAATTTCACCGTTTGCCGAACGTCCGTAATATTTTGAAATATAGTGAAGCTTATAGTGCAATTCGGGATCAATTTCTATTCCGATATGCTTATTTTTCTTGTTTCTCATAATAAATTCTCCTAAAAAATCTTATTATAAGTATATTTTAAGATTATTTTATGGTATAATGTTGTAAGTATACTTATTATAAGTATACAATATTTTAAGGAGAATATATTTATGAGAATTGCAATTGTCGGTTCAAGAAGTATAACTGTCGATAATATTGGGGATTATATTGCAAACGTGGATGAAATAGTTTCCGGCGGTGCAGCCGGCATCGACAAATGTGCCGCAAAATATGCAAAAGAGCACGGCATAAAGCTTACCGAATTTTTGCCGGAATATGAGCTTTACGGCCGTGCCGCACCTATTATACGAAATAAAAAAATTGTCGATTACGCAGAAAAGGTGATTGTAATCTGGGACGGAAGGTCAAACGGGGCATTATCGGTTATCAAATATGCCCGTAAAATCGGAAAAGAGTGCGAGGTGTTTTTTCGCTAACCCCCATCACACAAATTTCGCCATAGCTCTGACAGCACACTTTGCCGCAGAAAGCTCGTCGTTATCGTCGGGGTCGGTAATTCCGGCGCCTGCACGCTCCTGATTCCACACGGCACGAAGTACTGCTCCGGCATTCATTCCGAGCGTTGCCGCAACGGTGAAAAGCGTCGCCGTTTCCATCTCGGAAGCAAGACATCCGCCGCGAAGCCATGCCTGCCATTTTGTCTGAAGCTCATCTGCAACCGGCATACGCGAGGGCGAATGCTGCCCGTAAAACGAATCCTTGCAGTGTACAACTCCGACATGATACGGATGCTGACCGTTTTTTGCCGAAGCCGCAAGTGCGGCGGTAACCTCAAAATCTGCAACTGCCGGATATTCGACGGGCAGGTATTCGCGAGATGTGCCCTCGGCACGAATAGCCGCCTGTGCAATGACAATATCGCCTGTCTTGACGTCATGTGCCATGCCGCCGCAAGTGCCGACACGGATAAGTGTATCAACGCCGATAAGCTTTAATTCCTCGATGCAGATTGCAGTTGACGGGCCGCCGATTCCATGTGAAACAACAAGCACGCGCTTACCCTCAATTTCAGCAGACCATGTGGTATATTCGCGATTTGAAGCGACAAATTTCGGATTATCCATGAGCCGTGCAATTTTTTCAACTCTGCCGGGGTCGCCGCAGATTATCGCACCTCGTGCACCGTCTGTACGTTTGAGCCCGATATGATACATAATTTCTTCATTCATGTCGTAAGTAATACCTCCCAAACAAAAACCGCCCTTCGATAAATCAAAGGACGGGTAAAGTATAAAATTGATTTACCGTACCATAATTATATCAGAAACGGCGTTTTTTGTCAAGGCTGTTCGGTGCGGTAGAGCGTAACGCCGTTGAGCCTTATAATACGGTCGCCGAGCCGTTCAAGCTTCATCTTATAAGTGCGCTTTGCACCGTTTTTTTCAGCCGGCTTGCCGATTTGCGTGCTGACAGTCACAGTATCACCGTCGAGCGAATAGAGCATTATTTCTCCGTTAAAAATCAATCTGCCATTATCTTTAAACTCGAACACACGCCCGTCGCTGTTCCATGTCCCGACGAGGGAAAATTCATCAGCGCTAACAACAGTTTCACACACAACGTCAGTTTCGGCAGGTGTTTGCGGCACTATCCCATTCACCAAAGCGGCGCACATAAAAAATATTGCTGTCGAAATTGACAGTGCGATTTCTTCAATCATAATTTCCTCCCGTTTACTATTGTCTACGCTTATAGTATGCCGTTATTTTAAGCAGCTATTTGAGGGAATTTTTTGTTTTTGTGAATGAAATTGATGTAAAAAGGCTGTCCACATCAAAGTGAACAGCCTTCATTTTTTTATTTGTTCGGGTCAAGGAGCGGCCAGTATGCTTTCATATAGTCGATACCGGACCAGAGAGTCATGATTGTCATAGCAGTAATGGTTACATACGAAAGGATGTAATGTCCGTTCGGGAGAACCACCGGGTCAAGAAGCACCGTCACAATGCAAACAACCTGCGTTACTGTCTTAACCTTGCCAAGCCAAGCCGCCGCAACGACGGTACCGGACTTGTTTACAACTATAAGTCGCATCGAAGTTATCGCAAGCTCACGGAAAATTACAATCAGCGACGCCCAGATGAAAACGGGACGAATGTAATCGAAGCGGTAAAGTATGCCGAGCATCGCACCGAAAACCATAAACTTGTCGGCAAGAGGGTCAATAAACTTACCGAAATCAGTGACAAGATTGTATTTGCGAGCGATTTTTCCGTCGAGCATATCAGTAAGCGCAGTCAGAATGAATACCGCCGCGGCGATTATACGAAGCCACGTATCATAAGAGCTATCCTTGCTTACGGGAAGCACCATAACAAGCACAAAAAGCGGAACTAATATAACTCGGAGAATCGAAAGTTTATTTGGCAGATTCATAATTAGCCTCCATTAGATTTTGTCGCCGACAAGGTCATAATCGACCGCCTCGGTGATTTTTACTTTTACAAACTCGCCGTCAGATACGCTTCCCTTCGGCGCACGGAAATATACCTTTCCGTCAATTTCGGGCGCATCTGCGGCACTTCTGCCGTAATACACCTGCGAAACAGGGTCATATTCTTCACACAGAACATCAATTTCGCGGCCTATCATCAATGCATTCTGCTCCTCGGTGATGTCGCCCTGCGTACGCATGATAATGTCGTATCTGTCCTGCTTTGTCTGGTCATCAATCTGACCGTCCATGTCATAAGCCGCTGTGCCTTCTTCCCGTGAGAACGTGAACGCACCAAGACGCGCGAATTTAGCTTCCTTCGCAAATTCGCAAAGCTCGGCAAAATCCTCGTCCGTTTCGCCGGGAAAACCGACGATAACCGTTGTTCTGATAACGATTCCGGGAACATTTTCGCGCAGCTTCTTTATCACACTGCGAACCGTTGCGCCATCGCCGTGGCGGTTCATCGCACGGAGCATATTGTCCGAGATATGCTGAATCGGCAGGTCAATATATTTGAGCACGCGCTCGTTTTTAGCGAATACATCCACAAGCTCGTCCGTAATCTTGTCGGGATAGCAGTAAAGCACGCGAATCCACGGAATCTCGGTCGCCTCAGTAATTTTATTGAGCAGCTCGGCGAGCTTATATTCGCCGTAAAGGTCGAGTCCGTATCTCGTCGTATCCTGCGCGACGATGACAAGCTCCTTTACTCCAATCTCCTCGAGTGTTTTCGCCTCGGCAACAATGTCCTCCATGGGACGGCTGCGGAATGAGCCGCGAATCGACGGTATTGCGCAATAGCTGCAACGGTTGTCACAGCCCTCGGCAATTTTCAAATAAGCGTAATACTCTGGCGTGGTTATGATTCTCTCGCCGCCAAGCTTAACGATGTTTTTGTCCTCATACGACGAATATTTTTTGCCCTCAAGAACAGCTTCAACCGCTTCGGTGATGTTGTGAATGCTTCCGACACCAAGTACGGCGTCAACCTCGGGAAGCTGGGTAAAGATTTCATCGCGGTAACGCTCAGAAAGGCATCCCGTAACTATAATTCCACGCAGTGAACGGTTTTCTTTGAGCCAGCCGATGTCGATTATATTGTCGATAGCCTCTTTTTTCGCCGACTCAATAAAACCGCAGGTGTTGATTACAATAACGTCCGCTTCAATCTCCTCGGAAACGATTTCGTATCCAGCCGTGTAAAGCTCGTGGAGCATGACCTCCGTATCGAGCTGATTTTTCGGACAGCCGAGCGAAACAAAGCCGACCTTTGCTTTTGTTTGTTTGTTCATTTGATTATTCCTTTTTGGATTATTCTTCCATTTGCTTTATAGCCGCACGTACGTCCGACACAGAGTAGCCGCACCGGTACATTGCCGCATATAAGCTCTCGCGGTATTTTCGGTCATCCATGGCCGACAAATCGCACTTTTTTTCGAGCAGCCTTATAAGATTTTCTTCAAAATCAACCTTGTCGAAGCATTCGTCAAGGTACTCTGACAGCACCTCACGGGATATACCTTTTTTGAAAAGCTCGCTTTTTATGCGGCTTTTTCCGTAGAGCTTCACATTCGCAAGCTGTTCGACGGCACGTTCGAGCATTCGTTTTTCGTCAATGTAACCGGCGTCGGCAAGATATTCTGCCGCATCCTCGGCTATGTATTTGTCAAACGAACGCTCACGCAGTTTTTTTGTAAGCGTAAACTTCGTGTTATCGGAATAAGCAAGCAGGTCAATGCCTTTTTTCACCGCTTTCCATAGCTCTGCATCATATTCGAGCGTATCAAACTGCTCCTGCGTAAGCTCGTACGGCAGTACGCCGACTCCGATATTTCCGATTTCAAACAGCATTTTTGTGCCAACCGCAAGCTTTTGTGTTTCCTCTCTGCTCTCCCCGGCGGTTATTTTAACGGTAAGCTCTGCTTCATCTCCGCCGCGTCTGGCTTCAAGGGCGACAATTGTGATTTTAAGGCTCATCAATCGTCGTCATTATCGAGAATCGAGATGTTGAGTGCCTCGTCGTCGGGGTCAATCTCCTCTTCACCCTCTTCTCCGAAGTCTTGTCCCATCCTTGCGGCAACTTCGTCTTTCTTTCCGAGGATTTTTTCCGTAAGAGCCTTCATTACGTCTTCGTTTGACTCTATGTATTTGCGGGCATTTTCCTTACCCTGCGCGATTCGCTGACCGTCATATGAGAACCACGAACCGCTCTTGTGTATAAGGTCGAGGTCAACGGCAATTTCGAAAATTTCCCCTGCCTTTGAGATGCCCTTACCGTAGAGTATATCAAATTCCGCAACCTTGAACGGCGGCGCAACCTTGTTCTTTACGACTTTGCACTTTACGTGATTGCCGTAAACATCTGCACCGTCCTTGAGTGCTTCCGCACGGCGGATTTCGATGCGAACGGATGCATAGAAGCGAAGTGCACGTCCGCCGGATGTAACCTCAGGATTACCGTAGGATATACCTATTTTTTCGCGAAGCTGGTTTATAAAGATAAGCGCGCAGTTTGCTTTTGATGCCGCACTCGACAGCTTTTTGAGCGCCTGCGACATAAGTCTTGCCTGCATACCGACGTGTGATGCAGACATATCACCGTCGATTTCCTGCTGGGTTACAAGTGCCGCAACCGAGTCGATTACAACAACGTCAATCGCTCCCGAACGGATAAGTGCTTCCGCAATGTCAAGCGCCTGCTCACCGCTCGAAGGCTGGGATACAAGCAAATTGTCAATATCAACTCCAAGTGCCTTTGCATAAACGGGGTCAAGCGCGTTTTCAACGTCAATATAAGCCGCTTCTCCGCCCATTTTCTGTGTTTCGGCAACAACGTGAAGTGCAACAGTAGTTTTACCCGAAGATTCAGGACCGTATATTTCAATAACTCGTCCTCTCGGTATACCGCCGATTCCAAGTGCCATATCAAGCGTAAGCGAACCCGTTGAAATTGCGCTGACTTCCATCGACGGTGCATCACCCATTCTCATTATGGTTCCCTTGCCAAAGCTCTTTTCAATCTGCCCAATAGCACCCTCTATGGCTTTTTTTCTTTCTTCCTTATCGGTTATTTGCTGAGGTATCGGCTTACTCTTCGTTTTTGCTTTCATTATATATGTTTCCTTTCATGTGATTTTGTGTATGGTGTGTGTTTGTGTATGGAAATTACGGTCGCTTTCTTGATGACACATCGAAGATGTGTTAAAGCTCACCGCAAAGAACTTTACTTGACGCTATCGCTTCACAGGACGTTCGAACTCGCTTCGAAAGCCACAGAGTAAGCCCGGAACCCTCCTCGCTGCGGCTCGGTCACGGCATGGCTCTGACTGCCACCGGCAGTCATTCACTCCCATGCCGCCGCTTCGCTACCCAACGGC
>JAZQXA010000130.1:0-22256 GCA_045632605.1 Candidatus Flemingiibacterium sp. | reverse complement strand
AAACTCCACCGACTTGGCAAATCGCCTTGTCGATGGAGTTTTTCTTTAACTTTAAATATTAAATAAGAGCGCATCATACGTCGGGAAAGGCCAATATTCTTCGCCGACAATTGTTTCAAGCTCGTCTGATGCGGTACGCAGGCTGTTCATCGTTGGGATAATCTCGTCCCGGATGAAGAACATCAGCTTGTAGTGATCCGCAATCTTGTGGCTTTCTTCGGTTGCAAATTCGAGTGCACCGATGCTTTCGTTAAGCTCGCCGATAAGCGTAGTAAGCTTTGTAAGAAGTTCAAGCTCAACATCGTTCGGCATTCCGATAGAGTTTGCCGCAATCGCCGTCTGACAGAGCATTCCCTTGTATTTCATAACAGCAGGAAGTATCTGCTTTTTCGCCATGTCGAGCATGGTAAGTGCTTCGATGTTCATTACCTTGCAGTAGCTTTCCATGTGAATATCGTCACGCGAACGCATTTCGGTTTCGGTGAAAACCTTATGCTTCTCATACATTTCGATATTCTTTCGTGCAACAAAGCAAGGAAGTGCATCCGGCGTGGTACGCAGATTAAGAAGTCCGCGCTGTTCGGCTTCCTCTATCCATTCGTCGGAATAGTTGTTTCCATTGAAAATAATACGCTTATGCTGACGGTAAATTTCCTTGATAAGTGTGCCGACACTCTTGTTGAAATCTTCACCGTTTTCAACAGCGGCTTCGAGTTTGTCCGCTATGCGTGAAAGCTCTTCTGCAACAATAGTATTAAGCGTAAGGTTCGGACCGGAAACCGAATGTGATGCACCAAGACTTCGGAATTCAAACTTATTTCCGGTGAACGCAAACGGCGATGTACGGTTTCGGTCAGTCGCATCCTTTGCAAATTTAGGAAGCACATCCGCCCCAATTTCCATGACCGCCTGCTTATGTATATCATAAGGAGTTCCGTTTTCAATCGACTCGAGAATTGCTGTCAGCTCGTCACCGAGGAACATCGAGATTATTGCCGGCGGTGCTTCATTTGCGCCAAGTCTGTGGTCGTTTCCGGCACTTGCAACAGAAACACGAAGCAAATCCTGATAGTCGTCAACTGCCGCAATTACCGCGCAGAGGAAAAGCAAGAACTGTGCGTTTTCGCTCGGTGTTTCACCGGGTTCAAGCAGGTTTACGCCCTCTTTGGTTGCAATTGCCCAGTTGTTGTGCTTGCCGCTTCCGTTAACCCCGGCAAACGGCTTTTCGTGTAAGAGGCAGACAAGTCCGTGTTTGCTTGCAACCTTTTTCATCGTTTCCATCGTGAGCTGATTGTGGTCAGTCGCAAGATTGGTTGTTCCGAAAATCGGTGCAAGCTCATGCTGTGCCGGTGCAGCCTCATTATGCTCGGTCTTTGCAAGTACGCCAAGCTTCCAAAGCTCCTCGTCAAGCTCTGCCATGAACGCCTTCACTCTCGGCTTTATCGAACCGAAATAATGGTCGTCCATCTCCTGCCCTTTCGGCGGCTTAGCGCCAAAAAGTGTGCGTCCGGTGATGATTAGGTCTTTACGCTTTTCGAAAAGTTCCTTGTCTATAAGGAAATATTCCTGCTCTGCACCAACGGTGCTTACGACCTTTTTGGTTTGGTTCCCGAAAAGTCGAAGCACACGAATCGCCTGACGGCTGACCGCTTCCATCGAACGAAGAAGCGGAGTTTTCTTGTCAAGCGCTTCGCCTCCGAACGAACAGAACGCCGTCGGAATGCAGAGTGTATTGTCCTTAATAAAAGCATATGAAGTTGGGTCCCATGCGGTATATCCGCGTGCTTCAAAGGTTGCGCGCAGACCGCCTGAGGGGAACGAGGATGCATCGGGTTCGCCCTTTACAAGCTCTTTTCCCGAAAACTCCATTATAACATCGCAGTTGCTGACGGGTGTAATAAAGCTGTCGTGTTTCTCGGCGGTGATGCCGGTCATCGGCTGGAACCAATGTGTAAAATGAGTCGCACCCTTTTCAATCGCCCAGTCTTTCATAGCGTTTGCGACTACATTTGCAAGACTTATGTCAAGCTCCTTGCCATCCTCAATTGTTTTTATCAGTGATTTGTAGGTTTCTTTTGGAAGTTTTTCGCGCATTACAGCGTCGTTGAACACCATACTTGCGAAAATATCCTTTATATTACTCATTGCTGTTCTCCTTGATAGATATTAAAGCATAATCTGGTCATTGACTGACAGTCTGAAACGGAGTCCAAGCTTTGCCGCAGCATTGCTGCAAAGCTTCATTCGTCCGAGGAATATTTCAAAATATTCCATAACAGAACAAAAATCTGTGTCGATAACAAGCTTGAGTTCAATTTCGTTTGTATCCTTGCGAATATCGAGGTCAGCACGCTTTACCGAATAATTTACTCTGTCGTGAATGTCAAACGAAACAAAATCGTCATTGCGCACACGCGACTCGCGAACGTCTGTCTTATCAGCAATTATGAGTGCCGCCGAAATTGCATTGCTCGCTGTAGCCGTGGATTCGTCATGATTTCCAATAGCATTTATTATAACCGCAATATCCTCCGGTGAAGCATTCATATTGTCAAGTATGCGAAATGCCATGACTGCACCGCTTTGAGCGTGGTCTATGCGGTTGATAATATTTCCGATATCATGCAGATATCCGGCAATTGCCGCAAGCTCCGCTTCGCGTTCGGGATATCCGAGCTCGAGTAATATCCGTCTTGCCGCATTTGAAACACGTCCGACATGAACGAAGCTGTGCTCGGTGTAACCGATTGCCGACAGCGCCTCGTCCGCCTTTTCTATATATGTTCTGACAGTTTCGTTTTTCCTAATTTGCTCTATCGTAATCATAAGTTAAAAATTCTTTCCGTTCCAGCCCCAGTTTTCAAATTCACCGTAAGCCACGTAAACGCAATCGGGCGAAATTCCGAGCATCTCGTCGCATATTTCGCATAGTACACCCGTCATACGCGAATAATCCTCCGGGTTTGCCTTGCCGAGAATACGGACATCAATAAATGCCTGCGGCTTTGAGTTATCTCCTGCAAACCAGAGCTTCTGCTCGTCCTCGATGCAAACCATGAGATAAGTTTCGGTCTTTCCGGGAATTGCAGTAATCGCCTTTCCGAGTGCGGCTTTGAATTCTGTGAATTTTTCTTCTGTGAGCTTTGTGCTTACTTTAGCGTTAATATATGGCATAATATCCTCCTAATTTTTCAGTTGAGGAAACCGTCACCGAACTGTTTTATCTGCTCAAGCATATGTCCGATGTTCCCCTCTCCCGCAAATTTATTCATATCAAAAAAATCATGGTCAAAAGTGAGCCATTCAAGCGGATGCGCTTCTTCTCGAAGTGTAACGTCGTTTTTTAAACGTCCGCACCATACTTCAACATAACAATCCTGATTGTAATATGTAAAATCCATGAGGTGCATCAGGGTTATATCGCTGTGCATAATCCCCGTTTCCTCAAAAAGCTCACGGTAAGCGGCATCTTCTCCGCTTTCACCTGACTCAATGTGACCGCCGACAAGATTGTAAAGCCCCATGTAAGGATCGCGTGTACGCTTGCACATAAGTATGCGCTGTTTGTCCGCACTGTAAACCATGATACAGTTATATCCGGTCATATTGCCTTTATCTTGTTACTGTTAAAGTAACCGGTCTGAACCTGGGTGAATTTTTTAAGTATAAGTAAAGTCAAATAACTGCAGATAAAATCCTCTGTCGCAAAGTGACCGGCTTCAAATAGATTGAGTCCGATTTCGTCAGCTTCCTCCATGATATTGTAGGAAAGCTGTCCGGTAAGATAGCTGTCTGCCCCCTTAACCTTCGCCGCCTTAACGAAATCCTTTCCGTCACCGCCGCATATCGCAACACGGCGAACCGCACCGCTCGACTGAGCGAACAGTACCCGTTCAGCAGAGATTTTTTTCTTCACGAACGTCGCAAATTCGGCACAGGTCTGTGCTGCAGTAAGCGTTCCGATGCGCCCTATAGCCTCGCCGTCACATTCAAGCAGCTCAACATCGGTAAGTCCGAGTAGATTCGCAAAAACATCATTGAGTCCCCCCGGTGCCGCATCAAGACGGGTATGGAATGACATCACAGAAATTTTATGCTTAAGCAGCTTCATTACCTTTTTACCTATCGGATCAGCGTAGCTGATATGCCCGAGCGGCTTAAATATCATCGGATGATGCGACACAATAACATCATAGTTATTATCTATCGCATAATTTATCGCTTCGTCGGTAACATCGAGCGTACATAGCACTCTGATAACCTCACGGTCCGGGTCATCGGCAAGCATAAGTCCGTCATTATCCCATGAGCAGGAATAAGCAGAAGGGTATTTTGAATTAAGGAACTCATAAAGTTCACAAACTCTTGGCATATCATTTTACCTCACCCAAGTATTTTTTCAATTTCGGAAATAAGCTCGCGGTCGCGCATCTGCTCCGGAGTGTCATCGTATGCTTCGCTGCGCCCGAGAACACGACGCTCTGCCGCTTTTTTCTGCTGTTTAAGCCATTCTGTATCCGTTTCGCTCGGCGCCTTTCGGGCACGCTCCAGATTGAGCCTTCCGAGCTTATATTCGGCATCCGAAAGCACAGAAACATCTCCTGTATATTCGGCAGCAAGTATCTGATAATATTTTCCGCCGTCAAAAACAACCGCTTCATCACTAATCAAAAATCCGTTTTCGCATAAATACCGGCGCAGTACATCCTGCATCGACTGCGGCGCGAGAACAAGCCGGCATTTAGACTTTTTCGGATATTCCGATTCTGCAAGTATTGATGCTATCATTTCACCGCCCATTCCGGCGATGACAATATTGTCGGGAGAAAATTCTTCAATTCCATCAAGTCCGGCACAGCATTTAACTTTAATTTTGCCATGCAGTCCCCATTCATATATGTTAACACGTGCGCGCTGACACGGCCCCTCATTTATGTCGGAAGCAAGTGCTCTCGGGTGTCCGTTCTGCACAAGCCATATCGGAAGCTGTGCGTGGTCTGTTCCGATATCGGCAACAGTTCCCTTTCCGACAAATGAAGCAACAGCCGCAAGGCGTTCGCTGAGTTTAATTGTATGCATACTATAAATTTACACAAATCGGCGCCGATGGCGCCGATTCATTCATTTTACTTTGATTCGAGGAACTCGTTGATTTTTGCAACAAGCTCATCTGCGTTTGTTCCGTGAACTTCGCAAGCCATTTCGATAGTTTCGCCGCGTGCGGAAGGACAGCCGAGGCAATGCATACCGATCTCAAGGAAGAACTGAGCAGTTTCGCGGTCAAAATCAAGAACTTCGCCGATTATTGAATCTTTTGTAATTTTCATTTTTATATCTCCTTAATAAAAAACATTAATACATTATTATTATAACCCGAATTTTCCGATTTGTCAATTACAATTCTGAAAAAAACACTAATTTCTATCGCAGTCCGTTTCTTTCTGTCGTTTTTACGTATTTTGAAAAAATCACTTGACAATAACTGTAAATGAATATATAATTAATATGACAGTATTTTTATTATTAAGAGGTTTAATTATGAAAATAGTTAATTCAAGCATTATCTACGACAATCCCCTGCCCCAGCTCCGTTCACGCCAGGCATACTTCCCGTTTCTCTGTGAACGCAAAGACGGCGTTATCGTTGCATCGTACGCAATCGGTGAGGCTTTTGAGAGCGTTGACGCAAAAAGCTGTGTTTCCTTCAGCCGCGACGGCGGTATAACATGGAGTGCACCCAAGGTCATGCTCGACATGAGCGTTGTCGGACGTCCCGTTTGCGATTACACCAAGGTAACCGCACTTCCCGACGGAAGAATCATGGCACTCGGATATGCATATTACCGCGACAATCCCGACCTGCCTATCGGCAACCCCGAAACCGGCGGTACACTTGATGACCTCGTTTACTGCGCATTCTCCGAAGACGGCGGCGAAACATGGGGAGAGATAACAGAAATCAAATGTGCATGGGGACCGCTCGTTGAAGCATCGGCTCCCGTAACCGTACTCAAGGACGGCTCGTTTATAACTCCTATAACCAATTTCCCAAACTGGGAAGGTAAGCTTACAGGTAAGATCTGCGGACGTGCACTGAGAAGCACCGACGGCGGCAAAACCTGGAATGACGACGTTATCTGCATGGATTTCAACGAAGAAGTCACCTGCTATGAACAGCGAATGTGCCAGCTTGAATCGGGCGCAATCGTCTGCATTGGCTGGAACGAAAATGTTGTAACCGGCGAACGCCTTGACAATCACTACACCATTTCCTATGACGGCGGAAAGACATTCTCGAAGCCGGTATCTACCGGAATCCGCGGTCAGGCATCTTCAGTATGCGCCATCGGCGGCGAAAAGCTGCTCGCACTTCATGCAGTACGCCGCGACACCGACCGTCCCGGAATTTACGGATGTATCGTTGACCTTTCCGAGGGCAAGTGGAATATTATCGAACAGACTGTACTTTGGGAGCCGCCCACACCGGTTGTCAAAGACACCAAGATGGCTGAAATTTTCTCTTTCTTAAAGTTCGGTCAGCCCGGAGCAATAAAGCTTGCAGACGGTGACATTATGATGTCGCATTGGTTTGCTGAAAACGGTCAGTATAAAACTGTTGCGTCGAGAATTAAACTTTAAAAACAAAAAGGAGAAAAACAAAATGGATTGTCTTTTCTGCAAAATAATTGCAGGGGAAATCCCCTCGAACAAAGCCTATGAGGACGATAATATTTTGGCATTTCACGATATTGCGCCTCAGGCTCCCGTACACATTCTTGTAATTCCCAAGCAGCATATTCCCTCTGCCGACGGAGTAAATGCTGAAAATTCGGCAGTAGTCGCAAAAATCTTTGAAGCAATTCCGAAAATTTCAAAGGATGCCGGACTCACAAACGGTTACCGTGTTATAACAAACTGCGGTGACGATGCCTGCCAGACAGTAAAGCATCTCCACTTCCACATCATGGGCGGCAAAAAGCTTCCCGAAAATATGGGCTAAAATGCAAGTGACCACCGATTAACTCGGTGGTCATTTTTTGTTTATTCAGCTACAGTGTCAGCACTCGGTGCATCCCATACAAAAGAAGCATTCAGCGCAAGTGTGTCGATAAATGTTCCGGCGTATGAGCCGTTAAAGAGCCATGAAGCCTCAATGTCAAGCGAGGTTTCACCGGGGTTTAACTGATATGTATACTCCGTAAACGGAATAAATATCATCTCACGCTCCTCATGCACTATCGCGTCGGTCGAGAATTTAATTTCCGTGCCGTTAACAACAAGCTTGCCGGCATTAACTCTTGCACCACAGTTTATGTCGTAGCTCTCAAGTCCAACCAGGAAATCCGCACTAATACTGCCGTCAATATTCATCTGAATATTATAATTTACAACAAGACGTATTTTTTCGTTCTGCTGCGAAACCAGAGTTCCGGCGGCAGGGTCGCCTGCGAGAAATGCATCGCCAAGTTCTATGGATTCAAATTTAATATCCGGAACGTCGATAGGTTCTGTGTCTTCCGGCTGACTGTCGTCGGAATCGGTTTCCGGCGGCAGAGTGGACTCGGTATCATCAAACGGCGGTACTACAGGCACCGGGTCAATGATTATATCACTCGGATAATCGGGACGGGTTGTGTCCTCTTCGGTAATTTTCTCCGTCGCAGCCTCGGTTGTATCAGTTGTCTGTTCTTCGGTTGCGGCATCGGTAGGAACGGATATGCGGTTATCCTCGGTTGATGACTCCCCGTTCACATCTCCGCCTTTTCCCGCACAACCGGCAAACGTCAGACAAATAAGCAAGCACAAAAATGGAATATATTTGATTTTCTTTGACATTATTATTCCCCTTATTACAAAATACCCGAAAAAAATTTTTTCGACTGTATCAGTATATCAAGTCATTATTTTATTCGTGTGAATAAAATGTAAAATAATATCGTTTCTCAATTTTCCCTCATGCTTTTACACACCAATGTGCAGTTCCTTATCCTTTTTATTTATCTCGGGGAACACCTCTCGAAGATATGTAAACTTGAACTCAAACACGTCAAAATATTCACGCATATCCCACTCATTGCGGTTTATATAATCCTCTATAGGTGCCCATAATGACATCGGGTCAATACCGTTCGAAATGGCAATAAATGTATTTAGCAGCATCTCCGCAAGCCCGTTATGGAAGCCTAAATATTTCCACGAAACCGCCTCACATCCCTCGTCAGTGCAAAGGTGCTTCTCAATGACCGGTTTGAACTCATGTAAAATTTCAAGACCCTTTTCATAAATCGGAATATTTTCAGGGCAAAACGGCTTTTCAAGACGAGTTACCTCGGGCAGACTGTAAATTGAAAGAGCCTCGAGATAGTCGCGCACAAGCGCAAAATCGTCACCGAATTCCGAATGTATTACATAATCGCGAACCTCATCGAAATCGCAGTCACGGTTCCAGAGCGTTTTCGCCATAACATTCATTCCGAGTGAGGTCGGACAGAATACACGCTGTCCCTGACAGCTTGTCAGTCCGTTAAGGTTAAGCTCACGGTAATTTTTTATATCCTTGCCGATAACACGTGCAAGTGCTGTTCCGCCAAAATCCTTATAGCAGTCCCACATATAGTAATAGTCAAACACACTGCTGTCTTCGCCGAGGAATTCTTTCCATTCATTGTAGTATGCAATGAGCTCGGCTGTGCTCGATGGGAACTCCAGCTTATTAAGCTTAAACTCGGTTATCTTACAGTTACTCTCCGTTTCAAATGCATCCGTATATGTACGGCTGATCGGGCAGAAAAATACAAGCACACGGTCTTTTTGGTCAAGCTTATATTTCACCGGTGGCCAAAGAGTGTCGCTGTACATAAAGAATGCAATCTTTGTGGAAAGCCCCTCTGCATCAAGCCCCTTTATAATTTCATTTATAATCATAACAAGGAAGTCAGCCGGTCTTGTGTCGCGGCAAAACTCACATTCACACTGGCTGTTGCTTCCGTCGCCAAATCCGAAAACTACATATTCAATATGAGGATTTTTCTTGCAGTAATCCACAAAATAGTCCACCATCTGCTTGCGAACCTCGGGATTACCGTAACAAAGCTGGAGGATCATCGGTACATATGCATATCGTCCGGTTGTCTGAATTTCACGCTTACCGTCAACAAGCGCGAAATATTTTTCAACACCCTTCGGAATGGACTCCGGCTCAACCGGCTCCCATCCGTATGATGTCATGCCAAAAGGCTCGCAGGTCCAGCCGTGTCCGATTTTATAATAGATAAGTCCGCGTTTTTCAATCTCACGCTCAAGCATACGAACAATACCGTTAACATCCTCCGGAGTAAGCGGCTCGCCTTTGAGATACGGGTTTGTATACTCATATCCCTTGTGTGCGTACCAGCGCTGAAAGAATATCATAGGAGTGAAAAACTGTATATAATATCCGTTCATTCCGACCTTTGGAAGCCAGTCGATCATATCTTCAACCGACTCATATGTAACACTTCCCTCGATGCAGACCGAGCGGTGACGTGAAGTCGGCTTTTCGTTAATATAAACATCCTTTTCAATCAGAGCATCGGGAGTCTTTTCACCGTTCTTTCCGGGGCGGACAAATACATATCCAAGCTCGGTAAGATAGCGGTATGCAGCGATAAGTACACTTCGCGCGTTAACACCGGTAATAACACCGGTACGACCTTTTATATCAATAAGTATCGCATCATCGAGGTGGTTATCTTCAACCGCGGGAATATTATCCCGAAGTCCGATTCCGAGGAGAATAGTACCTTCTTCCTCATTTTTGCCGTCACCGACAAGTATCATCTCGTCTGTACACTTTGCAAGATACTTTTTAAGCTCCTGTCCGGCAAAACAAAGTGTTGCGCAGGATTTTTCATCCGCACCCTCCAAAACAACCTTTATCTTCCACATAAAAGCTTCCTCCTAAAATAATTTGACATATATTATTATACCACATTTGCCTCAGACTTTCAATGATATTATAATATCTTTTCCTATATCCCAAAGTGTACTATTTTAAGATAAGTAAAAATTTCAGCCGAATAATCTCACATATATTTCTTTCATCTCGTCGCGGTTTATAACATAAGGACTGTTTGCATAATTTCCTGCCCCGGATACATTGTTGAGATAGAGTTCAATCTCCTGCGCCGTCAGCTTAACATCAACTGCCGACCAAGTTTTTATATTAGCTGCAACCGTACCCGGCATATCTCCAAGTGCACCGCAAAACTCGTCAATAAGCTGTTTTCCCTCGGTTTTACGGGAATTGTATTCAAAATATTCCTCCATAAAAACGCCGCAGGCACGTCCGTGCGGAATTCCCTTGTAAAGCGTCAGATTATATCCGAGCGGATGATTAAAGCCGGTGCCGGATGTATTTATGGCAATTCCTCCGGCAGAGGCGGCGGTGAGAAGCTCATACCGGTACGGTTTTAATTTTTCGAGCACATCTGCCCCATCTTCCAGAACGGCTATTTCCGAAAGTACGGCATAAAGCTTTTTAGCGCCGTTAACGGCAAATATACGCGATATCTCCGTCGATTTCGGTGAAAGATACGATTCCACGCAGTGACAGAATGCATCAAGTGCGGTTGAAACAGTGTAATTAAGTCCAAGCGACTCGGTATATTTCGGGTCAAGCATTGCATATTTCGGATAGGAATAAGGACTCTTGAAAGTCTTTTTCACGTTCTTTCCGTCAAGAGTCATAACCGAATAAGGATTGACCTCGCTTCCCGTTCCTGCCGTAGTCGGTATAGCAACTATCGGAAGCGACGGAACCAGTTCCGTGCTGTAAATTTCGAGCGGAGCTATATCGGGGTTTGCCGCATACGCTGCAATAGCCTTTGCAGCATCAAGAGGAGAGCCGCCGCCGATGGCAACAATAAACTCCGCACCGCATTCGTGTGCAATTTTTCCGCCCTCGAAGCAGACAGAAACGAGCGGATTCTCTGTTATCTTATCATAAAGCTCATATCCGACACCGAGTGAATCAAGCGCATCTGTCACATCGCTGAGTGCACCGCATGCCCTCGCGGAATTTTTTCCGCTCACAATAAGACATTTTTTGCCGAGATCAAGCTTTTCGGTATTATTTTTCACAGTATTTTCGCCGGAAACTATCTCCGTCGGCATTCTGAAATTAAAGCTCAACTTCATATTATAATACATATCCTTTCGCAGTATATATTTCTGAATATAAAATTTCGGGAGATATCATTTACGATACCTCCCGTTTATTTTTATTTATTTAATGCTTTCCAAGTTACATAGTATGCGCCGAGAGTCTTGGGAGGCTCTTCATCCTCGCTCGGTGCCTCGGGAGCCTGATTTATCCACTCCTCAACTATCGGGTCATCCTCTGCCATTTCCCAGAAATCATCGAGATAATCCTCAAATTCGTCCACCGATGTGCAGAGATACAGTCCCTCATAGAAATCCTCGCTGACCTCAAGTATATGATTGTACATATCCATGTCAATTTCTTCGGGATCAATCTCGAACTGGAAGTAGGGCGAAAGAACAAGCTCAATATTGTGCTCTTTTGCGATATCCCAGTAATCTGCCGGCTGTCCCTCAGGAATATGAGCGATAAAGCAGTTTCCGGTATATTCGAGCTTCATATTGTAGTCATCGCTGATTACAGTGAGGTTGCCCTCTTTATCAAGCTCATAGTGTTCACCCTCAATACCGTAGCCGAAGAGATTGCGAAGATCGCTTCTGGTGTTGAGATATGTGATTATTTCCATCGAACGTGCGAGATCCTTTGTGTATGTGCTGACAGCAAACATACCGTTGAAGAGATTCTCGGTTGTTCCCTGCGGAGCCTGGAGAGGAACGATATGATATTCTTCCTCATATGCGGCAACGTCTGCGCCGGTACCCTTCATGATACCTACACCGAACTTATCCTCAGGTGTAAAGGTTTCGCTTCCGATGCATTCATTGATATAAAGCTTCATATAAAGCTTGGTGTAACGTGACCAGTTTGTCGACTGGAAAATGATCATCGGCTCAAAATCCGCACCGTAAACCTTATCTGTGCCAACCATGTTTCCGACAATTGTCTTTTCGCCGTTAAGCGAGAAATAGTTAACATTAATGTAAGAAAGATCTCCGACAACGGGCTGATAATCCGGTTCTTCACGCTTAACGTCAAGAATAAAATCATATGTATCAGAAAGAATCTTGAAATCCTCAACATCCCAGTAATACTTGTCCGCAAGCTCACGGTTTACGAGCATATATGTATACTCACCAACCGGCTGCTGATTAAGAATAGCAACTGTCTTTCCCTTAATAACGCCCGCCGAAACGAGAGTCGGATGTACATAAGACTTTATAAGCTTTGAAGCACCGCTGAGCTCAGTATCAAGTGCGGAGAGAACTTCCATATCATTGTATTTCTGAAGCATTTTATAGTCGGTAACAAGGAAGATATCAAGCTGTCTTGCACCAACCTCAGGATACTTTGTTGCCGGAAGTCCGTACTCGTCGAGAACGGTTTCTTCTTCGGTTGTTTCATCCGAAGTTGTTTCTGTTTCAAGAGGAGGAAGCGTTTCGCCTCTCTTCTTTGCCTCGTTTTCTGCCTTCTTTCTTTCTTCTGCAGCAGTCTTTTCAGCCTCGATATCAGCCTGAATTGCATTCATGCGTTCTTCGAGCTTTGCTTCATATTCATCTTCAAAATAAAGATTGAGCTCAATAGCTGTATTAAACTGAGCCTGAGTAATCTTGCTCATTGCAGCTTCAACCTTCTCAACAGCCTCATCGGTTGTACCCTCTCCCTTTACGCCTCAAATGGTAAGTGTAAGCGGAGCGGCATCGTCACCGTCGATCTGGAGAGTGCCGTCTGTCGTTTCCTCTTTGCCGCAGGAAGCAGCCATAAGAGTTGTCAGTAACATAAGCATGGCAAGAGCCGAGCTTATAAATCTTCTTTTCATTGTTATCCTCCCGATAAACATAAATATACTCTTAATATTTTACACCATTATTCGAAATCTGTCAAGCAAATTTTTTCAGCTTAATTTGCCGGTCAAAACAGATGTTGAAGATTCTTAATAGTTTCGTAAAACGTCCTTGTCGATTACCGCTAAATTATCATGCCGTCATTTTCGCATTTTCAACAATCACTTTGGTTGTCATTCACAACTTTACTTATTTTTTTTGTCTGTTATGCCGAATTGTCAATCAAGATAATCTTTGAGTCGTTTTGAGCGGCTGGGGTGACGCAGCTTACGCAATGCCTTTGCCTCAATCTGACGTATACGCTCTCTTGTAATATTGAATTCCTTGCCCACTTCCTCAAGTGTTCTTGTCCGTCCGTCAACAAGTCCGAAACGGAGCTTCAAAACATGAGCTTCACGTGTTGTCAGCGTCTGAAGCACCTTATCAAGCTCCTCACGAAGCATCGTCTGCGAAGCGGCTTCTGCCGGAGCAGGCGAATCGTCATCGGGAATAAAATCGCCGAGATGGCTGTCTTCTTCCTCACCGATAGGTGTTTCAAGCGACACCGGGTCCTGCGCTATCTTCATAATCTCGCGAACCTTGTCGGCACTTGTTCCCATCTTTTCCGCAATCTCCTCTGCAGATGCTTCGCGTCCGTTTTCCTGAAGAAGCTGACGTGAATAGCGCGAAACCTTGTGAATGGTTTCAACCATGTGAACGGGGATACGGATTGTACGTGCCTGATCGGCAATCGCACGTGTTATCGCCTGTCTTATCCACCATGTCGCATATGTCGAGAATTTGTAGCCTTTTCTGTAGTCGAACTTGTCAACAGCCTTCATAAGACCGAGGTTGCCCTCCTGAATAAGGTCGAGGAAGAACATTCCCTTTCCGACATATCTCTTTGCTATCGAAACAACGAGTCGAAGATTTGCCTTTACAAGCTCCTGCTTTGCTTCCTCGTCGCCGTTTGCCATCTTTTCGGCAAGCACAAGCTCATGGTCATTATCGAGAAGCGGCACCTGACCGATCTCCTTTAAATACATACGCACGGGGTCATCTATCGCAAGACCCTCCTGCATAAGCATTTTTTCCATTTCCTCAGCCGACTCATACTGCTCGACTTCGGTTTCAATATCCGCAAAATCGGGGCTGTCGAGATAATTGACCTCAATGCCGTGACTTTCGAGATCCTCATAAAGCTTATCAATCTGGTCGATATCATAATCAACCTCGCTGAGAGCTTCAACTATCTCGCTCGAGGTTAAAGAACCCTTGCTTTTTCCCTTAGCAATAAGGTCACCGACGTTGAATTTCTTCTCTGCGCCCTCATCGGCTTCTTCTTCGGTGTCAGTGGTTTCCTCAAGTTCTTCTTCAGCTTCATACTTCTTTGTTTTATCGGTCATATTTTTTTATCCTTTCAGGTAAATTATGTTGATTGAATATATTAAAAGCTTAATTTTTCTTAAGCTTGGAACGCTGATTTGCCAAAATATCCGCAATCTGCGTAAGGTCATCGCCCTCGGCTTTGCGACGCTTTGTTTCCTCTTTGAGCCGTGAAATCATGTCACGCAGTAAAGCAAAACCGTTTTCTGTAAGTTGACGCCGCCTTACAACCATCGAGGTTATTCGTCCCATTTCATCTGTATTAAAAACTTCATTAAGGAGCGCAATATCAAATTTTCCGGTGTCGTCGCACCGCAGCAGTGATTCAGCAAAAATCCGTCTTCCGAACTCGGAGAAAAAGTCTTCTTCGCTAAGGTCAAGTTTTCCCTTCTTCACCTGTGCCAAATTTTCCGGAAACAGAAGAAGTATACCGAGTATATTTTCCTCGGCATTAACCGCACCGGTACCTTTCATCATGTCAGGATTAACCCGGTCACCGTAACCTGCGGTTTTATTGACAATACCCTTAAACTCCTCTTTTTTCTGTACACGGTCGTTTTTCTGCATCATACGCTTGACATCATTTTTCAGGCTGTCACGCGGAATTGAAAGCTTTTCAGAAACAACACCGATGTAAACATCGCGTTCCGCCTCGGAATAAACCTCGCTTATGATCCGGCAAAGCTCCTGTGCCGCCTTGATTTTTTCGTCAACGATATTCACATCGTGCCTTGAAAGAACACCATCGAGCTTAAACTCAAACTGCGCACGGCTGTTATCGAGCAGAAGCTTGAATTTTTCATAAGCCGCAGAGCCGTTTTTCTATAAGAATTCATCCGGGTCCTTTGCGCCGACAACCCGAAGCACCTTGACCTCAAGTCCAACCTCACCGAGCAGCTTCATTGCCTTATTGGCGGCACGCTGTCCGGCTTCGTCGGAGTCGTACGAAATTATAACCTGCTTCGTATATTTCGCCATAATGCGCGCCTGCTCGGGAGTTATAGCCGTACCGAGCGTCGCCACAGCATTTTCAAAGCCGTGTGCATGAAGCGCAATAACATCCATATACCCTTCGCAGAGTATTATGCGGTCTGCGCATTTGCCTTTGGCATAATTGAGTGCGAACAGATTTCGGCTTTTTTTAAATGCCGGCGTATCAGATGTGTTGAGATATTTCGGGGTTGAATCGTCCATAACACGTCCGCCGAACGCAACGACATTGCCGGTGACATCTATAATCGGGAAAATTACTCTGTTGCGAAAATAGTCATAAGGACGTCCGGTCTTTTTTGAAATACCGCAGAGGAATGCCGCAGACATTTCTTCAGCCGTGTAACCGAGTTTGGTTAAATGGTCAGTAAGAGCTCCGAATCCGTCCGGGGCAAAACCGAGTCCGAAATGCTTTATTACCGCACCGGAAAGTCCTCGGTCAGTGAGATATTTGAGCGCAGCAGAACCGACATTTTTGTCGTATAAGCAGGCGTGAAAATATCTTGCTGCCTCACGGTTCATGGCAAGCACACGCTCACGTTTTACGCCACCGTTAAAGTCTTCATTTCGTGAATCACGTGGAATCTCAATGCCAACTCTTGCCGCAAGCAACTCGAGCGCCGATACATAGTCGAGATTTTCGCGCTTCATTATAAACGTCACAACATCGCCGCCGGCACCGCATCCAAAGCAGTAAAAGCTTCTGGTTGAGGGAAACACGGTAAACGAAGGTGTACGTTCGCTGTGAAAGGGACATCTTCCGTTAAGGTTTGAGCCGGCACGCTTGAGCGGCACATACTCCGAAATAATCTGCTCTATGTCACAGCGGTATTTTATTTCTTCAACAATTTCGGGTGATATCATATGTATGCACCTCTCAATTTAATCCGCTCCATGTGCTCGGAATAAACAGCTGCTCATAAACATTTATGGCACGTCTGTCAGTCATTCCTGAAATAAAATCGGCAACAATACGTTCCGTCGGTTCTTCTTCGCAAAGGACACGGTAAGTTGACGGCATCCTGTCGGGATGCTTTACGAAATATTCGAAAAGCCGTACGATAAGTCCCATCGCTCTTTCTTCTTCCGAAAGAACATGAGCGTTATAATAAACTTTTTCAAAAAGGAAACTGCGAAGCTCATCTGTCGCTTCCTTAATGTCTGATTCCATCGCAATAAGATTTTTTCCGTCGCTCGCACGGATGATGCTTGTGACCATCGTATTTATACGTGCGGAATGATTTGCACCGAGAACCTTATGCAAATTTTCGGGAATATCCGATTCGGATAAGATTCCGGCACGTACAGCATCGTCGATATCATGATTGATATAAGCAATACGGTCGGCAAATTTTACAACCCTGCCCTCAAGTGTTTCTGCAAGGTGGTCGCCCTGATGATTGACGATACCGTCACGCACTTCCCATGTGAGATTGAGCCGCTCAAGCTTCTCAACAACACGAAGACTCTGTCCGTAGTGAGTGAACTCCGGCAGACAGTAGCGCTGCAGTGCCTTCTCGCCGATATGACCGAACGGAGTGTGTCCGAGGTCATGACCGAGAGATGCCGCTTCGCAGAGGTCCTCGTTAAGCGAGAGGGCGCGTGCTATAGTTCGTGCAATCTGCGTAACCTCAAGAGTATGCGTCAGTCTTGTGCGGTAATGTTCTTCCTCGGGAGCGAGAAAGACCTGGGTTTTGTGCATCAGTCTGCGGAATGACTTTGAATGGATGATTCGGTCACGGTCACGCTGATATTCGGTTCTCACCTCTGACGGCGGAAGGGGAATTTCACGTCCGCGTGAATCTGATTCGCGAAAAGCATACGGCGAAAGTCCGCTTTCCGTACGCTCACGTAAAACTTCGGCTATTGTTTTGTCGTTCACAATTTACCGTCCTAACAAAAAATCTGTGTACATATTAATATGCGCCGTTTTTTCACCGTTAAATTAAAAATCGCAAATATTTACAAGGACGTAACAAAGAGCTACCCTTTTTCGAGCCGCTTCGCGGCGGCGACAATAAAACGGTCGATTAACGTCGATACGTATACATAGTATATTATATCATACTATATCAACAAAAATCAAGTACTGCACGCATTTTTTGATAATATTTTCAGAAAATTTACAACCGAACTCATAATAGCACAAAATTCTTAATCGTTTTTTAGCGACGGCAAAAAAATAATAAACCGCCTCGGTTGACAAGGCGGAAAAAATCTGATATAATATTATTTGTATGATTATTTTTAAGGTGAACGGAGGCTTTGCGTATGTCCGGTTTTGATTCGTTTTTAAAAAATGAACGGCTTATCGAACGGCTCAAACGTGATATCGCCTCGGGACGCCTTGCACACGCCTATATTATAGAAGGCGGTGAGAGATGCGGAAAACGTACACTCGCAAATCTCATCTGTGCCGCAGTATCCTGTGCCGAGGCCGACCGCCCGTGTATGGAATGTATAAACTGCAGTAAGATTCTGCGCTCACAGTCGCCCGATGTCATAACAGTGATGCCGGATAAGGACCGTGTTCAAATAAGCGTTGACGTAATCCGCCGTATGCAGGAAGACACAGCCATTGCGCCAAATGATCTCCCACGTAAGTTTTATATCATCCCGGATGCCGCGGCAATGAATGATCATGCGCAAAATGCAATGCTCAAAATTCTCGAAGAACCGCCGTACTATGTAATGTTTCTCCTGCTCTGTGAGAAAGCGGAAAATTTACTGCCCACAATACGCAGCCGCGCACCGATATACCGAATTGAAGCTCTGCCGGACGATGTGATAATTGAAACTCTCAAAAAGGACGAAGAAACAAAAAAGCTCTCCGAGCGTGATCCCGATTCGTTCTTCGCCGCGGTAAAGCTTGCCAGAGGAAGTCTTGGACGTGCAAAACTCCTCACCGACGAAAAAAACGCAGCCGACTGTCTTAAAACTTACAAAAAAGCCGAGCACTATATCGAGCTTCTGGCGCAAAGGAAAGACAGAGCAAGTGAGCTTGAATATCACGAATATTCTGTAAAGCTTGTCGGGGCAAAGGAGCGCGAGGAGCTCGCAGATATCTATTCCCTGCTATCAGATGCCGTAAGAGATTTGATAAATATAAAGCTCACGGTTTCCCCCTCTCCAATTTTCTATACAACGCCGGAAAAAGCACGGGAAATTGCAGACAAATTTGCGCTGTCAAAGCTCATGTCACTTCTCGGTGTTTTCATGAGGGCATCAGACAGCCTTATGCAAAACTCAAATATGAATCTTACCGAGGCAAGAGCCTCCGCAGCGGCTGCCGCCGCAACAAGGGTAAAATAATTTTAAGGTCGAACGAAAGGAACTCCGCAAGGAGTCACGGTCATAAATAACTATGGATAACAATGAAAAGAAAACCCCGGATAACCGCCACGAAAACGGAGGAGCAAAGAAGCCGCACCGCTGGCATAATCATCGCCGCAAGCCAAACCGTCCGCAAGGCAGTCAGGGTGCAGAACTGAATAAGGGCGACGGCATAACCGTCCGTCCCGGACGCTATGATATTCCGCCCGCAGAAGATAAGAAGCAAGAAATTACAGTGAACACAAACAAGACAGAAAACAAGCCACAGCAGAATAAGGACGGTGCAAACCGTCAGAATCATCAGCACCGCCGCAGAAACGACCGCCGCCGTGATAATGCAAATCCGGCAGCAGGCACTGAGGCAAATCCCTCTGCGGCAAATTCACCGGCTGTTCCCTCCTCCGGCGAAAACGGTGAAAACCGCCCCAAAAACAGCAGTCACAAGCATACCCGTGACCGCAAGGGACAGGCTGAATCACTGCAAAATGAACATCTTACAGAAAAGGTTGAAACGGCGCAGTACAGCGAATATATCGCCACAGCCGGAAGCATTGACGAAGAAATAAAGGATGAAATTAATTCCATCACTGCGGCTGATGCCGAGCGTTTAAACTTGCTTGAAAATATTCCCGACCCAGCTCCCGAGGTTCCGCTGAAAAAATATGAGATTGTCGGAATCCGTTTCAAATCCGGCGGAAAGATCTATTACTTCAATCCTAACGGCTTAAAGTTAAATTACGGCGAAAATGTTATCGTCGAAACCTCACGCGGACTTGAATTCGGTATCTGCGATATAATAAACAGAACTGTTACCGAGCGTGAAGTAATACTTCCTTTGCGTACAGTTGTCCGCCGTGCAACAGTCGAGGACATTACCCGTCACGAAGCAAATGTTGCAAAGGAAAAGGAAGCTTTCGAAGTTTGTGCACAGAAGATACTTGAGCACAAGCTCGGAATGAAGCTTATTGACGTTGAGCTTGCGTTTGACGGTTCAAAGTTGCTCTTTTACTTCACAGCCGAGGGACGTGTTGATTTCCGTGAGCTGGTTAAAGACCTCGCCGCATCGTTCAGAACAAGAATTGAGCTTCGGCAGATAGGTATCCGCGACGAAACAAAGCTCCTCGGAGGTATCGGTGTCTGCGGACGTCCGTTCTGCTGTAAGACATTCCTCTCTGATTTTGTTCAGGTTTCGATTAAGATGGCAAAGGAACAAAATCTCTCGCTCAATTCCGCAAAGATTTCCGGTGCCTGTGGCAGGCTCATGTGCTGTCTGCGTTATGAGCATGACACATATCAGGAGGAAATAAAGAAAACGCCCAAGGTTGACCAGATTGTTTCAACACCCGACGGAGAAGGTACAGTAACCGAAGTACAGCCGCTTGCCGGACTTGTCCGCGTACGTTTTGGCACAAAGGCAGAGATGATTACTCCCAAGGTTTACCACCGCGACGACGTAAAAGTCATCGGCGGAAAGGGTGTAAAGCCAAAGGAAACTTCACAAAGTGAGTGATTTTTCCGTTAATTATGAATATACTATGAAATTTTAGTATAACCCCTTGCATTTTTCAAATTTTGTGATAAAATAAAATACGTAAGCAAATTTTATAACACGGAGGTGTATTTGAAATGGCATATAAGATTTCTGATGATTGCATCGCTTGCGGCGCTTGTGCTGACGAATGTCCCGTAGGCTGCATCGTTGAAGCAGACGGTAAGTACGAGATCAACGCAGATGAGTGCATCGAGTGCGGCGCTTGCGCAGGTGCTTGCCCCGTTGATGCTCCCAAGGCTGAATAATTTCAGATACATAAAACGCCGCCATTTCGGCGGCGTTTTTGCTAACTTTATTTTAGGAGAACTTACAATGACTATTACATATACTGTGGGCGATTCGCTCTATGTTAATACAACCAACCGCTGTTCAAATTCCTGCGACTTCTGTGTTCGCTCACACGGAGAGGAGCTTTACGGCGACCTTTGGCTCGACCGTGAGCCGACAAAAGAGGAAATTTTAGCTGATATCGAAAAGCGCGACCTTTCCCAATATCCCGAGCTTGTATTCTGCGGCTACGGTGAACCGACCGAGCGTCTTGACGATATTCTGTGGGTCTGCAAAAAAATAAAGGCTTCGTACAATATTAAGATACGCATTAACACAAACGGTCACTCCGATCTTATCAACAAGCGTGACACCACTCCCGAGTTTGCAGGCTGCTTCGACACCGTTTCGATAAGCCTTAATTGTGCAAACGCAAAGAGTTATCAGGAAGTATGCCACTCTGAATTCGGCGAAAAATCCTTCGATGCTCTCATCGACTTTGCAGGACGTGTTAAGGCGTATGTACCGAATGTCATTCTTTCGGTCGTACGCGGCGCAATTCCCGACAGCGATATTGACATCTGTCAAAGCATCGCTGACAGTGTCGGTGTTACTCTTCGCGTGCGCGAAATGCTTTAAAGAAAAACTTGTACGAGTCTGTTTAAAATAGCCTTGTACAGTGTAAAAATAGAGGCCACAAGTTCCAGTGCATTTATGGCGTGTTATTACGCAAAAAAAGGTGACGTTCAAGTTATTTGAGCTGGTTTGTTTGCAGACAAATTGTGAAAAAACGTCAGACATTTTATTAAATCTCGTTCTTTCTAGTACTTTTTAGTTTTTCTGGTGCCGTATAGTCCGTGGGCCTCTACCCCCCCAACGCCGGCCGGAACGTTTTTCTAGTGCTTTTTAGTTTTTTTGGTGCTTTCCTGTCCATAAAATCCGAGGTTTCGTGCTCTCGTGTGCTCTTGTGTCCGTATAGTCCAGGGCTGTCTATGGTCCTGATATGTGGTCAGGAAAATATGTTGTGGTCGTTATGTGATCAGCGATGCCTTCCGAATTTTGCAGAAACTGCGAGTCGGGAGGCGTTTGTATTGTAGCGCTTGCAGCGGCGGTTGTCAAGCGGTTTCGCAGATGAAAATCTGGGATGCATAGTCAAAGAAAAGAGGTCACGGCTTCATCACTTTCACAAAGCGGAACATCTCATCGGGACCTTCATCTGGATCGTGTTCCTCCTCGTCGATCATCGGGTCGCTCGGCTGAAAATACTCGCACCAGAACTGATCGATCTGAAAACCGCACTTGTTCACATAGAAATGGATATTCCGTTTCTCAAAATAGGGGGTGCAGGTCTCCCATACCTTCGTCTCGGGATTGAGTGCTTCCACCGCCTGCCACGCAGCGTAACCGATTCCTTTGCTGTGTTCCTCGGGCACGGTAAACAGGATTTCCAGATGATTGTGATTCGTCTCGCGGTCGATCTTCAGGATCACGCCGCCGACCTTTCTGCCGTCCACGACAATGCGGTATGTCTCGTTCTGCGGATCGTCGATGCACCGCTCGATGGTTCTGCGGGAGATGATCTCACCGTCATCGTCGATGTGATTGTCCCTCTCGCCGAACTCCTGCAGCGCGCCGTACTTGAACGACCATTGATTATCAAGAATAAACTGCTCGCGATCGGCGGCGGTAAGTGGAACAAGCTCAACCTTTGCCTTTCTCATTATTACCTCCTAAATAAAAAAATAGAGCCAAGTCGGATCGTAGC
>JAZQXA010000129.1:0-24153 GCA_045632605.1 Candidatus Flemingiibacterium sp. | reverse complement strand
ATTTGCGGCCGTGCAGATGTCGCGAAGATGCTCAGGATTCATAGTTCCTGCAATCAGCTGCATATTTGCCGGATGACGGAGAATCCATGCGGCAGCAACACCGGTCTTGCTGATGCTGTATTTGTCCGCAATTTCGGCAAGCTTTGTGTTAAGTTCGGGAAAATCAGGATTATCTACGAACGTACCCCTGAAAAATCCGAACTGGAACGGCGACCACGCCTGAATTGTGATTTTATTTATGCGCGAATATTCGAGTGCATTTCCGTTGTGCATTATTGATTCGGCGTTCTTCATATTTACGTTCATGCCGGAAGTAACCATTCCGGCTTCGGTTACGGAGAACTGAAGCTGATTTATGGTAAGCGGCTGTTTTACCGCTGTTTTAAGCAACTCAATTTGCATGGGATTGTGATTTGAAACACCGAAATGACGCACTTTCCCGCTTGATTCAAGAAAATCAAACGCCTCTGCAACCTCATCCGGCTCCATTAATGTGTCGGGGCGGTGCAGTAATAGCGCATCAACATAATCAACACCAAGACGCTTCAAACTGCCATCAACAGATGAAATAATGTGTTCCTTGGAAAAATCATACTGTCCGTCATGTATAGCGCACTTTGTCTGGATGAAAATCTTATCGCGCACACCTTTGTGACGTGCAAGGTAAGCACCAAACAGCGCTTCGGAACTACCGCGACCGTAAATGTCTGCGTGGTCAAAGTAATTTATTCCGTTTTCAATAGCAGTGTTCATAATTTCATCAACGCACTTGTCGTCAAGACCGGCCATTCTCATGCAGCCAAGAGATACGGACGAGGCGGTTATTTTGCCGCCGATTGTAATAGTTTTCATGTTTGTATCCTTCCTTTTATTTTTATGACAGCGTCCAACCGTGGTCGCCGTGGTATATCATTTGTTTTGTCATACCGCCGTCGATGCATATATCCTCTCCGGTTATAAATCCTGCCATGTCGGAGCAGAGATAGAGCACCATATTCGCAATATCGGGCGGATTACCCACTCTTCCGACAGGCTGTTGTCTTGCATCCGAGCCTTCATGTACGGTGTAGTTATTGTCTATCCAGCCGGGGGAAATCGAGTTTACGCGCACTTTGCCGGCAAGGCTGACAGAAAGTGCGTGTGTGAGTGCGGAAATGCCGCCTTTTGCCGCGGTGTAGCTTTCGGTTTCGGGCTGACTCATTCGGTCACGTGAGGATGATATGTTGACGATACTCGCGCCGGTCGTAAAATACGGCATAAATAGCTTCGTGAGATAAAAGGGCGCCGTAACACCTACCTTCAAAGCGTATTCGAAATCTTCGTAGCTGCCGTTTTTGATACCGCACATTTTCGGTGCGGCATTGTTGATGAGAAAATCAACGTGTCCATAATCGTCTATGACCTTTTTTGCAAAGGCTTCCAACGTGCTTTTGTCAGCAAGGTCGCCCACGAAATAATCGTTATCGAGAAGGTCGATAACGCAAATCTTTGCGCCTGTCTCACGGAATTTTTCACAGATGCACTTACCTATCCCTTGTGCGCCGCCCGTTACAACGGCAACCTTACCTTTGAAATCAAACATAAACTCCTGCCTTTTTGTATTTTTATAAACAGTATTCTCTTACTTAAAAAACGTCATAAGCAGCGTGCCTGCAACCATAAGCAAAAGCCCGAGAAGCGCCTTTTTAGAGAGCTTTTCTTTGAACACAATATAGGAAAACGTCACGGTCACAAGTATACTGAGCTTGTCGATTGGCACGACCACACTGACAAGACCATGCCCGATTGCGTAGTAGTAGCAAAGCCACGATGCACCAGTGGCAATACCTGAAAATGATATAAAAAGCAGTTCTTTTTTGTCAAGGCTACGAAGTTTCTTGTGCTTGCCCCTTGCAATAACAATGCACCATGCCATTACAAGCACAACTGCAGTACGGATTGCCGTTCCGAGATTTGACTCCACGTTCTCGATTCCGACCTTTGCGAGAATGGATGTCAGCGCAGCGAAAACAGCGGCAAGGGCAGCGTAAATAATCCACGATTTTTCCGCGGATTTACCGTCTGATTTTTTCTTTTCAACCATTAGGAAAATTCCGGCTGCAAGTATGGCTGTGGCAATCAGCTTTATAAAAAGATTCGAGGTTTCCCCAAAGCAGATGATTGCCAAAAGAACGGTTAGTATTGTGCTCGACTTGTCGATGGGAACAACCTTATTGATGTCGCCCATGGAGAGCGCCTTAAAGTAACATATCCACGATGCGCCCGTGGCAAGTCCCGACAAAATGAGGGAAATAAGCGACACATGGTTTATATCGGTGACAGTCCGCTGTGAACCGACAACAAACACCATTATCCATGAAAATAAAAGCACAACAATGGTACGTAGTGCGGTTGCAAGGTCGGAATCGGTCTTTTTGATGCCGCATTTTGCGAGTATAGAAGCAAGTCCTGCAAATACTGCGGACATAATGGCAGCAATAATCCAAATCATAACAGAAATCAATCCCCTTATAATGTGATTTTATGAGACCAGTATACCACAAAATCTGCCATTTTTCAACAGTATTTGGAAAATAAGCAGATATAAAACAACCGATGAGATTTTGATTCCTCATCGGCGCTTTCTTTAATTAGAATATTTGCGGTAGATAATTCACGTGTGTTATGATTTTCTTGCCCACCTATTTGAGATAAAAATATGAACCCCAAAAGAGTCTAACTTTCGGGGTTCATATAAGATTTGATTTTATGATTTCTCGGCAGTGTTTTTAGTGCTTTAATATCTATAAACCTTTGCAACAATAAGTGCTGCGCCAAGAACCGCAACAGATACGGCAAGCCATATTAAGTTGGTATTGCCCTGCACAGTATTACCCATGCCGTTCATACCGGAACCCCAACTGCCACCGGGGATTTGCATATTGTCACGGGAAGGGCGATTGCTGTTGTTTGCGGAATCGGTGTTCGCCGAATTATCCGAGGCCGTAGTATCTGATGCATCAGAAGACTCGCCGGGGAACATACCGCTGAAACCGCCTTGCATCGCCGACGGATCAAAATCTCCGGGCATTTGTGACGGGTCAAAGTCCTCGGGCATCTCACCCATGTTCGGCATTTGACCGCTGAAACCGCCTTGCATTTCCGAAGAATCGAAGCCCTCCGGCATTGTAGGCATTTGACTGTTTTGGGGCATACTTTCTGCGGGGGATGAGGAAGAGGCTTGAATGTTCATATTGGTAGAGGTGCTTGCATCTGTGTTATGCTTGGCAGAATTGCTGCTATCCGTCGAACCACGACCGCCGAAATTATCTTTACTGTTATCTCTGCCGGGCATACCGCCGCCAAAGCCTCCGCCCATACCGCTCATAGAACCCATATCGGACAGGGTAATGCTGGACGCATCCACATAGCTCATATTGCTTGTGGTTTCGCCGTTTTCAAGCTGCATGGAAATGCTTTTGGAACGGAGTTCGCAGAACTTACGCATAGTTTCAATGCCTTTTTCAAATTCTTCGTAGGTGAAGAATGCAGTAGGATCTTTTTCCACATATGATTTTATCAGATTATATGCACTGTCAATGATTCCCTGAACATCAACGGTTTCGAGGAATTCGGCATAATACCTGTGGTACAGCTCGGTGTAGCTTTCATCAGACAGAATCCAGCTCCACATGGGACGGTCTTCACCGACACCGCCGGATACGGGAGCGTCAATCGGAGTGTTTACCGTACTCTGACCGTTGCCGCCCTGAAAGGTGCCGTAAGCCAGATTATAGTCCCATGGAATCATTGTCATCTGTCCGTTTTCTTCATACAGATAATAGTTGTGAATCATTGAACCTGTGTAGCTGTCGCCGTTGCAAACATAATTGTGTACAACGAAATAACGGATGACTGCTTCGATATCCACAACAGATTCAATCTCTTCGCCGTTCGAGAGTTTACGCAGAGATTCAATCAGTCGCTTCTGATCGTTTTCTGTTATATCTGTTTTTGCATTGTTCCAGATATTGGAATAGCTGTCAATGCTGTCATCGATATACTGAAGCTTAACATCGGAGGAGCCCATGCCGAAGCCTCCCATGCCGCCGAAGCTGAAACCGTCGCCGAAGGAAGATCTATCACTGCTTTCAGAATCGGATTCTCCTCGTGTCATATCAGGCATCTGCGTCATATCCCCCTGCATCTGCGAAGGATCGAAATTGCCCATGCTTGGCATTTCACCGCCAAATCCTTCGGGTATTTGAGAAGGATCAATGCTTCCCATATCGGGCATATTACCGCCGAACACGGCGGATGGATCAAAACCGCCCATATCCGGCATTGCCATGCCGCCTGACGATTTGCCGGATTCGCTTGATGACTCATTTTTGTTCATAAAATCATCCATACTGAAATCCTTGCCGTTGCCGCGTCCGCCGCCGAAGCTCATGCTGTCCGGTTTGTAGAGCTCGCCGTAGTTTGCACCGTAATTGCGTTCGAGGAAGCTGTCTTCAACGCCTTCCACGGCAAGATACAGTCCCCAATCCTCGCCGTTGACTGTAATATACACAAAACTGCACAGCGGTGCCGTCGCACCGAATTCGTTCATCATGGTGTAGGTCAGATAGTCCTTCATCATGGTGGTATCCTGAATCAAGTTATTCAAACTCAGCTTGTCAAGTCCGTGATAGGTAATGGAGCTATCGTACTGGTCAAACTCAATTTTGAAGCTGTACCGTTCGCTTCCGAGGGAAGATACGGTTGACAAAGATGTGTTGCCTTTGCCGCGAATACCTACATTTTTGTAGGCTTCGCCGTCGATCACCACATTGGCGGCATAATACTGCTCGCTGGTGGCGTTTGCGATAAATTCCTCCCAGTTGTTCATGACAATATCAATGGTATGCACCCTGGTATTGTCAAACAACCGGTTTTCATATCCCATGGTATGTGCCATGACTTCGATACCGAGAGCCGCACCGTTCATAAAGAGAATGGTGATAACCAGTATCAAAGCTGTGACGGCCCATGCGATCTTATCAAAATGCTTGCTTGTTGACATTATATTACCCCATGTAATCGCCGTTGTAGGAAACAATTACCGCACTGTTTACACCGGGCATTTCGGAGAGAATATTTATGAAATCGGTGTTGTCTTCCTTCAGGCGGACTTCGATGTTAATTTCGAGAGCACCCTTGACAGCGGATTTGCTCTTAACCGTACAGCGAGTTACATACTTCTTCATAAATTCGGTTGCTTTGATTTCCGCATCATGGCCTGCGCAGTTAAGCACGACCATATAGGGATAGGTATGGGATTTTTTGTTAACGAAGAACAGAAGAATCAGACCGATGACTACACTGCTGATAACTGCCAGCGGAATCATACCTGCTGCGAGGATAATTCCGGCACCAATTGACCAAAACAGAAAAGCGATGTCAAGCGGATCTTTGATCGCGGTACGGAAACGGACGATGGAGAGTGCACCGACCATACCGAGAGAAAGAACCACATTGGATGTTACGGCGAGAATGACAGCGGATGTAATCATCGTCAGCGCAATCAGCGTGGTGCCGAAGGTGGAGGAATACATTACACCCTGATAGGTTTTCTTATAGATGAGGAAGATGAAAAGACCGATGCCGAAAGACAGCACGAGGGTCAGCAGCATATCCAGCACGCTGATGGAGGATATGTTTTCTAAGAAACTTGATTTGAAGATATCGTTAAAATTCATGGTTTTGGTTGCTCCTTTATTTTATAATATTTTAGTCATACATTCTGCAGGCGGCATATTTTGAGAAGGCTGCGCTTCTTCTACCGTCCAGCTGAACGGCATCCCGAATTACATCGGGCAGGTAGTTGTCCCATTTTACTTCGAGGACACAGGGAGAGTCCTTAATGGGGACAGTCACACATTCGGGGTTCAGAAAATCGGTACATCTCATTCCGGTGCGTATGTTATAATCGAGCGTTACGCGGACATTTCCCGGGCCGAAAACAAACGGCTCTCGGGTGTAGTCAACGATAACCTTGGCGGACAGTCCCTCGTTTTTTATTCGGGTATAGAACCCGAGAATCACTTTGTTGGTACTGTGGGACATCCATTCCACATCACCGTCGGCGATTGCCTGTGCCATCTCCGGAGTTAGCGTTGCGGAATCCTTGTAGCCGAGACCGCCGTGCTTGAACTTGCGTTCCAGATGGATTATGGAAGTATCGTTATTGTAGAGGCGTATCCGGTATTTTTCTCGGATGTTTACGCCATCCAGCTTTTCCCTGAGTGCCTTATCGTCAAGGTTGTCGAAATACAAACTGCGTATTTTGTACTGGCCGTTCACAGCGTGTGTGTCCGGTTTCATCACAGCCTGAAGACGTTGCCGCAAAATCAGCATATCGTGGCTGCTGATTTCGTGCTTGACCTCGTGTCTGAATTGCAATGAGCATCATCCTTCCTTTCATAATGTTGCAAGGAGTATATATCCCGAAACTTAAATCAAGTTAAGATGGTGAAAGAATTCAAGAAACATTCACAATACCTTCACCTTGTATATAATTGTTTGCAAAAGGAAACCGACTGCAGAAAAATGCAGTCGGTTTTTATATTATGGGGCAAAAAAAGTGACAGTGATTCCAAAAGAGTGTCCGTCCTGCGTCCATGCCTGTATTTTACCGTTATGAGTATCTACAATTGCCTTAGCAATGGAAAGACCGATTCCGTGCCCTCCGGTTTCCGAGTTTCGGGAAGTGTCTATGCGGTAAAAACGGTCAAAAACGTGGTCGAGCTGTTCTTTGGTAATCACGGATGCGGTTGTATTATATACGGAAAATACGATGGTTTTCGCTTGCTTTGAGAGTTCCGTATGAACAATACCGCCACTGGGAGAGTATTTGAAGGCATTATCTAAAAGAATACCTGCAAGGCGCTCTATGGATTTGTCATTGCCTTTCAGCGTAAGCAACGGCTGAATACGGTAGGTAAACTGCTTAGACTGATTTGCCGCAAGCTTTTCATATGAATGGGCAATGTCTGCCGTGATCTCGGAAATGGGGAAATCAATCATCGGAAGCGACGTTTCTGCCTCCTCCATCTTTGCCAGCGTGACAAGATCATTGGTCAGAGAACGCAGCTTTTCCGCCTGCACACGGATATCTGAAAGACATTCGTTATCTTCCATTTCCATCTCCAAAAGATCCACATTTGCATTAATGACGGTCAGCGGTGTTTTCAACTCGTGACCTGCATCCGTAATAAAGCGTTTCTGCTTCTCATAGCTTTCGGCAATCGGACGAATGATTTTACCGGATAGTATTAAAACCACAATGAAAACAATCAGATATCCGGTAAGAGCCATTGTAATACTGGTTGTCAGAAATGTGCGGTATGCTTCCAGACGTCTGCCGCAGTCGATGAAGATGATTCGTGTCAGTTTTCCGTCATCGTTTCGAGCAAATCTGTAGTTCCCGATAAATCCGCTTTCTTTTTCGGAATCAAACACCAAAGAAGCATATGAAATGGCTGTTTTGGTATCTACCGAGGCGATTCGTCCCGTATCGGATTGAAGAACATTGCCTTCGGGATTGAGCAGTACCGAAAAGAATCTGGATTCATAAGGTGTTTCGGGGGACATACCAAACGGGAATTTGCCTTGCGGATCGGGTAAAAATTCCGGGAAGGTACCTTTATTCTGCGTGAGCAAAGCCAAAATATCGTCAACTTCTGCAATCACCGACTGATAATTGAGAATATTCATTCCAACAACGATTACGCTGAGCAGGACAAGCAGGGATAACATGGAAAGAAGAATGAATTTTCGTTTAAGAGTGCGGATCATGGAAGTTCCTCCAGTGAATATCCGATATTGCGGGCAACTTTAATGTGTATATCTGCGCCCAGTGCTGCAAGCTTTTTGCGGAGATAGGAAATATATACCCATACCACATTAATCTCCGCTTCATTATCGTATCCCCAAATCTTTTCCATAAAACGTTCGGCGGATATGATATTATGAGGATTTGCCATAAACATTTCCATCATCTGAAATTCCTTGTTTGCAAGACGGAAGCTGCCAGTGGGAGACGTTAATTCGAAGGTACTACGGTCAAGAGAAATATTGCCGAATGTAATTTTTGTGCTGACCTCGCCGGCAGAACGGGTTATAGCACGGATCGTAGCAAGCAGCTCCTTTGCATCAAAAGGCTTGGTGAGGTAATAATTTGCTCCGCTGTCAAGACCGAGAACCTTATCATCCACCTCCGATTTTGCCGTAAGTATCAGAACCGGGATGGAATTTCCTGCGGCACGGAGCTTTTTCAGCGCAGTGATACCGTCCATTACCGGCATCATAATATCCATAACAGCAACATCGTAGTTGTTTGATTCCAGATAAAACAGCGCATCTTCGCCGTTGTGTACAGCATCGGCGGAATAATTATTCTTTTCAAATATTTTCACAATTGCTTTTGCCAGCAGCTTTTCGTCTTCAGCAATCAAAATACGCACAGGCAACATCCTTTCCGCTGATTTTTATATCATAAGACGTTGAATTATGAAGTTATATTGCTTTTTATATGCATTTTACTTTTTCAACCTTAAATCTAATATAAAATAGCACATAAAAGTTTATAAGTCCGCCCAAACCACATTCCCTTTAAGAACGGAAACTGCTTTCTCCGTGTGCTTTATTTGGCTTTATCTGTTTTGGTCAAAAAATATACAGTTCACAAATGCCTGACCTATGGGTCAGATTAAAAAAGTCAGTTTTTGCTTATATCAGCACTCCATCGCAGTGATCCACCTCATGCTGGATAATCTGCGCCGTGAAACCGGTGTAGGTTTTAACCCGTATTTGCATTTCGGGCGTCTGATACTTCACTTTGATAGTTCTGTATCTCTTGCAAGGACGTGGACCGCCGAGCAGGGAAAGACATCCTTCTTCAGTAGTGTATATGCCATCCCGTTTTATAATTTCGGGGTTGAGCATCACCGTATATGTCGATGCTTGTCCGCTCTCGTCGAGAAAAGCGATAATTCGTTTTTTGATACCTATCATATTTGCCGCCATGCCAACACAACTATCCTTGTGTGCTATCAGCGTATCAAGCAAATAATTGGCAGTCTGCAAATCTTCTTTTGATGCGATTTCGGATTTCCCGGCAAGGAAAATCGGGTCATGCATAAGTTCTTTTATCATAAACACTCACACTTGAAATTTATCATTAATATTCTTGATTTCGTACTTATTTTATTCCTTGTGAAGCTTTTATTTGCTGTAAATTTTCTCCCATGCTTTTTCTCTTGTCATGGGCAAAGGATAAGGCGTTCTATTTTAAAAATTATGGGGTTTCTCCGTTTAAAAATTCATCTGCCTCTTTTCGGCTCTTAAATATTACAATTGTTTTGCCGTCTTTGTATTTGTCAATCAGTGAATATATGGTGGGCAGATTTTTATTTCCAAATTCCTCAATTTCTTTTTTTAAGTTTGGGTCAAGCTCGGTATCGATCCACGGCATATCGTAGCGCTCTTTGCCAAGACGGGAGATTGCACCGTCAAGACAAACACATGTTGGTAAATCAAAAAGAAACACCGTGTCACACGCTGAAATACGGTTTTCGATTGTTCGGCTGTAGTTCCCGTCTATGATATAAGAATCGAGTGAGAGTATCTCAGAAAGACGTGCATCGTATTCTTCTCTTGTAATATGTGTTCTGTCCGGCTTGTGCCAGATGGCATCAAGGTAAAATAGCGGTATATCGGTTTTTTTATTCAGTTTTTCCGCAAATGTGGTTTTTCCGGCTCCGGGACAGCCGATAACGATTATTTTTTTCATTATATCAATAACTTACCCACTCACAGTTTTTGTTAGTATATTAATCATACCACATATTAAATAATTTGTCAAACGAAAGATTCTCATATCAGATATCAATAAAAATTCTCCTTAACTGTTGAAAATTAGAGCTTGATGTGATATAATATACAGTATGTTCAAAATATTTATGGGAGACTACTATGCAAAACCGTCTTTTTAATCATATAAAAAATCTGCTTTTACCTTGTCTTGGATTCTCGGTAGCTGCAGGATTTTTCTCTGCTATTCTTGTTACTGCATTCAAAGTGGCGGCAGAATTTGTCATTCACTTGTCATCATCAGTATACAGCACAGTGCGCACAAATCCTGCCTGGATTCTGCTTCTTGTGCTTGGTGCCGCGGCTATCGGTCTTATTTCAAGCTTTATTCTTTCATACTCACATAGCTGCAGGGGCGGCGGTATTCCTACATCTGTTGCTGCAATTCGGGGTATGGTCAGTTTTAAATGGATTAAAAGCGTTTTTCTGCTGCCTGTTTCAGCTTTGTTAACCTTCCTCTGCGGACTTCCGCTTGGAACCGAGGGACCCTGTGTGCAGATGGGAACTGCAATCGGTGACGGTGTTATAAAATGTTTCGGCGGGAAAAAACATATGGGCTGGCGCCGGTACATTATGACTGGCGGTGCTTCTGCCGGATTTTCGATTGCAACATCATCTCCGATTACCGCTATCCTTTTCTCAATGGAGGAATTACATAAGCATTTTTCACCAATGCTTCTGACAGTTGCTTCCGTTTCGGTAATGACGGCGCAGATTACTGTTCAAACACTTGCGTGGTTCGGTATCGGTTCGGTAAGTTTGTTCCACCTGCCGGAGATACAGGCAATTTCACTCAAATTACTTTTTGCTCCATTGCTGATAGGACTTATCTGCGGCGGATGCTCTATACTCTTTACACGGTGTTACCACATTGCGGATAAGATAATGCACGGTATACTTAAAAAGCTTTCCGTGAAAATTGTGTTTCCAATACTGTTTGCGGCAATATCGGTTGTCGGATTTTTACTGCCGAACACTCTCGGAACCGGTCATTCTCTGGTAGATGAGATATTTAAGACGCAAATTATATGGTATATGCTGATTATCGTATTTTTAATCCGTGCCGCTTCCATGATGATCTCCAATACTGCAGGAACAACCGGCGGCGTTTTTCTTCCAACTCTTGCTTTTGGTGCAATCATCGGTTCGCTTTGCGCAGAGGGAATGCTTGCCCTGGGACTTATTGAAGCAGAGCATTACATTCTTATGGTTGTGCTTGGTATCTCCGCGTTTTTGGGATCGACATCAAGAATACCCGTGACCGCGTGTGTTTTTGCGGTTGAAGCGCTTGGCGGTATCAATAATGTTCTTCCCATTATCATAGCAACAACAGTTGCACTTCTTGTTGTAGAAATGTCAGGCCTTGAAGATTTTACTGACACAGTTATAGAAGCCAAGATACGTAAAATCACCAAGAACAAAAAGCCGACAGTTGTTGTGGTGCCTCTTACTGTCATTGAAAATTCTTTTGCGGTTGGCAAGGAACTGCGTGATATCCTTTGGCCAAACTCCTGCGTGGTTGTTTCCTTCGAACGAGCGAAAGAAAATTACGGTAAGGCCGGAATCGGTGCAGGTGATATTATCACTGTCAGATACAAGACATATGATACCGTTGCCACAAACGAAGAGCTTGAAGCCCTTATCGGTACTCAGCCCGAAAAGCCTGTACCGATAATTACCCAGTGCTTGAAATAGTATATCACTGTTACATACGAAAAAAAGCATAGCTGACGATGATTTTTCGCAGCTATGCTTTTATGTTTCAGTATTAAAATAATCAACCGTTTTTTGTTTTGAGAATCTGTTTTATAATAAAGAATTGCAGATTTTTTGGCAAGAGATTCAGCATTAGCAAAAGCGGATTGCGGTTGATATGGTATGAAAATTTCGGGTTTCTTTTGCGTAATATCCGAATCACTTTTTTTGCAATTGCTTCCGGCTTTATATTTCGCGCTTCCACATTATTTACAATATTGCTGAAACGCTCGGCATTGCAGGTGTATAGCTTGGTTTTTCGATGAAAGCTTTCAAGTGCCGAGGTGGAAACTCCGAGCATTCCCGTTGCCACCGCTCCTGCGCGAAGAACGCTGACATCGACTCCCTTTAGCTGCAGCTCCATTCTCAGGGCGTATGCATATTTATCAAGCGCACTTTTTGTTATGGCGTAGATTCCGGTGAAGGGAAGCGGATCAAGCGGTGCAAGCTCACTTGTGGTAATGATAATACGGGCGCCCTCTTTCAGAAGCGGCATGAATGTTTTATTTACAAGAAAAGCTCCGCCGAGGTTGATTTTAAATATCTTTTCGAAATCACCGCTGTCCATTTCAACAAGTGAATCGAGCATATATATTCCGGCAAAGTGTATTATTGCAAAAAGCGTATCTGTAATTTCACTCACCTTGCGAAAAGCTGCGATTACACTGTTCTCATCGGTAATGTCCGCTTCAAGGGGAATTATATTTTCATTCCCCTCACCGACGGTTTTGTCAAGTGCAAATATACGGAATCCTGCTTTTGAGAGGGCATCTGCGACTGCACTGCCCATTCCGCCGTATGCTCCGGTGATAAGAATTGACGGTTTTTGTGCCATACTTAAAAAATCCCTTTATTGTATTTTATCATAGCATAAAAGCTCATGCATAGTCCTATCACGAGGGATACAGCCATAATTCCTGTTCCCACAGCCATAAATGCTTTGTTTTCCGTGAAAACTGTTACAGCAGATAAACTGCCGCAGAGTATAATTCCGCATCCGATTATAATCGTACCGCCACCGACCATTCTTCCGAAAGGAATTCTGTCTTCCTCGCTCACGCGTTTGCGGTGATAGGAATGAAGCGATTCAATATTTCCTTTATAGTTAGAGATTCCAAGTATAACACAAACAACCCCGATAAGGATTGTCACAATAAATCCGGCCATAATTATATCCTCCTTATGTTCTTTTTTGCATTATTGTCGGATGAATATATCATAAACACATTATAACATATATGTCCCGAAATATCAACAGTATCTTAATTAAATTTCCAAAGCTTACATAAACCATCGTTTACGGGCATATACTAAAGCACTAAAATATTTTGCAGGTGAATTTATGAAATGCTCAATCTCTCTTTGGCAGCTTCTTGGATTTGCTGTGACTTCGCTCGGAGGTACTATACTGCATTTTCTTTACGACTGGCTCGGAGGTGCTGTGTGGACAGCGCCGTTTTCGGGAGTTAATGAATCGACATGGGAACACATGAAGCTCCTGTTTTGGCCTATGTTTATTTATGCTGTCGTGCAAAGCTTTTTCTTCCGTGACCGTGAGGATTTCTGGTGTGTAAAGCTGCGAGGTATTCTTTTCGGACTTTTGCTGATTCCTGTCATTTTTTACACTTATAACGGCGTTATCGGAAAGTCGCCGGACTGGATTAATATTGCGATTTTCTTTATCTCAGCGGCGATTGCATATATTTACGAAACGAGGCTGTTTAATTCCGAAAAGGTACGCTGCAGACTACCTAAATTGGCTTTTACGGTGCTCTGCGGAATTGGGATTCTTTTTGCCGTATTTACTTTCTTGACGCCGCAAATCGGGGTTTTTAAAGACCCACTTTCTGGGACTTACGGGATATAATGAAACCCTATCTGAATAAAAACCTTAATTATTCTGTCATAATAATACGTTTTTTTGTTTTAGTGTTATTTTTTTAGTATTCTCTTGACTTACCGTTAACCTTATGATATAATACACACGATTAAAATAATGGTTTTCGGAGGATACTATGGAAATAAAACTGACAACCGAAATTCTTGACGGAGGCGCACATCGCTGGATTGCAAATGTAATCGGTGAGAGCGGTGAGATGATATCCAAAGGCAGCTTTACATACCGCAATACACGCTTCGGTAATAAATGGGTAAAAACCATGACAGCAGGCGGAATTTATACACCGGTGCATCTGAGAAGAGGCGGAAACGTCAGAAAAACCTTTGAATATATGCAAAAGAAAGCCTACGAGGACGGTATAGTTACAGCTTTACTCCATCCGTTTTCGTTCACATATTACAATATGTTCGGTTATGAAAAGATTTCCGACCACCTGATAGTCAGACTTCCGATAAGATTTCTCGATTTTCTTCCGAGAAGATGTTCGCTCGTTCCTTACACCGATGAACTTCTGGCTGATGTGGCATCGGCATATGAAAGATTTTCAGCCGGCAGAAATATTATGTTCGAGCGAAAGAGCGAAAAACAGTTTAATTTTTATCCGGGATGCCAGACATATGTATACTATGAAAATGGCAGAGCAGAGGGATATATAACCTATTCAACGACAAAGGAGGTCGTTGTGAACCACCATGAGAACGGACTTATGACAGTTCATGAGATGGTTTACACTTCACCTGCAGTACTTGCTGAGCTGCTTTCATTTATACGTATGTATGAGGGCGAACTCGAAGATGTTGAATTTTCAAATCTTGGTATGTGTCCCGAGGTTGATATGATTTTCAGAAATTATACTCATACGAGATACAAGCTTTTGCCTGATGTTGCCGCAAAGATAATTAATACCGAAAAAATGCTGACGCTCTGTGAATATCCCGAAGCCGAGGGCGAGCTTACCATATCCGTTCCCGAAGGCGATGAAGGCGTGAAGGGTGTATTCCGCATAGAGTGGGGCGGAAACGACCACCGTGTAACAAAGCTTGCGGATAATGCAGAGGCTGATGTTACGGTGTCAGATTTGATGCTTGGGCGTCTCATATACGGATATGACATGATAAACCCGACCACACTGCCATATGTACGCGGCGTTGAAGTACACAAAAATGCGGCAGGCTTTATGGCGGCGTTCCCCAAAAAGAATAATGGCGCTTTTGAACATTTTTGATGCTTTGAGCTGAACGGTAATATATATTAAAATGCAGCCTTTTAAAGTCTGAATCGACCTTAAAAGGCTACTGTTTTATTTTGACGCTTTAAGCGTATATTTTGTAATTTCCCTACGGGGTGTAAAACTTTATAATATCAAGTATATCATGGCGGTAAATGTTGTCGCCGAGCACGTCGCCGTTTGAATCAAACGATACACAGTGCACATCATAAGGATTTTCGATGTACGGGTTTTCGGGGAGATTTCCGGTGAAATATTCTGATAAGTATTTCAGGGCATTTCCTTCGGGAAAGATAATATTGCCATCGTTTTCGCAGAGTTCTATATCGGCAAAGCTGTCAAGTATTTTCCGCGTTTTTATGTTATATGGATTATCATGGGTGTGGCTCACGAGCCATGCCGGCTGAAGTTTTACCGGAATACCGCAGTTTTTCGCTTCTGAAGCGAAGATTTTTACGGTGTCGAGTGGAATTGTTTCCTGATGAAATGCATCCACAGACAGAAGTAAATCATTAACGCCGCAGTCGGCGAGGCGTTTTGCTGTTTCGCGGATATATGCCGCATTCTTTGTAAAATATCCGTTTGTGATGATTTGCCGTTTCGGAATATTCATTTGTTTGGCGGCGGTTATTATCGCGAAAACCGTGTCGGGGCAGAGAAGCGGTTCGCCCCCGAATGTCATGACTGTTTTTATGTCATATTCTGCCGCAATTTTTTTAACTGCATCGGCGGCAATGTCGGGATTTATACTGTCAGCACAAGTCGGATGGTCACCCTCGGAGCAGTGCTTGCATTTTCCTGTGCAGGCATGGGTTACGACAAATTCGATTTTGGATAAATTCTTTAGATATTCATTCATAATTTGTTTGGCAGATACCTTTCGTTTTATCTGTATTTTCGAGGAAAAATAACAAAATAAGAGCAAACTATTGACATTACGTGATATTTATGTTATCATTAGTAATGATAATGGCTGTGACGAAGAATGGTCAAGGTGAATTGCAGTGCAGAGAGCCGATGCTTGGTGAAAATCGGTGTGCAGAGCCTTTGTTCCTCTCCCTTTTGAGCCGGAAACCTGAAGCTTCAAGTGTGTAGGGTGACCCGCGTATGCTGCGTTAGTGCATAGAGGTTTGTTGGCCTCGAAGAGCGGCGAAGTTTCGGCTTCGCAATTTGAGTGGTACCGCGAGTATAAAATTTATAGATTTATACCCGTCTCAAAGCAATTTTTTAAGCTTTGGGGCGTTTTTTGTTTTTCAGAAAAGAGGAAACGGTTATGATGGATGCAAGCAAATACCGAGTGGGATATTTTCCGGTTTCGGATGAATATAAAAGCTGGGTGAAAAATGACCATATCGAAAAGCCGCCTGTTTGGTGCTCGGTTGATATGCGTGACGGAAACCAGAGCCTTGTCATTCCGATGGGGCTTAAAGAAAAGCTCGAATACTACAAGGTTCTGCTTAAGGTTGGATTTAAGGAGATTGAGGTTGGTTTTCCTGCAGCAAACGAAACGGAATATGAGTTTCTGCGTACGCTTATTGATAATAATATGATTCCGCACGACGTGAGTGTTCAGGTGCTGACGCAGTGCCGTGAGCATATAATCCGTCGTACATTCGAAGCCTGCAAGGGTGCACCGGGTGCGATTATACATTTCTACAATTCGGTCAGTGCCGCACAGCGTGAACAGGTATTCAAAAAATCAAAAGAGGAAATAAAGCAGATTGCAGTTGACGGTGCAAGATTGGTAAAGACGCTTGCCGCTGAATATGGAGGTAATTTCCGATTTGAATATTCTCCTGAATCTTTCACGGGCACTGAACCGGAATATGCGCTTGAGGTCTGCAACGCGGTTCTTGATGTACTCGAGCCGAGTGAGAGCAACAATGTTATAATCAATCTGCCCGTAACGGTTGAGATGAGTATGCCGCACATTTACGCTTCGCAGGTGGAGTTTATGAGCAAAAATCTCAAATATCGCGAGCACGTAACACTTTCGCTTCATCCTCACAATGACCGCGGAACCGGTGTTGCCGACACGGAGCTGGCGCTTCTTGCCGGGGCTGACCGTGTTGAAGGTACGCTGTTTGGAAATGGAGAGCGTACGGGAAATGTTGACATAATCACACTGGCAATGAATATGTATTCTCACGGAATCGACCCGGGACTTGATTTTTCAGACATACCGTATCTGGTGGAAAAATATGAAAGCTGTACCGGAATGCAGGTTCATGACCGAGCGCCGTATGCGGGCGCATTGGTTTTTGCCGCATTCTCGGGAAGCCATCAGGATGCCATAGCAAAGGGCATGAAATATCATGACGAAAACGAACTTCACGAGTGGAGCGTGCCGTATATACCGATTGACCCCACGGATATCGGACGAACTTACGATGCGGATGTTATCCGGGTTAATTCACAGTCCGGCAAGGGCGGAATCGGATATATTCTGGAGCACACTTACGGCTACAATATGCCAAGAAAAATGCGCGAGCATTTCAGCCATATCTGCAAGAGTATTTCCGAGCGCGAGCGCAAGGAGCTTAAGACCGAGGAGGTATTTACAATCTTCTCTGAAGCCTATCTTGATGTTGTGCGTGAAATCGCGGTTATCGGCTTTAACTTCATGCGTGAGAACGACTCGGTTGAAGTCAATATTACTTTTAACCGCAACGGTGTTAAGACACAGGTGAAGGCAGAGGGCAACGGTTCGCTGAATGCCGTGAATAATGCGCTTAAGGCCTACACCGGCGAAAAATATATCCTCGAGGTATTCAGTCAGCACAGTATGCAGGGACAAGGTTCGGAGAGTGTGGCGGCATCGTATATCGGACTTGTCAGAGAGAAAAACGGCGAAATATTTTGGGGTGTCGGAACCGACACGGATGTCATCAAAGCGAGTACAAATGCACTGCTTAACGCTTTCCATAATATGACAAGAAATGCTTAAGACTGCCTGAGCTTGTTTTCAATTAAATTAAAATAGTATTTCAAACGGCGGGAAATCTCCGAAATGCGAAGCGGCGGCTCGAAGAGTTTTTCGCCGTTTTTGCGCTGTACATCAAAGTATCCGTCGCGAATGTATACGGTTCCACCGCTGTTTAAGCGGTAGGCTGACGTTTGGTTTTTACTGTCGGGGGCGGAGTTAAGAATATATTTAAGTTCATACATTAATCGGAATTTCTCCCGCGAATGTATGTCAAAAAGTTCATATGAGTAATCGGCAGTATTGAGTAAAAACATATTTGTATATTTTGGCTTGAAAACGCCCTCGTCACGTATCTTTATCGGAGAGGGAAGTGCGCGCCATGCTCTGACACTGAAAACAAAATACCATTCATCGGGATTGTTGCGACGCATCGGAAACTTTATTTGTTTTCGCTTTACTCTGCGGCAGTCGGTCACATCGCCCAAGTAACGTATTGCGGCTTCCTCACCGAACAGCTTTGCAGACTGATATAGGGCGATGGTATGTATCGGCAGACGTTCAAGCTCAAAATTCCGTTCAGGTATGTAATAATAAAGGTTTTCAAGATTATCTTCAAACTGTTCAATCGAGCCAAATGAGCCGACAAGTACGTCGCATTCATCAAAATTCAGGTTTGCCAGAACAGATTCATAACCGGCAGGAAGCGTGATGCTTTTGGGTTCTGACTTGGAAATAATCTCTTTGACAAGAGTTTCCGCCAATTTCGATGCGTCCGGCATAAATGGTAATCCGCCGACATTGACGGCTTCGATGCTTTTGCAAAACGGATGCTCGCTGTACGTTTCCTCGTCGGAATGAGGGAACAGCACATATGCACCGTGAGTTTCCGCACCGGCATCGGATGACGGTGTGTTGCGGTATCTGTGCATTACATCAATATCGTCTGGATGCGGGCCGATATTGCCGTCTGCGGCAGCTTCAATACTATACCGCGGTGCGAAGATATACTGACGGCCACTGCCGCCGCGGTTTTCAACAGTGAGTGTAATGTGTGCTTTTTCGTTCAGTGAGGGCAAATATTTCAGGGATATTTTCTCGTCAGTTCGCGGATTTATAAATTCTAACGCAGATTCCACGGTTTTTAAAAGAGCGGTTGTGCTGCTTTCGGATGTGCATAAGACATCTTTAGATATCATCCGGCAGTTTAGATTGTTGATAATCTTTGCGAGCCTGATGAAGCACCAGTATTCATAAAGCTGTGCTATATTGGAATCGGACATTGATAGAATTATATTTGCCTCGCTTTGTAATTCCATGTGCCTCATTAGCTGACGGTCACTTTGAAAAATAAAATTATGTGTTTTGAATATGTCCGGAATTCCGGCAGAAATTATATTAATCAGCTTTTCGGTTGGTGAAGCTGTCTTTGAATTAGCGTTAAGACAGCCATATTTCTTTTGCAGGAAGTTTACTGCCGCAGAATGCATTTCGAACAGAATATCCGATTTTATCAGTGCGAAATCCTCTTTGTATCCGATTCTCGTCGGGAATATCTCTATATTGAGAACAGCGGCTTCGATTCCGTCACGAATGATTTTTATTTCGGATAGTCCGATACTGTTTCCGAAATTGGCAACTCCCGAAATAAGGTGTCCGTCGCCGTCGGAAACGGGGGCAATACTCTCGCGGATGACGGGATTTTCGTGCCAAAAAACGACCGGCTTTAAGTCGGTGCTTTGAACGATTATTTCATAATCCGTATTCTCGAAAAACAGGGGTGGGATAGCGAGATGTATTTGCTCTGGAGAATTCCGGGTATATTTTCTGTCAATTTTGCAGGACGCTAATTTAATACGCTTTAAAGATGCCGCTGTAATGTCAACGGCTGAAATCAAGGATGTTTCGGCGACGTTTTCAAACAGCGGCGGTTTTGTGCTTTTTATTACAATACTTAAATCTTCTGTGTGAATTTCAAGTATCTTATCTGTAATGAAGAGATGTGAAGCCATAGTTAATCTTTCCATACAAAGTTATAGTTGATTGATTCTCCGCCGTCGACAAGGATGTTCTGCCCGGTGCAGAAGGTGTTAATTACTGTCAGGAAATATGCCCACTCTGCAATTTCTTCGGGAGTTGCCCATTTTTTGAGCGGTGTTTCATCCATTATTTCTGCCCACAGTACGGGGTCATTCATAACGCACTCGTTGAGAGGAGTCAGTACGCCGCCGGGGTCAAGGCTATTACAGGTTGCTCCGTATTTTGCCACACGTATCGCGACATTTTTTGTATACGACAGTACACCGCCCTTGCTTGCGCAGTATTCGGGAAATTCCGAGCCGGTGTGTGCACTCGCTGAACCGATATTAAGGATGGATTTGATATTTTCGTGTATGCCGTATTTTTCCGTAACATATATCAGCCCTTTGAGGTTAATGTCGATATCATCTTCATTCTGTGTTCCGGCGTTGTTTATAAGAATGTCAACATCGTTAATGTGTGGGAGCATATCACGCTCTCTTATATCGCAAACGTGATGTATATAACCGGAATGGGAAATGCTCGCCGCCTGTCTGTCGATGCCGACGACGGTGTGGCCGTTTTTTAAAAACAGCTCGGCGACAGCCTTGCCGATTCCTTGGGTTGTTCCCGTTATCAGTATCTTCATTTTAAATTCTCGCTTTCGATGTATTCAAGATATTCTTTTCCGATGCTGTTTTTCTTCCAAGTGCTTACAATCCGGTAACCTATCGGCGAAAAAATTATTTCCATAATAAGCTCGGCAAGCGCACCGGTTAAAGCGCACGTTGCACACTGCAGTACCGTCCAGTGAAATCCGTCCCAGAATATTGGAGCAAAGCCGACAAAAACGATAACGGAGAAAATAAAATTATCAAAAAACTGACCGATAAATGTGGAAATATAGGTGCTCATTGCATAAGCGGTTTTTCCGTCGGGATTCTTTTTGAAAGCTCTGCCGATTAGAAAATTAAGCATATTATTGATTACCGCCGAGGAGAGAAAAGCCACGGTACTTCCGAGCAGAATAAACCATGTTCCGCCGAATATTCCGTTGAACGCAGTGTAGTCGGCTGCATTTGACGGGATGATACTTGCAACAAAAAATATAAGGCAGGTGAGCAGGTTTATCGCCGCGGCGAGTATGGAAATCCTATTGGATGCATCCGGGCCGAAATGCTTTGTTGTGATATCCATGCACATGAACGAAAGCCATGAGATGAGTATACCGCCGTCAAGTGCGATAAAATCAAGCTGAAGCAGAGTTTTATTTGCAAGGAGATTCATGCATACTACGCTTATGACGAAAAGTGTCATAACGGTTGCCGGTATATTGCGCAGCAGTATAGCTGTTCGCGTTTTTTCTTTTTTGAGCCACAGTTTTAGTTTTGTCATTATTAAATCTGCCGTTTTCTTTGAATATTGATAAGTTTATTTTAACATGTATCAATACTTTTGTCAATAGATACGGTTTGAGGAAATATGTCAAAAACAATTATTTTTTGGCAAAATCCTTTACAAGACGGGGGGCGTGTGATATAATAACGATGTTAGAATGAATATTTTATAATAATAACTTTTGCAGGGAAAAGAAAATGAAAGCCAACGCACCAATAGTTATGCTAAAGAATGTTATAATGTTTGTTGCGTTTGCTATGCCGACTGCCGGACTTGCTTCTGCTTTTGCCGACAGTCTTGGAGGCGACACTAAAAATGCTGTGGCATTTACGCTCGGAACAACCATAATCTCTATTGTGACGATTCCCGTTTTATACTGTATTTTTAAATATGTTTGTTAAACTTCAGTAATTTTACATGGGTAGGTGTAGTTATGAAATATAAGGCGAAATTTCTTGCCGCATTTCTTTTATTGCTTACCGCGTTTTCGTTTGGACTTCGGGCAGACGATGGCACTTATATCGTAAAATTTACAGACGGATATGTGCCTGATATGACGGAATACGCGCTCGAGGAGGTTTATGCAAGGCAAGGCTTATATCTAACATACGACATCGGCAGACTGAAGCCTATCGAAAAATATATTGAGAGTATTTCCCCGAATGAGGTGGTTTATCTCATTGAGGATGAGATTCTACCTGATGATGAAATTTCATTCTGCGAAGATGCTGAGTTTACTGTTATGTCGCTTCCGCGTGATAACTATTATTCACAGCAGTGGCATCTGCCGATGATAACGGCAGATGCGGCATGGAATTTCGAAGCCTACGGAAACGAAATCCGTGTTGCCGTCATTGACAGCGGCTGTTCCCCTCATCCTGATATTGCCGAAAATCTGCTCGAAGGTAAAAACTATTTTGACGGCAGTACAGATGTAACTGACAATAACGGTCACGGAACTCATGTTTCGGGCATAATTGCAGCGCAGATGAACGGTATGGGCTGTGTGGGTGTTGCACCGAAAGCGAAAATCGTTCCGCTGAAATGTTTCGATCCTAATGAAAACACACTCATTTCCGATTTGACCAGTGCTATATATGAGGCTGTTGATGTATACGGATGCCAAATAATAAACATGAGCTGGGGCGCAGACAAAGATGCTCCGGATTTAAAAAACGCAATAGAATATGCCGCAGATAAAGGCGTTATTCTTGTTGCGGCTGCCGGAAATTACGGTACATCCCAAAGCAGTTATCCTGCTGCATACGATGATGTTATTGGTGTTAGCTCGATTAATGAAAATAAGGAAAAATCTACATTTGCACAATATTATATCGGTGTTACAGTTACTGCTCCTGGAGAGAATATCGTAAGCCTTTATAAAGGCGGCAATAAATATGCAAGGGCGACCGGAACCTCGCAGGCGACGCCGCAGATTGCCGGAATGGCGGCAATTGCACTTTCGATGGACCCGGATATGGCAAACGCAGAGTTTGTTCAATTGCTTACAGGCACCGCCGAAGACCTCGGAGATGAGGGATACGATGTAATGTACGGTTACGGTCTTGTCAGCATGGAGGCGTTTATTGATGCACTCTTTGAGGATATACCGTATTATGTTTCACCGATAAATGCAAACGGCGATGAGACATATGTGCTCATAAAAAACAATACGGACAGTGATTTTTCAGCTGTAAGCATATTTTCAAAATACAACGGAAGAAGATTTGTCGGGCGCAGTCAGTATATGGTCACTCTGCCGGTAGGCGGGGCAACTACAGTAAGAATTGATAACGGTGAAAAACGTGAAATATCCCATTTTCTTTGGGGAAGTGCTGAATATATACGTCCTTTCACCGCTAAACGTGATATGCTTAATTAAAGGAGAACTCATTCGATGAAGATAATTAAATTCCTCGCATCAGGAGCGGCTTTGCTTCTGGTAATTTCGATGTCAGCCTCGCTGTCGGCAGCAAGCTTTGCTGATACATCCGGACATTGGGGCGAAGCCTATATAAGCGAAGCTGCTGATTCCGGTCTGTTCATGGGTGACGGAAACGGCAACTTCGATCCGGACGGAACAGTTACGAGAGTGCAGCTTGTAACCGTGCTCTGGAGAATGGCTGATTCACCCAAAGTGGAAACTATGGCACCGTTTTCCGATATTGAAAATCAGAACGCCGATTTTAAATCTGCGATTTCGTGGGCATTTGAAAAGGGATATATCAACGGTATAAGTGATACGCTCTTTGACCCGGACGGTGTTCTCACACGTGAGGCGGCGATGAAGATATTATTTAATCATTCAGGCGCACAGAGCGGAGAAGAGCTGATGTATGCGGCGATATATGATAAGTTTTTTGCTGACAGCGATAAGATATCGGTGTGGGCAAAATCCGGAATGTACTGGGGTATTTATAATGAGATGATTTCAGGTGTAGGGGATAATACCTTATCTCCGGGTTCCGGTATTACGCGGGCACAGCTTGCAAAAATTATTACTGTTTATATAAAAAGGAACATCAAATAATTAAAAGGAGCATACTGTGAAAAAGATAGCACTTATTGTAATTTCGATTATTTCTCTGGCGGCGATCTTTGGTCTTTCGACTGCTGCAGATGAGCTCGATACAGGTTTCTTCGGTATTGGTTCTGATGAAAATGTAACAATACTTCCCGGTGCTGAAGATGGCGATGTGGAAGATTCTGTAGTGGACATTAACGGCGACGGAAAAAACGAACTATTTCATAAGAATTCCGACCAGCTTGCAGTTACTTACAGTGCAGCAACAGACGGTGCATATTACGGTATAATCCTTGTCGAGGGGACAGATATTCCGACTGTCAGCGATACTGTTTATTACATCGACCAAAAGACTGCAGACTCAAATACAGTAACATTCGATGTGCTTCCGCTGCTTCCGCTTACAACTACTGAAATGACTCTCTATATTTCGAGCAGCATCGAAAGTGAAGCGCTTGTTGTTATTCCACTCGGATATGCTGTTGGTAAAGTGGAAACGCCACCGATTGGCG
>JAZQXA010000128.1:0-10842 GCA_045632605.1 Candidatus Flemingiibacterium sp. | reverse complement strand
AGCATGAAGCAGGCGTTCTTCGGCAAGATCAATAAGACAATTCCCGAAAATCAGCGTAACTTCGCAACAAAGACAAATCTTCCCACATATCCCGGAAAGATCGCTGCTCTTAAGGCAGAGGGCGCAAAGCTTGTTCTCGTTTTCGGTATCGGAAGAATGTGCCACATCGCATTCTGGGAGCCCCAGTTTGCAGAAGAATATGCTTCTGTTGAAGATTGGAAGAAGGAGCCCTACCGTATCGGTGCAAAGCTTCATCCGCTCACCATCGAGCAGAACGCTCTCACCAGCTTCAAGAGCCGTACAACCCTCGTTCCCTGCACCGCTAATACAATCGGCCCGGGCCTTTTCCTCCAGGCTGACTACATCATCGGTGGATGCGACGGTCTTCTCGGCAGAGGTATGCAGTGGCAGGGCATGAGCTTCCTCACCACTCTCCACTATGGCCCCGACATGAATATCACCTCGACATTCATCCCCACTCTCCCCGGAAAGCTGTTCTACCTCAAAGAACTCGCTGGTCCCCTGGTTGCAGAGTGCAACTAATATAACATTTAAGCCGCTTTCTCGTGTGAGAAGGCGGCTTTTTTGCGGTGTATGGGAATTACGGTCGCTTTCTTGATGACACATCGAAGATGTGTTAAAGCTCACCGCAAAGAACTTTACTGTACGCATTCGCTCATAGAGTGTTCGCATAAAGCTTCGAGATAACGCTCTCGGTAGTCGGGGCCCGCCTCACTCCGGCTCCTCCGCCTACGTTCGGTATCCCAACAACCGCAAATGGTATGCGTTTCTTTAAGCATATTTTAACGTTTAGTGCAGAGGGAAGAGGGGACAGCTCAAACAGTTGCGGAGCAACTGTTACGCAATCGCTTAGCGATTGTGTTGGGGCATGTTCGCGCAACGTTGGTTGTCGTCCCTCTCGAATGATACGATAATCGAAGCAGTTTACTTCGATAATCCCATTTTTTCTCGCCTGCACTTGCCTCAAACGAACTTTCCGCATAAAAAGAATCGGTGCCGCATCAAAGCAGCACCGCATTTCTATTATAAATCTTTTCTGTTGTAATCCGACTTGGGATTAACGATCTCGCGCCAGTCGAGTCCGCCTGTGTCGAGAGCACAAACAAGCACTTCTGCCGTTGCAATATTAGTTGCGACCGGAACGTTGTAAACATCGCACATACGAAGCAGATTGTGCTCCTCCTCGTTGAAAACAACATCCTTCGACGTGTCACGGAAATATATAAGTAAATCAATTTCGTTATAAGCAAGACGTGAAGTTATCTGCTGGGTTCCGCCCTGAGAGCCTGAAAGCAGACGCTCTATATTAAGTCCCGTGGCTTCGGATATATACTTACCCGTGATGCCCGTGGCACAGAGATTGTGTTTGCAGAGTATACCGCAGTATGCGATACAGAACTGTGTCATTAATTCCTTCTTCTTGTCATCGGCAATAATAGCTATTTCCATTTGTATCTCCCTTTCATAGATAATCAAAATGCCTTTATGTCATTGCGAGCAGACGTTTCGTCTGACTTTTGGTTTTTATTCCGTAAAATCCGTGAAACAGCGGAACAGACTCTCCGTCAAGCCGATTCGCAATGTTGTTGAACGCAGCATTTGCGTTTGAGTGTTTCAGCTGACAGGCAAGCTGTCCGTTTTCCGCACCGAGCATCAGTTCACGTTCATACGGGACAATTCCGCAGAGCTGTATGAACGATCTGTCGATTATTTCGTTTATTCCCGGGCGTTTTTCGTTAAGTGCTGCTTCTATGTCAAAGCTGTTTATAATGAGCCGCTGATCAGTTATTCCGCTCTGAGCGAGAAATTCGCCGATTTGCCCCGCCGCACGTATACTTGCCGGCTGATGGGATGCAACGATTATCGCACTGTCGACAGTTCCCGAATCAAGCACTGCCGGGACTCCGAATGAGCCGGGCGTGTCGAGAATGACGTGATCGAATTTTTCAAAGTCGAGTGCACCGCGGATTACTGCCGAAAATTCTTCCGCCGTGATTTCACGTCCGCCTTTAAAAGGAGCCGCGACAAACCAAAGGTTTTCCGAGCGTTCATCGCGAATGAGCACACGGGAAATGTCGGCGCGTCCTTTTGCGGCATCGTACAAATCGTACATTATGTCATTTTCAACTCCGAGCATAAGGTCAAGACAGCGCATATCAAAATTGCAATCGCAAAGAAGCACCTTTTTGCTGCGCTTTGCGAGCGACATGGCAAGGTTGGCTGCAACGGTGGACTTTCCGACTCCGCCTTTGCACGAAGTAATTAGTGTTATCTTAGCCGTTTTTCTGCCCTCCACCCGTCTGCGCGGATACGCTCGTTATATTATCAAAAAGCCAACAAACAACAAGACCGTCTGTTTTTACCCGGGCGGCTTTGCTGTATAAATTACATATTGGCTAATGTGACACTAATATGATACCATAATTTTGTGGTTTCTGTCAATACCTCACAGCGAATTTTACGCAAAAAATTTGAATTTTTACATTTTCGACAAATATTTCATGGCTTTTTTATAAAATGTACCCCTAACGGAAGATGAATTTCGCGTTTATTCGCATTTTGTAAAAAAACTCGTTGTAAAAACGGAAGAATATTTACAAAATAATTATTGTAATTTACGATAGAATATTGTATAATTATAAATGTATAGTTATTTTCGATAATAAAACAATAAGGAGATTCAAAAAATGGTTAAGGAAAATATGAAATTTATCAAAGAATATGATGCCGAAATCGGCGAGGCTATCGAAAAGGAATATGCCCGTCAGCAGAGAGGCCTTGAGCTTATCGCATCTGAAAACGTCGTTTCCCCTGCAGTTATGGCGGCTATGGGAACCGTACTTACAAACAAGTATGCCGAGGGTTATCCCGGAAAGCGTTACTACGGCGGATGCGAATGTGTTGATATCGCAGAAAATATTGCAATCGAGCGTGCCTGCAAGCTCTTCGGCGCTGAACACGCTAATGTACAGCCTCACTCCGGTGCTCAGGCTAACACCGCAGTTTATATCGCACTTCTTCAGCCCGGCGACACTGTTCTCGGCATGAACCTTGCTCACGGCGGTCATCTTACACACGGAAGCCCCGTAAACATTTCCGGCCTTCTTTATAACTTCGTTCCTTACGGCGTTGAAGACGACGGCAGAATCGATTATGACAAGGTTGAATTTTTAGCACAGGAAAACAAGCCGAAGCTCATCGTTGCAGGTGCTTCCGCTTATCCGAGAGTAATCGACTTCAAGCGCCTTTCCGAAATTGCAAAGAGCGTTGGCGCTTATCTCATGGTTGATATGGCACACATTGCAGGTCTTGTTGCCGCAGGTGTTCATCCCAGCCCCGTTCCGTACGCTGATATCGTTACAACAACAACACATAAAACTCTCCGCGGTCCGAGAGGCGGTATGATCCTCTGCCGTGAGGAGCTTGCAAAAGCTATCAACAAGGCAGTATTCCCCGGTACACAGGGCGGCCCGCTTATGCACGTTATCGCTTCGAAGGCAGTTTGCTTCGGCGAAGCTCTCAAGCCTGAATTCAAGGCATATCAGGAGCAGATTGTAAAGAATGCAAAGGCTCTTTCCGAAGCACTTATCGCAGAAGGCTTCGACCTCGTTTCCGGCGGTACAGACAACCACCTTATGCTTCTTGACCTCCGTTCGATGGGCATCACCGGTAAGCAGCTCGAAAAGCAGCTCGATGAGGTTTATATCACCGTTAACAAGAATGCAATTCCGAACGACCCCGAATCTCCGTTCGTAACCAGCGGCGTCCGTATCGGTACTCCGGCTGTAACCTCTCGCGGACTCAAGGAAGATGACATGAAGACAATCGCTCATCTTATCAAGCTCGCGGCAACCGATTTTGAAAACTCTGCTGATTATATTCGCGCTGAAGTTACTAAAATCTGTGACAAATATCCCCTTTACGAAGGCAAATAATAAATAAAACTAACGATGTAGGCACTGTCCCGGGAAAACTCCGGCGGCGTGCCTACATCCGCCCTAAGCGGAATCTGCCAAAAGGAGATGACTATGAGCACTGATTTTCTGAAAAAAGGATTTCTCACCTCGAATATGCTAAAGCTGATAGCAATAGTAACTATGGCTATCGACCATGTGGGGCTTGAGCTTTGCGGCAATTTTCTCCCAATGCGCCTTATTGGGCGATTGGCGATGCCGATTTTCGCTTTTCTGATTGCGGAGGGGTGCCGCTATACTAAAAATAAACGGCGTCATTTTTTTGAGGTGTTTCTGCTCGGCGTTTTTTGTCAGGCTGTCAGTTTTGCGGGCGGAAGGGTTAAGCTCAATATCCTTTTGACATTTTCTGTGTCGATTCTGCTCATTTACATAACTGAGCTTGCCATGAGGGACAAGCGGTTTATCCCTGTGCCGATTATTCTTGTCGGAGGACTTTACATAGCACTGACAAAAATTCTTTCTCCTCTTGGAATCGGTTTTGATTACGGCTTCTTCGGAATAATTCTTCCGGTGCTTACTTTTATCCCGAAAAACAAATGGCTTAAGTTTATTGCTTTTGCTTTTGGACTCGTTATTCTTTGCCGTTTCGCAGGAAGATTCCAGATTTATTCGATGTTTGCGCTGATTCCTGTTTTCTTCTACAACGGTGAAAGAGGTAAATTCAAGTTTAAATATGCCTTCTATGTTTTCTATCCGCTGCATCTTTTCATAATTTTCGCTATTAAACAAATTATGGAGATATTATCATGATAAAAATTGAAAAATCAGAAATTTTATCTGTCGGAACTGAGCTTCTGCTCGGCGATATAATCAACACTGACGCCGCACACATTGCAAGAGGGCTTGCCGCACTCGGTATAAATCTGTACTATCAGGGTGTCGTCGGCGACAATCCCGGACGGCTTGAAGAGGCGCTCACACTTGCGCTCGGACGTGCTGACCTCGTGATACTGACCGGCGGACTCGGCCCGACCTACGACGACCTCACAAAGGAAACGGCGGCACGACTTATGGGACGCTCGATGTATATGCACGGGGAAAGCCTTAAACGTATGGAAAAGAGATTCGCAAACCGCGGACTTACGATGACCGAAAACAACAAAAAGCAGGCGCTTATGCCCGAGGGTGCGGTTGTTTTCAAAAACGACTACGGAACAGCTCCTGGACTTGCAATCGAGGACGAGGAAAAGGGAAAAATCATAATCATGCTTCCCGGACCGCCAAGAGAGCTTGAGCCGATGTTCAACGAGGAAGTTGTACCCTATCTGAAGCGATTCTCCGACAAGGTTTTCTTCTCCAAAACGGTTAATATATTCGGCATGGGCGAATCGAAGGTGGAAACCGTTTTAAAGGATTTGATGTTAGAATCAAAAAATCCCACTCTCGCACCTTATGCAAAGGACGGCGAAGTGCTTCTGCGTGTAACCGCAGCGGGCAAGACCGAGGCTGAATGTGAAAAGCTTTGCGACGGGATGATTGAAAAAATCCGTAAAACCGAGGTCGGAGCATTCATATACGGCATCGACGCCGGCTCGCTTGAAGCTGCACTCGTGAATGAGCTTATCAACCGCAAAATGACTGTTGCGTCCGCAGAATCCTGCACCGGCGGCTATGTATCCAAGCGTATAACAAACGTCAGCGGTTCAAGCGCGGTGCTCGACGGCAGTATCGTAACCTATGCAAACCGCATTAAAGAGCAGTTTGTAAAAGTATCTCACGAAACCCTTGAAAAGCTCGGCGCGGTATCGCCCGAAACGGCAATTCAAATGGCTCGCGGTGTTCGTGAATTATTCGGTGCGGACGTTGGAATTTCAACAACGGGTATTGCCGGCCCCGGCGGAGGTACTCCCGAAAAACCGGTAGGCCGTGTTTATGTTGCTGTATCGTGCGGCACTCATGAGGAAGTTCGTGAGCTTAATCTCGGCGAAAACGCAACACGTGAATATATACGTTTTGTCAGCGCAAGCAATGCGCTCGACCTTGCAAGACGTGCGATTTTGAAGTAATGCAAGAAGGTGAAATGTAAGGAGAAAACGGTCTTTTTTCGAACATTACACCAATGAAAGGAATATAACCATGAATGCAAAACAGATTTTAAGTGCAATAGAAAACGGCAAATATACGGCTGTTTTTACAGAGCTTTACGGCGCAGAAAATGTTAAGGCACAGGAGGCTCGTTACATAAATGCGGTCAATGAGTTTTCAAAGCTTTTTGGCAGTGAACGCGAGATTTCGCTTTTTTCCGTCGCCGGACGAAGTGAGATTTCGGGAAATCACACTGACCACAACTGCGGAAAGGTGCTTGCGGCTTCGATTGACCTTGATATTATTGCCGCTGCTTCGCCGAGAGATGATATGCGCATCAATATTAAGTCAGAGGGCTTCCCGATTGACGAGGTGGATATCACTGACCCGACAGTTGATGAGTCGCTCTATTATACATCCAAATCCATAATTTCGGGTATGTGCTCGGGATTCCTCAAGTACGGACACAAGGTTGGAGGTTATGACGCATATACCACATCGAATGTTTTCAAGGGCTCGGGACTTTCTTCGTCTGCGGCGTTTGAGGATATGGTTGGACTTATTCTTAACGGATTTTACAATAACGGTGAGGTTGAAAACGCCGAGATTGCAAAAATAGCGCAGTATTCGGAGAATGTTTTCTTCGGAAAGCCGAGCGGACTTATGGACCAGACAGCGTGTGCTGTCGGCGGATTTGTGGCGATTGACTTCAAGAATCCGGCGGCACCGATTATTGAGAAGCTTCCGTTTGACCTTTCGGCAGCCGGATATAATCTTTGCATTGTAAACACCGGCGGAAATCACGCTGACCTTAACGAGGATTATGCTTCTGTTCCGGCGGATATGAAGAAGATTGCCTCCTATTTCGGAAAGCAGGTGCTTCGAGAGGTTTCTATGGAGGAAATTCTCGATAATATAAAGGCGCTTCGTGCATTTGCCGGTGACCGTGCGATAATGCGCGCGATTCACTTCAAAAATGAAAACGAGCGTGTTACGGCGCAGACTGCCGCACTTAAGGACGGTAATCTTGACGGATTCTTTGCGAGTGTTATGGCTTCCGGTAACTCGAGCTTCAAGTATCTGCAGAATGTATATACTGTCAAAAACGTGCATGAGCAGGGCCTTTCGCTTGCACTCTGTCTTGCGGAGCTTGCACTTGCCGGAAAGAAAGCCGCATGGCGTGTTCACGGCGGAGGCTTTGCCGGAACGATTCAGGCGTTTGTTGCAAACGAGGATGTTCCCGCATTTAAAAAGGCGCTCGACAATGCGTTCGGCGAGGGTGCAACGACGGTGCTTAAGGTTCGCCCGTACGGTGCGATTCGCATAGAATAATGGCAAAAAAGAAAAAGAAAAAAGCACCGGTGAGTTCTGAACCGAAGTCAGTGACCGCCGCAAAAAAGCCGTTTAATTTCAAGCGTGCTATTCTGATTGCGCTGTCAACGCTTGCGGCGTTTACGGTTTATGAAGCACTGATTTCAGTCAAATTTCTTCCCGTCGGCGGCGTGCCGGTTATAATGCCGGTTTATTTTATCATAACGACTCTGCTCATTTGTGCCATTGTGTTTTTGAACCGCGGATTTTCGACAAAAGATGTCACCCCCGATATGTTCAAGGGTGAGGCTGATGAGGCAGAGCTTCAAAAGGTATGCGCCAACATCAACCGGCAGAAGAAAATTGCAAAAAAGCTCATGCTCGTGATGCTTCCGTTTCTCTTTTCGATATTTTTCGATATGATATACCTTTTTTACGGTGATTTCTTCAAGGGCGCATTTGATGCAATATTCGGTGGTTAAAGTGGATTTTTCTGTTTATACTCTCGCATCAAGCTCAAAGGGAAACTCGGTTTATGTAAAGCTCGGTGAGGATGAAATTCTCATTGATGCCGGCATCAGCTGTAAGCGGATATGCGATTCGCTGAATTCAGTTGGCTCGGATATTTCACATATCAAGGCGATTTTTGTCACTCATGAGCATTCCGACCATGTTTCGGGGCTTGAGATGATTTCAAAAAAATATAAGATTCCGGTGCATATTACCGAGCCTTCGGCACGTGCCTATTTGAAAGGCTCGAAGACCGAGCATATTTCCGCAGCTTCGGTAATTCATCCGCTTGTTTTCACTGAACAGGTGGGTGGACTTACGGTACGCTCGTTTGTCACATCGCATGACAGTGCGGCGAGTGTGGGATATATTGTCACAGACGGCTCTGCAGAGCATACGCTTGCTATTGCGACGGATATCGGATGCGTTACCGACGAGGTTTCGGATGCACTCTGCGGCTGTCAAAACGTGATTCTTGAATCGAATCATGACGAAAATATGCTTCTTTGCGGTCGGTATTCATACGATTTGAAGCGGCGTATTCTCGCGCCTACGGGGCATTTGTCAAACGATGCTGCTGCGGCGTTTGTGTCGAGGCTGATTTCATGCGGTACGAAACGGATATTGCTTGCGCATTTGAGTGAAGAAAACAATATGCCGGAAATTGCGTATCAGTCCTCTTGCTGTATGATAGAGGGGAAGGATATCTTTCTCGGAGTTGCGTCACCGTGTGAGCCCACACGTCTTGTTTGAGCGGAGGACATTATTATGCTTCATTTACATATCGTTCATGTCGGCACGGTGAAGGAAAAATATCTTACCGATGCCATTGCCGAGTATCAGAAAAGGCTCGGCGCTTACTGTGAAATAAATAATATTTCAATAAAGGATGAAAGACTGCCCGAAAAGCCGTCTGCCGCAGAGATTCGAGCGGCGCTTGAAGCGGAGGGCGAAAAGATACTTGCCGCCTTGCCGCCGAGGGCATATTCGATTGCACTTTGCGTTGAGGGCAAGCAGATTTCAAGCGAGGAGCTTGCGGACAAGCTGACCGCCATAAAAAGCGAGGGGTTTTCCGACATCTGCCTGATAATCGGCGGTTCGGACGGACTCTCCGACAAGGTGAAAAATGCTTGCCGGATGAGGCTTTCAATTTCAAAAATGACCTTTCCGCATCAGTTAATGAGGGTCATATTGCTTGAACAGTTATATAGGGCGTTCAATATCGCCGCCGGCGGAAAATATCACAAATAGGCAGCAAGGAGAAATTTCATGAGAAAAAGTAAGCTCTACAATATATTTTTGGTTCTTGTCGGAATCGTTGTCGGTACATTTGTCGGCAGCTTGTGCAAGGGTGTAAACGGACTGTCGTGGCTTTCTTACGGCGCGAATTTTGGAATGAATTCGCCGCTTGACCTTAATCTTGGAGTTGTGCAGCTCACTTTCGGAATTGACGTAAATCTGACGCTTTCTGTTGTGATATTTATTCTTCTGTCGCTTATTATCGGAAGGAAGATTGCAAAATGATGCCGAAATTTATTTTAGCTTCAAATTCGCCCAGACGCCGTGAGCTTCTTGCGATGCTTGGAATGGAATTTGAAGTTGTAGTTTCCGACTGCGACGAAAATGTTGAGAAAGAAATGACTCCCCGTGAGCTTGTGTGCGAGCTTGCAATGAGAAAAGCAAGGTCGGTTGCCGATTCACTTGGCTTTGACGGAGATTTTATTGTTATTGGCGCTGACACTGTTGTTTCCGAGGGGGGACGCATTCTCGGAAAACCTAAGGACAGAGAAGATGCAAAGCAGACGTTTTTATCCTTGTCTGAAAGGGAAAATTCGGTCTTTTCCGGAATCGCGCTTGTTGGAAGAATAAACGGACGTGAGCATTCTGTAAGCGATGCTGTTGAAACCAGAGTGATTTTCGGCAGGGTGAGCGAACGCGATGCCGAATTTTATGCGAGCACCGGCGAGGGGCTCGACAAAGCAGGCTCGTATGCGGTTCAGGGAATTGGCGGATTCTTTGTTGATGCGCTGTACGGCGATTATTATAACGTGGTCGGTCTGCCGATTGCACGTTTGCGCAGCCTTTTGAAAGAGGAATTTTCGCTCGAAGCCTGCGATTATATTGGAAAGAGGAAATGTTAAAATGTCTGTAATTCTCGGAGTTGATTTCGGTACGCGAAATATCGAAATCTGTCATAAGGACAAAGGCATAATCCTGCGTGAGCCTAATATTGCGGCGGTTGATACGAAAGGAAATGTTATTGCCGTCGGCACAGAGGCCCTGATGACGCACGGCCGTGCACCGGGTACGGTTACGCTTCGCCGGCCGATAAAAGACAACAGCATAACCGATTTCAACCTCACGGCGGAGATTCTTGACCGCTGTCTTGAAATTGCCGCACCGAGGGCGAAGAAACATATTTTTGTTCCGACAAAGCAGGGGTTCGGCGCAAGAAACCGTGAGCTTCTTCGCCGTGCGCTCGCCGACTGTCATACGGGAAAAATAACGCTCGTTGAATCGTCACTTGCGGCGGCGCTCGGCTGTGGAATTACACCGGACGGGGACGATTCACCGCTTGGCGGAAGCATCATCTGCGACATCGGTGCAGGCTCTGTTGAGGCGGCATATATTCGTTCGGGCGAGAGTTTGCGCACTGAAACGGTGCTCGGCGGAAGTGATTCCTCGGATGCGGCGATGCTTTCGTACATCCGCTCGGCTTACAGTATGACTGCCTCACTTTCGGATATACACGAAGCCAAGCACAAGCTGTCGCTCATAAATCCCGAGCCGGACGATATTACGCTTTCGGGAGTTGATACGGTGACCGGTATGCCGAGAAAAGTCACGCTCCCGGCACACGAATTGCTCACCAACTGCACGCCGCATATTGATGATGCGGTGAATGCTGTTTCGGCGATGCTCAAAAACCTCCCCAGGCACGGCGAGAATATTTCGAGTGCAGAACAGATAATTTTAGTCGGCGGCGGAACAAGTCGGAGGC
>JAZQXA010000127.1:0-19669 GCA_045632605.1 Candidatus Flemingiibacterium sp. | reverse complement strand
TCGTAATTACCGTCTGCGGTATACTTTTCGGCAATCTGATTACGGTCGGAAATCATACGGGCATAAACCGCTTCCTCGTTACTCTGTGCAAGGTCAAAACGCTTGATTCGAACGTCAATTACGTTTATACCGTATGTGTTGCAAATCTCTGCAACCTCGCTGGTAATACCTGCGTAAATATCGTTTCTGCCGGAAGCATCCTCGGTGTTGATGATATCATCCTGCATGAGCGTACCCATGAGATTTTTAAGTGCAGTGTATGTAACCGCATTAATACGTGCTTCAGCCTCAGCTGTTGTTCCGAGTGTACGGTAGAAGGTACGAGGGTCGGAAATTTCCCAGATTATGTAGCTGTCAACAGTCATATTCTTTTTATCGCTCGTCAGCACCTCTGACGGGGGAATATCGTATATCAGAGTTGTATCCGGGAATTTGCTTAAGGTATCGATAAACGGAATTTTAAAGTGAAGTCCGGCTTCATCCGTGATATCCACAATTTCGGAAAAACGCATGAGACAAACATATTCGTTTTCAGCCACGGTATAAACAGAATTCAAACCTACAACTATCAACACAAGCAGTATAATCGCAGTTATAATAAGACCTTTTTTCATGTCGTTCTCCTTTCTTATTTAGCGTTTGAAGTGAAGTCGTCAAGCGGCAGGAGCTTTTCGGTCGAGCCGTCTGAAACGTCAACATAAAGCGTAACTCCGGGAAGTGCTTCTTCAATCATCTCATAATACATACGAATGCGTGTGATTTCCGGATTCTTTGAATATTCATCATACATCGCTTCAAAAAGCGCCACCTGCTTTACAGCTTCGTTAATACGCTTCTGCTTGAGATATTCCGCATTCTGCGTAAGCTGGTCAGCCTCTGCCTGAGCCTGGGGCAATTTCTGGTTGCTGTACGCCTTTGCCTGATTAATTGCGGTTTCTGCGCCCTGCTTTGCCGTTTCAACTGCTTTGAAGGCTTCGATTACCGATTCTGTGGGCGGCTCGGAATCCTGAATCTTTATATCCGTCAGAATAAGACCGATATCATAATCTTCGAGTATTTCTGTAACAAGCTCCTTGACTCTCATCTGAATATCAGTCTTACCGTCAGTCAGCACCTGGTCAACGGTTGCACTGCCGACAACCGCACGAATCTGCGACTGGATAAGATTTTTAAGTATAGTTTCGGGAGCAATAGAGCTGTAAAGATATTTTACCGGGTCGGATATTTTATATTCAATGAAGAAATCAACGTTAACGATGTTATAGTCACCGGTAATCATCTTTGATTCTTTTTCGATGATATCGTAACCGACACTCGATGAGGGTGTACTGCGGTAACCGAGTTCGATTTTCTGATATACATTAACATCAACCTTTTCGGCGTTCTGAATGCCGAACGGGAGCTTGAAATGCATACCTGCACCGGTGACCGATGAAACCTTTCCGAATGTTGTAACGACCGCCTGCTGCTTTTCGTCAACAGTATACCAGCAAGTCGATGCGGCGGAAATCGCCAGCAACGCAACAATCAGAACGATAGCAATTTTTTTGATGTTTTTGGGCGTTTTAGGCGTTTTTTTGACTTCGGTATAAAACGTCTCGCCCTTTTTCTTGAAGCTGTCCATATTATCCTCCTTAAAATCTGATGCGTCATTTTACGCACAGTCATAAGACTGTATATATGCTACCATAAATTTATGAATATGGTGTTACAGATTTATTTTACATATAAAAATATCTTTTCCGCAAGTAATTAATAACGCTTTCCCCTCACAATAACGTAAAATATGAACTTTTTTGTCGAAATATATTGACACAAAGTGATAAATGTGATATACTTTATTCAATTAAAATAAAGGAGAATAAAACCATGCAAACTTCATTCACCAAGCGTTTTCTCTTAATCGCAATGGCACTCATGCTTGTGGTGTCCGTGTTCTCACTCGGTATTTTTGCCGAAGGTGAAGACGTCGCCGGCGATGCCGTTCTTTATGCCGAAACAAATTCAGACGCGGCCGATGCTGCAGAACCCGAAGACGGAGCGGTTGATAATGTCCTCCTGATAGCTCCGGCTCCAGATGCTGCAGACAAATCTGCCGAAACAATTGAAGAATCGGCAGAAATCCTCACCGACGGTGCAGTCGCAGAGGACACCGCCGCTACAGACGAGGCAGTTTCTGAAGAAGCAGAAGAAGAACCTGCAAATAAGTTCTATGCCACTCTTTGGGCACTTCTTCCTCCGGTAATCGCAATCGCGCTTGCCCTTATCACTAAAGAGGTATATTCTTCCCTCTTCATCGGTATTCTCGCAGGCGGTCTGCTCGCAACAAACTTCAGTCCTCTCGGAACAATGGATACCCTCATTAATGACGGCTTTATTTCCGCAGTTTCTGATACAGCCGGAATCTTTATCTTCCTTGTAATCCTCGGAATAATGGTAGCACTCATCAATAAAACCGGTGCCGCAGCAGCTTTCGGTAAATGGGCGCAGACACATATCAAAACAAGAATCGGCGCACAGCTTGCAACATTCATTCTCGGTGTGCTTATCTTCATCGACGACTACTTCAACTGCCTTACCGTTGGCTCAGTTATGCTTCCGGTGACAGACAGCCATAAGATTTCCCGTGCAAAGCTCGCATTTATCATCGATGCAACCGCAGCTCCAATCTGTATGATAGCACCTATCTCCTCTTGGGCAGCGGCAGTTTCGGAATATGCCGAGGGTACACAGTACGGCGGTCTTGAAATGTTCGTTCGTGCGATTCCGTTCAACTACTATTCGCTTATGACTCTTCTCTTTGTTGTGCTTATCATCGTACTCAAGGTTGACTTTGGTCCTATGGCAAAGCATGAAAAGAATGCACTCGAAAAGGGTGATCTCTTTACAACCGGCGTTTCAACCAACAAGGCTGATGAAGAACTTGAAGTTAACGAAAAAGGCAAAGTTATTGACATCATTATTCCTGTTGTAATACTTGTTGCAATTTGCGTATTTGCACTTGTTTATGTCGGCGGTATACTTTCCGGAACACCGTTTATTGATGCTTTCGCAGGTACAGACGCAACAGTTGGTTTGCCTTGGGGCGCTCTTATTGCACTCGTTATTACAATCATCTATCTTGCTTGTCGCCGTGTTGTTTCCTTTAAAGATGCAATGGCTTGCATCCCGAAGGGCTTCAAGGCGATGGTACCGGCAATCACCATTCTCACATTCGCAACATCGCTTAAGAATATGACCGGTCTTCTCGGTGCTGATGTTTACATCGACAATCTGATGAGAAATTCCGCTGAAGCGCTCTCGCTCTTCCTTCCCGCTGTTGTATTTATCGTTGCCTGCCTGCTTGCATTCGCAACCGGTACATCGTGGGGTACATTCGGCATCCTCATCCCGATCGTTGCAGAAATATTTGATCCCACAAGCGTACTTTATTTCATCGGTATGTCTGCCTGCCTCGCAGGTGCAGTCTGCGGTGACCACTGTTCGCCTATCTCGGATACAACGATTATGTCCTCTGCCGGTGCACAGTGTGACCACGTTAACCACGTTTCGACTCAGCTTCCGTATGCAATTTCGATTGCTCTTTGCTCGTTCGTTGCATACATCGTCGGCGGTCTGACTCAGAACGGTTGGATCGGTCTTGCAGTTGCGGCAGTTGCCACTGTGGGTCTGGTTCTCTTCTTCAAGGTTAAAGGCGCGAAAAAAGCGTAAATATTAATTCAATTCAAAATACTCCGCTCATTGCGGAGTATTTTTTTATATTTTCAAAATAATTTTTTAACATTACACCAGCCAAAACTTTATAAACAATTCACTGTTGTGCATAAAAAGGTCGAACTTTCTTAACATTTGTCTGATATAATAATGCTAAAGAAGCAACTTATCTCTCGCAAAGCATCATGGATATTCAGCACCGTCGCAGAGCAGAAAATTTCTAATTAACTCGGGGGTTTTATGTTCGGCAATATTAACGATATCCGAAAAAAAACTGAAGATAATAACGAAAACGAAGCTTGTTACGGCGGTTTCACGCAGCGTTTTTCGTATGAAGAGTTGTGCCGTGACGGTAAAAAGAATCGCATTAAGCGTATGGCCGGTAAATTCATTTTCATTATCTGCATCGCTGTATTTTTGGGTCTTTTTGCAGTAATTTGCACTGTATCAGTTTATCGGGTAGTTCACGAAAACGCTTCTCTGTATTATCCTGACAATCCAAAAATTAAAGCTGCTCATAAAGAAAGTACTTTGCAGCCTATAAATGAACCGGCATCTGTTTCAAAATTCGAGTTCATGAAAAATTCCGTTACTGCGGAAACTGTGAGCCCCGAAGTTTCACAGCGCTACCGTATACCAACCGGAATTATGGTGCATGATGTTTGCGAAAATTCAGCTGCACATAAAGCAGGTCTGCTCAACGGCGATATTATCGTGGCTATAAACGATGCCGCCGCAGCGGAAATTGAAAATATAGATTCATTTCTATCCTCACACAGCGAGGATACCGTGGCAAAAATTACCGTCTTTCGAAATGACACATATATAGACCTTAATATGAACATTGAATAAGACTGCTAATAAAATAGGCTGAGTCAGAATTAACACTGACTCAGCCTATTTTTATTTCAGCTATTATTCCATACCGGTGAAGCCGTGCTCTTTGAGGAGCTTAACAGCCGCATCCTCTGCTTCAATTCGCATTACAACATATGCTTCATTGTCGCTCTTGGCGATGAATGCGTACATATATTCAATTGCAATGTCGTTGGATGCCAAAAGCTCGAGAACCTCTGCAAGTCCGCCGGGACGGTTGTGAATGCAGGCAGTGATAACGCTTGTTATCGAAACGGTAAGTCCCTCTGCCTTGAGTATACGCTCAACCTCTTCAGGATCGTCAACAATGATGCGGAGAATACCGAAATGAGTGGTGTCCGCAACCGAAAGCGCACGGATGTTGATATTGTTCTTCGCAATAACCTTTGTTATCTCGGCGAGTCTGCCGGGTTTATTTTCAACGAAAATGGAGATCTGCTTGATAATCATGATAATACCTCCCAATTAATATTAATGAAGTTTGCGCTTGTCTACTACGCGCTTTGCTTTGCCTTCGCTTCTCGGAATCGTACCGGGTTCAACGAAAGTGATCTTCGATGCAAGTCCAAGTGTTGACTGCATACCGGCATTAATCTTCGCCGCCATCTCTTCCATACCCTTAACATGGTCAGAGAAGTTTTCAGCAGACACCTCAACCTGAATTTCCATAATATCAAGATTGTTCTTGCGGTCAACGTAAATCATGTAGTGCGGGTCAACTGTACCGCAGGAAAGAAGCACACTTTCAATCTGCGACGGGAACACATTTACGCCGCGGATGATAAGCATATCGTCCGAGCGTCCGCACGGCTTCTGCATACGTACAAAGGTACGTCCGCAAGCACACTTTTCATGTGTAATGCTTGAAATATCGTGTGTTCTGTAGCGGATAAGAGGAAGTGCTTCTTTAGTGATGCAGGTGAATACAACCTCGCCCTGCTCTCCGTCGGGCAGTACCTCGCCGGTTTCGGGGTCAATTATTTCTATGAGGAAGTGGTCTTCGTTTATGTGCATACCGTTCTGACATTCGCAGTCGAATGCAACACCGGGACCGGATATTTCCGAAAGGCCGTAAATATCGTAAGCCTTTATTCCAAGTCTTTCCTCAATTTCAGCGCGCATTTCCTCTGTCCAGGGTTCAGCTCCGAAAATACCTGCTTTAAGGTGGATTTTATCGAGAGTAACTCCCTGCTCTTTCAGCGTATCTGCGATGAAAAGCGCATACGAAGGTGTGCAGCAGAGAATCGACGAGCCAAAATCCTGGAGCATTGTTATCTGTCGTGCAGTATTTCCGCTTGATGCCGGAATAACAGTTGCGCCCATCTTCTGTGCACCGTCATGGATTCCAAGACCGCCGGTGAAAAGTCCGTAGCCATAAGAAACATGAACAAAGTCATCCTTATCTGCACCTGCGGCAACAAGTGCACGTGCGGCACATTCCGACCAAAGCTCAATATCATCCTTTGTATATCCGACAACAGTCTGCTTGCCGGTCGTACCGGATGAAGCATGAATACGCATGAGTTTATTCGGCTCAACGCAGAACATTCCGTAAGGATAACCGTCACGAAGATCCTGCTTGTAGGTAAAAGGAAGCTTATGAAGATCATCTATTGAACGGATATCTTCCGGCTTAACGCCTGCGGCATCCATACGCTCGCGGTACATCGGCATATTCTTATATACATGATAAACCGTACGCGAGAGATTATACGACTGGAGATGATATAACTGGTCGCGTGTGGCGGTTTCCATTGCTTCATTAAAATATTTTGCCATTGGCTGTTATCTCCTTTTTATAAATTACGCCGAATGGCTTGCGCCAAGGTCAAACGCTTTGAGATTAAGCTCGAGGAATTTCTCGGGAACTGAAATGCGAACTGCTTCGCGAAGTGTTTCGTCGTCAATTCCGAGTGCGTGTGCCGCCATACCGATAAGCGCGACATTAACTGCCTTTTCGCTTCCGGCTTCACGGGCAATTGCAAGTGCATCTGCCGCAATTACCTTTGCGCCTGCGTCTTTCATTTTTTCAACGAGGTCAGCGGGATATTCCGCCGCACCGGTTACAACCGGCATGGGGTTTATCTGCTGTGTGTTTGTAATTACAACCCCGTCCTTTTTGAGATAAGGAAGCCATCTTGCCGCCTCAAGAAGCTCGAACGACATGATAACATCCGCTTCGCCCTTACAGATAACCGGAGAAGCAACTTTGTCACCGTACTTAACATAAGTAACAACCGAACCGCCGCGCTGACTCATTCCGTGAACCTCGGAAACCTTTACATCATAATTCTGAAGAAGCACGGCATTTCCGAGAATTCGGCTTGCGAGCAGTGAACCCTGACCGCCAACGCCAACTATCATAATATTCTTTGTCATTTAAGTCACCCTCCCTTATACAATCGCTCCGACCTTACACATCTGTGTGCAAAGTCCGCAGCCGGTGCAGAGGGTCGCATCAATGCGAGCCTTACCGTCAACGATTGAAATACACGGACATCCGATCTTCATACACATCTTGCATCCGACACACTTGTCAGCGTTTACTGTAAGTGCCGGCTCACGCTTCACATATTTAAGAAGCGCACACGGACGGCGGCAGATGATAACTGACGGACACTTCGCCGAGAGTTCTTCCTTGAGAACAGCCTCGGTTGCTTTAAGGTCGTTAGGGTCAACAATGCGGATATGCGCTTCGTCAACGCCTGCAGCTTTTGCGATATTTTCGAGCATAATACCGGTTACGGGTTCGCCTTTTAATGTATATCCGGTGCAGGGATTCTGCTGATGTCCGGTCATACCGGTAATGCTGTTGTCAACGATAACAACAGTAGAAATACCCTTATTATATGTAATGTCAACAAGTCCGGTGATACCCGAATGCATGAATGTGGAGTCACCGATTACGGCAACGCACTTGTCTTCCTCGCCGCGTACCTTCGCAAAGCCGTGAAGTGCGGAAATTGAAGCACCCATGCAGAGTGTTGTGTCCATTCCGGTAAGCGGCTGTGCCGCACCGAGAGTGTAACATCCGATATCGCCGCTGACATAAAGTCCGAGCTTCTTAAAGAGATAGAACACGCCTCTGTGGGGGCATCCGGGGCAAAGCACGGGCGGACGCACGGGGATATTGTCTTCGAGTGTAAAGCAATCGTTCTTCTTATCGAGAAGAATCTCGGAGATAAGCTCCTGCGAAAATTCGCCGCAGATGGGAAGAAGATTCTTTCCGTCGCACTTGATTCCCATAGCTTTAACATGAGTTTCGATGATGGGGTCAAGCTCCTCGATTACGATAAGACGCTCATATTTCTCGGCAAACTCCTTAATAATGCGTGTCGGAAGCGGATTTACCATACCGAGCTTCAAGTAAGAAGCGGTATCGCCAAATGATTCGAGCGCATAGCAGAAGGACGGACCTGCGGTTATGATACCGATTTTTGCATCCTTGTTTTCAATAACCTTATTGAACGGACAGTTTTCGGCAAACTCGGCAAGCTCACGAAGTCTTTCTTCAACAACAACGTGACGGCCTCTTGCCATAGCCGGCATCATAACGTGCTTTGCGATGTTCTTTTCATAGGGCTTCACCGGAACATCAACTCTGTCAGAAAGCTCAACAATCGACTGAGAGTGAGAAACACGGGTGTTAAGTCGAAGAATAAACGGGGTGTCATACTTCTCCGAATAATCATATGCGGTCTTTGCAAATTCAAGGCATTCGCCCGAATCGGAAGGCTCAAGCATCGGAAGCTTTGCCGCAATTGCGTAATGACGGCTGTCCTGCTCGTTTTGGGAAGAATGCATACCGGGGTCGTCTGCAACGCCGATTACGAAACCGCCGTTGACACCGGTGTAGGAAGTAATAAACAGAGGGTCAGCCGCAACATTAAGTCCGACGTGTTTCATAGCGCAGAATGAACGTCCGCCGCCGATAGCCGCACCGAGTGCCGCTTCGAGAGCAACCTTTTCGTTAGGTGCCCATTCAGCATAAACCTCGTCGTATTTTGCCACAGCTTCTGTAATTTCGGTACTTGGAGTACCGGGATAACTCGAAACAAATTTCACGCCTGCTTCGTAAAGACCGCGTGCAACCGCTTCATTTCCAAGCATTATTTTTTTCATTGTTGTTCTCCAAAAATTATTTTAAAATTATTTCACACGGTTGTCAATAACTCTCTTTGCCTTACCGACGAATCTTTCGAGCGAACGCGGCTCAACAAGATTAATCTTTGCATCAAGACCAAGAACAGTCTGAAGCTTGTGGCGAACCTTCTGCTGAAGATTTTCGAGAGCGGTAAACGATGTAAGCAGGCTTGCATCCGAAACCTCGATATTGATTTCGAATGTATCCATATAGTTCTTTGTGCCAAGCACAATCTGATACTGCGGTCCGACCTCGGGAATACTTACAAGAACGCTCTCGATCTGTGTCGGGAAAACGTTAACACCCTTGATCTTAAGCATGTCGTCTGCACGTCCCAGCGGCTTTTCCATACGGACATGAGTACGTCCGCATTCACACTTTTCATAGTGAAGACGTGTGATATCCTTCGTGCGGTAACGCAGAAGCGGTATTCCCTCTTTTGTGAGAGTTGTAACAACAAGTTCACCCTCATCACCGCGTGCCTTCACAGAACCGGTAGCACTGTCGATAACCTCCGGCAGGAAATTATCCTCCGCAAAATGCAGGCCGCAGCGATAACGGCATTCGCCCGAAACACCGGGGCCGCAAAGCTCACTCATTCCGTAGTTGTCGGTAGCAAAGAGATTCCATGCTTCCTCAACTTTAGCACGCATTTCGTTCGAGCATCCCTCTGAACCGAAAAGTCCAAGGCGGATTCCAAGGTCACGACAGTCGATTCCGAGATCTCTCGCAACCTCTGCGATATAGAGTGCATATGAGGGAGTTGAAACAAGCGCAGTCGTTCCGAAGTCCTTCATGAATTTAAGCTGTTTTTCGGTATTGCCTGTCGAAGTCGGAACAACGGTAGCTCCGATGTTTTCGAGTCCGTAATGCAGTCCGAGAGCACCGGTAAACATACCGTAACCAAATGCAATCTGAACAATGTCGTCGGCAGTTGCGCCTGCGGCAACAACGATTCTCGATACGCAGTCAGTCCACATTTTGAGGTCATTTTTGGTGTAACCAACAACAGTGGGATTACCGGTTGTACCGGAAGAAGCGTGAATACGAACAATATCCTTCTTATCAACCGCAAAAAGTCCGAAAGGATATGTATCGCGGATATCGTCCTTTGTTGTATAGGGAATATACTGGATATCCGACAGCGCAGTGATCTTGTCAGCGGTAATACCTGCTTCGTCGAGGCGTTTCTTGTAAAAAGGAACGCGGTTGTAGCAGTAGTCCACGATGTTTTTAAGACGAGCAAGCTGGAGCCGTTCAAGATCGGCACGGTCCATCGTCTCTATTTCTTCTTGCCAAAACATATAATTATCCTATCCTTAAAAAATAATATCTCATAATATTATAATATAAAAAATCGACCGTGTCAATAAGGAACGGCATATTTCCCTAAAAAAACGCATATTTTTTCAAAAGAATTCCGCCATGCACACTGAAAAATCGGTACATAGCGGTTTTGGGTGTAAATATATATGTTAAATAACAATTTTTTCGCCTATCAATGCGGTTTTTTCAACACCGTCAATAGCAACGGTAAACTTATCGCCGCAAATTTTGACAGAAAAGACCTTTTGGCAAAGCCGTGCATTTTCGATTTCCATATTTTCAGCAGGACGGACTTTTGCCGGTGACACCGTGATATTTCCCTCGAAGTCAGGTTTTATTCCAAAAATAAAGAAGAACATCATCTGTGCACAGGACACAGAGCTGATATCGCCCTGAAGCGGCGTATTCTCGCGGTTTGCCATATAGTTTGAAGCACACGAGTCGCCAAGATACGGAAACCGTTCTCCCCACCAATAAACTCGTTTAAGAATATCTGTTGCGATGGCATCATATCCCATCTCATAGAGTTGCGCACAAATCTGCATCGTGAAATGAGTACAAATTCCGCCGCCTCCGTTATCGATGTCATCCTGATCATACTGATCATCAAGCTTTGACATACTGTGCAGACCGAACTTTGAGAGAAATTCTCTTTCGTTAAGATGCGATACAAGCCCGTCACGCTCATAACTGTCTATAACGCCGCTTGCAATGAATTTGAACATCTGAACAGTATAGCGAGTACCGCGATTGCCGAACTCGTCAATGAAGTCGTACCATTTTTCCTCATCGTTCCAGAGCTCTTTCAGCTTTGCTTTAAGTGCCTCCGCACGCTCGGCGAGCCTTTCATCCGGTTGTCCGATCAATCTTGTCAGCTCATAAACACGAATATAGTTCATATATCTTCTCGCGTTAAGATCAGGCATAATTCCGTTGTATGGACCATTGCCCCATGCAGCAATTTCAAGATGGTCATTTCCGCCGTGTCCGTAATCGTAAAGCTCAACATCATGAGTAACATCGTCGCAGACATAGGCATGATAAAGCATCCATTCTATAACCGTCCGCTCACCGACTTTTTCAAGCAAGAAATCAACATCACCGGTTGCACGCACATGATGGTAAACCATAAGAATTATCTTTTCCTGATTAACCTGATACCATGGGCCGACAGCACCTGATGTTACGGGATTGAGCGCATATGATTTGGTCAGATCGTTTCGCAGATATGCGCGGAGCTGTTCCTTATTTCCCTCTGAATCGTAAATCGGATGCATCATAAGTCCGCCGCAGTAATCCCAGAGATAAGAGCACATACATGAACCGTTTACGCTTCCCGTGCTGTAATATGGCACAGCGCAAAGCTCAGGATTTTCCCAACGGCAAAGCATATATGTTACAAGCGAACGGTAATAAAGCCGGTCAAGCTTTGGATCCTCCGATTTGAGTCTTGGAAGATTGTCGTATATGCGCTTGGTTTCCCTTTCGAGATAATCAAACGAGCTGTCTAAAAGCTCATCATAATGCGAAACGGCATATTCCGCCGCGGCAAAAGTTTCCGATTCAGTTCCGATATGCGCGGAAAAATAAAAATCAAGTGAATCATCAGCCGCAACGGTGATTTCGTTTTCCCAGATATATGCACGTTTAAAAAGCTTCATATTTTTGAGCGATGCTGTGAGTCTGTATGCTACACCGTCCGTTGCTGACGAAAGAATATTCCCGTCCTCATTAAGGGAGTAGTTATCCCGGCAATCCTTTTCGGGCGACGGAATCGAAAAAGTCCAATTTTCTTCTCTGCGCGTTTTTCCGCGGTACATCAAAGCAATTGGAACAGTTATCGGCACCGATGTAATATTTGTCACAGTAAGCTTCATTACAAGAGATTTTGACTGCGGTATCATCGCCGTTAAAGTTTCGACTGTAAAATCAGCCGCGTGTCCCCGGCGAAGCATTGCATTCGGAAGCCACTTCCAACCGTCACACCTCACCTTTTCGCCGTCGATTCTCACATCAAAATCAAACGCTGTATTTGTATACGGACAAGCCTGAAAACATTTCAGTGCCGAAACCGAGTGTTCCGGAGTAAGTATTGAAGCAATATCACTGCAAATGCCGAGGTCCTTGCTTTCCATTATATTGTTTTCACCGTCAAACGCGTAGATATTTGACTCAAAATATTCGTTATAATTTTTCATAAAAAATCCCCTTTCAGCAATACTCGCTTAAACGTATAAGTTGCATGCGCTTTCATTATATCACACCCATACATTTTTGTCAAGCATCACGAACGAATCAGATAAAAAGCACCGATTTCGGACAGCAAAATCCAAAATCGGTGTTTCCGTGATATCAGCTTATAAAATCAAATTCAATATCGTAAATATTAACGGTGTCGCCGTCCTCGCATCCCTTCGCAGTCAGAGCATCAATAACTCCGCTTGACTTGAGAATACGCTGGAAGAATGCAACCGACTCTCTGTCGCCGAAATTTACCGAATCAATGAGCTGCATAAGCCATTCACCCTCGACATAGTAAACGCCGTTCACGTTGTTTACTATAATTTCGCGCTCACCCTCGTCAATCACTTCGGGGATAGGAGCCGCTTCGGATTCATAAATCGTAAGCGGCGGCAGGTCAGCGAGCATCTCGGCTGTGCGCCACATAAGCTCGTCCACGCCCTGTCTTGTCGCGGCGGAAATATAGAAAAGCTCGCATCCGAGTTCTTCCTTGATGTATGCTTCAAAATCGGAAAGGTCAAGCAGCTCCGGTACAGTTGCATCAATTTTATTTGCCGCAAACATCTGCGGTCTTGAAGCAAGCTCCGGCGAATAACGCTCAAGCTCGGAATTTATCTTTTTGATGTCGTCAATCGGGTCACGTCCCTCGTTTCCGCTTATGTCAACAACATGAATAAGCAAACGGCAACGGTCAACGTGACGGAGAAAATCATGTCCGAGTCCGGCACCGTCTGCAGCTCCCTCAATAAGTCCGGGAATGTCAGCAAGTACAAAGCCTTTTCCCTCTCCGGTTTTCACAACCCCGAGCTGTGGCTGAAGTGTCGTAAAATGATAATTTGCAACCTTTGGTTTTGCCGAGCTTACGACCGAAAGAAGCGACGATTTTCCGACATTCGGAAATCCGACAAGACCCACGTCCGCAAGCATTTTAAGTTCAAGCGTAACATCGGTTTCTTCGCCTTTAAGTCCCGGCTTTGCAAAGCGCGGAATCTGACGTGTCGGTGTCGCAAAATGACGGTTACCCCAACCTCCGCGTCCGCCTTTAAGAAGCGTATACGGCTCACAGTCCGACATATCCTTTATAATACGTCCGCTTTCGGCATCGCGGATAATTGTTCCCGGCGGAACGAGGATAACAGTGTCCTCGCCGTTTTTTCCGTGGAACTTTTCCGTACCGCCGTCACCGCCGTTTTCGGCAACGAATTTGCGCTTATATCTGAACGCAAGGAGCGTATTTGTTCCCTCGTCAATCTTGAAAACAATGTTTCCACCTGTACCGCCGTCACCGCCGGACGGTCCTCCCTCGGCAACATATTTTTCTCTGTGAAAGGCAACGCATCCGTTTCCGCCGTCGCCTGCCTTTACGTGTATCGTAACATTATCTATAAACATTGGTAAACCTCCATAAGTTAAAGCTTAAATCCGTGCGGCAGAAGCGCTGTAAGCGTAAATTCACGCACATTACCTCCCCCGGACACGCAAAAAACTTCAATATTTCCAAACTCGGACAAAGCCTGACGGCAGATTCCGCAAGGCGTTATCTCATCGTCCCCTCCGGCACAGGCAACAGCGATAAATTCACGTTCCCCTGCCGCAATCGCCGCGCCGAGTGCAACTCTTTCAGCGCAGGTTCCTGCTCCGAACGAGGCATTTTCAAAATTACATCCCGTGTAAATTTTTCCGCTTTTTGCAAGCAGTGCCGCACCGACTTTATAATTCGAATACGGTGCATAAGCGTTTTCGCGAACACGCAAAGCCGCTTCTATAAGCTCATTTTTTAGTTTATTGTCCATCGTTCACCATAGCGACAAGCGCATCCTCATCAATTACGGTAACTCCAAGCGATTCTGCCTTTGTCAGCTTCGAACCGGCATCGCTTCCGGCAACAACATATGTCGTTTTTTTCGACACCGACGACGAAACCTTTCCGCCGTGTGCTTCGATGAGTGCCGAAGCCTCGTCACGCTTCATCGTCGGAAGCGTACCCGTCAGAACAAACGTCATTCCGGCAAACTTGTCGCTCTGCTTCTGCGACTCAAAAACTGTCACAACTCCGCACGATTTGAGTTCGTCAATTAGCTCACGTGTCTTTGCATGAGCAAAAAAGTCGATAACATATCTTGCAGTAACAGCTCCGACATCCTCGATATCGCAAAGAGATTCCTCGTCAGCCCCAAACAGCGCTTCTATGTCACCGAATTTTGCGGCAAGCACCTGCGCCGCCTTAACGCCGACCTGACGTATTCCGAGCGCATATATAAGTCTTGCAAGTCCGGCAGATTTTGATTTTTCTATGGCAGAAACAAGATTCTCCGCGCTCTTTTTTCCCATTCGTTCAAGCGGGATTAATTGCTCCTCTGTGAGTGAATAAATATCCGCAACATTTTTAACAAGCCCTTCTGCATGAAGCAGCGCAAGCAGCGATTTTCCAAGCCCGTCAATGTCCATCGCATCTTTAGAAGCAAAATGTTCAAGATTGCGAAGAAGCTGTGCCGGACAAGCAGAATTTGTACAGCGGTATGCCGCAGTACCAGACTGGGTTTCATCGTCTGCATCGGCAATTACTGCCTCGCCGCATGAAGGACAGAACTCCGGCATATCGAAATGCCTTTCAGAACCGTCACGCTTTTCCTTTACAACCGAAACCACTTCAGGAATTATATCCCCTGCTTTTCTGACGATAACAGTGTCGCCAATCATAATGTCACGCTCTCTTATGAAGTCGAGATTATGCAGAGTTGCACGCGAAACTGTGGTTCCTGCAAGCTGTACCGGCTCAAGCACCGCATTCGGCGTAAGCACGCCCGTACGTCCCACCTGAATGACAATATCATGGAGCTTCGTCGGCTTTTCTTCCGGCGGATATTTGTATGCGACCGCCCATTTCGGAGTTGATGTTGTTTCACCAATCTCACTGCGAAGCGAAAGCGAATTAACTTTAATTACAGCACCGTCGATTCCGAAAGGAAGACCCTCTCGCGCCGCACCGATTTTTTCGATTACGTCAATCACCTCATCAGCTGTTTTTACAACGCTGTATTCGGGAAGAACGGTGAATCCGACTTTTTTTAACCAATCAAGGCTCTCGGAATGACTAACAAATGTCTTTGTTCCCGTCTGGTAGTTAAAAACGAATATATCGAGTCCACGTGACGCCGTTATTTTAGAGTCGAGCTGTCGAAGCGTACCTGCAGCAGCATTTCGCGGATTTGCAAACAGTGCTTCCCCCTCGGCTTCACGGCGTTCATTGAGCTTTTCAAATTTTGCACGTGACATATAAACTTCTCCGCGAACCTCAACATACGGCTCATCGGTGTCGATTGTAAGCGGAATCGTACGTATCGTGCGGAGATTTTCGGTTACATCCTCGCCAACCTTTCCGTCGCCTCGTGTTGCGCCGCGTATAAATTTTCCGTTTTCGTAAACGAGCGACACGGAAAGTCCGTCGATTTTGCATTCAACCGTAAATTCACAGTCAGGGGCAATATTTTTGATTCTCGAAACAAATGCACATACTTCATCATAATCGAAAACATCGGAAAGACTTCCGAGCGGAACATTGTGCACAACCTTGTTAAAGCCTTCAAGTGCTTTTCCTCCGACACGCTTGGTGGGTGAATTCGGGTCAGCAAGCTTTGGATACTGTTCTTCGAGCGTTACAAGCTCGCGAAAAAGCATATCATAATCGTAATCGGAGATTTCGGGAGCATCGAGAACATAGTAAAGGCGTGAATGATGCTCGAGCAGACGAGCAAGCTCCGTCATCCGGAGTGCCGCATCGTGTGAATTCATGTTAGATTTCCTCCGTATTAACAGTCAAAAATGTGATTAAATACATTATACCACAAAATTCCGATAAATAAAAGAGTTTTTTTAAAATTTTTCCGCAAATCTTAAGAAAAGTCATTGACTTTTCCAGTGTAAGTTGGTAAAATATATTATGTAAATTAAAATCTATATACATGAAAGGAAATCAATCATGAAAACTAAAGCAATTAGAATTTACGGAGTCAATGACCTCCGCCTTGAGGAATTTGAGCTTCCCGAGATTGCGGACGATGAAGTCCTGGCTCATGTCATATCCGACAGCCTTTGTATGTCTTCCCACAAAGCTGCAATGCAGGGCGGCGGACATAAGCGTGTTCCCGACGACTGCGCTGTAAACCCCACTATCATCGGCCACGAGTTCTGCGGTGATATCGTAAAGGTTGGTAAAAAATGGCAGGATAAGTTTAAACCCGGCGAAAAGTTCACTATCCAGCCGGCACACAACAAGAACGGCAGCCTTATGGCTCCCGGCTACAGCTACAAATACTGCGGCGGCGGTGCTACATATGTAATCATTCCGGCAGACACTCTCGAAATGGACTGCCTCTTAAAGTATAACGGCGATGCTTACTTCTACGGTTCTCTTTCCGAGCCTATGAGCTGTGTTATCGGCGGCGCACACGCAAACTATCATACCAAGGGTGGCTCATATGTTCACGATATGGGCATCAAGGAAGGCGGAAACGCTTGCGTTCTCGCAGGTGCAGGTCCTATGGGTCTTGGTGCTGTTGACTACCTCATCAGCTGTGACCGCCGTCCGTCCATGCTCGTTGTAACCGACATCGACGAAGCACGTCTTGCACGTGCGGCAGAGATGGTTACCGTTGAAAAGGCGGCAAAGAACGGCGTTAAGCTCATGTATGTAAACACCGCAAAGTATGAAGATTCCACCGCATACTTAAAGAGTCTCTCCCCGAACGGATACGACGATGTATTCGTATTCGCTCCTGTAAAGCCGGTTGTTGAGCAGGGTGACGCTATTCTCGGTAAGGACGGATGCCTTAACTTCTTCGCCGGCCCGACAAAGACCGACTTCTCCGCTATGTTCAACTTCTATAACGTACACTACGCATCGACTCATATCGTCGGCACCAGCGGCGGTAACACAGATGATATGCGCGAGGCAATCTCAATGATGGAAGAAGGCCTCATCAATCCTGCAGCTATGATTACACATATCTGCGGTCTTGACGCTGTTCCTCAGGCAACAATTGACCTTGACAAGATCCCCGGCGGCAAGAAGCTTTGCTACACAAACATTTCTCTGCCCATGACTGCAATCGCAGACTTCGCAGAGCTCGGAAAGACAGATCCTCTATTTGCAGAGCTTGCACGCATCTGTGCGGCTAACAACGGACTCTGGTGTGCAGAGGCAGAAAAATATCTCCTCGCAAACGCAAAGGCTATCTAAATTTAAAGATGTCAAAGCGGAACCTACACGTTCCGCTTTGATTCATAATAATCTTAATTCATAAGGAGAATCACTATGTCAAACGAAATTCAGGCTCGTGTCAGCGCCATTGCTCCAGTGCTCCGTATGCTCAGCAAAGGGGACAAGTGCTGCACTGTAAAATTTTCTGCCGAATACTGCGAAAAGTGCACAGCAGGTGCGCTTGCTATCACCGATGAAAGCATCGACGGCATCAAAGCAGCATTTGACGCTTATGTAAAAGCAAACGGCGCAAATCCGACAGCCGCATTTGTTGACGGTCTTGGTATTTTCAGAATCAACGTAACAGAGCCGGCAAACCGCCGCCTTGACGGTAAAATAGCAATCGTTACCGGAAGCGCACAGGGCTTCGGTAAGGGTATCGCAGAGCATATGGCTCGTGAAGGCGCACACGTTGTTGTTGCTGACATGAACGCAGATGGCGCAAAGGCTACTGCTGAGGAGCTGTGTGCGGCTTATGGCACAAATGCGGCAATTTCCGTTGGCGCAAACGTATCCGACGAAGCAAGTGTTGAAGCCATGGTTGAGGCTTGTGTTGCAGAATTCGGCGGACTCGACGTATTTGTAAACAACGCAGGTATCGTTCGTGCAGGCAGCCTCGAAGAAATGACCAAGGCGAACTTCGAGCTTGTTGCGGCTGTAAACTACACCGCATATTTCCTCTGCGCAAAATACGCTTCTTCCGTAATGAAGCTCCAGCGCAAGGTCTGCCCCGATTATCTCTCCGACATTATTGAAATCAACTCCAAATCCGGTCTTGAAGGCTCTAACAAGAACTTCGCTTATGCGGGAAGTAAGTTCGGCGGAATCGGTCTTACCGAATCGTTTGCACTTGAGCTTGCACCTTTCGGCATCAAGGTAAATGCAATCTGCCCCGGTAACTTCTTAAACGGTCCGCTTTGGAGCGACCCCGAAAAGGGACTTTTTGTACAGTACCTTAACGCAGGTAAGGTTCCCGGCGCAAAGACTGTTGATGATGTCCGCCGCTTCTATGAAGCAAAGGTTCCGCTCAACAGAGGCTGTGAAATTAAGGACGTTGCCCGTGCAATCCTCTACATAATCGAGCAGGAATACGAAACCGGACAGGCTATCCCCGTAACCGGCGGACAGGTAATGCTTAAGTAATAAAAACCGAAAGGACAAAAAATAATGTCTATCGAAAAGCTCATTGAACAGCTTAACGCTGACACAAAAGAAGAACGCCTTGCGGCTCTCCGTGAGATAAAGGCACTCACCGATAATGGTGAGCTCCCCACTCCCGAAAAAACGACGTTCGTAAATAACCACATTCACACAACATATTCGTTCTCGCCCTATTCTCCGACAAAGGCACTCTACCTTGCATGGCAGAACGGTCTCGGGACAGCCGGAATTATGGACCATGATTCCGTTTCGGGTGCAAAGGAATTTATTGAAGCAGGTGCAATTATCGGTATGCCCGTAACCGTCGGTGCAGAATGCCGTATCAACATGAGCGGCACTGCTCTTAACGGCAAGCGTATCAATAACCCAGACCAAATTTCAGTTGCATATGCGGCAATACACGGTATTCCACATCAGATGATTGACCTTTTTGACGGATTTTTCGAAGTATACCGCCGCCGCCGTAATCTGCGCAACCTCAAAATGTGCAGAAAGATAAATGAAGTTATGGCTCCCTACGGCGTGTCTATCGACTTCAAGAAAGACGTACTTCCCCTCTCCAACTCCTGGGAAGGCGGTTCCGTTACCGAGCGTCACGTGCTCTTTGCGCTGACAAAGAAGCTGACCGAGCGTTATCCCACTCCGGCAGAGGTTTTAGCATTCCTCGAAAACGATATGGGACTTGCTCTCTCGGCAAAGGTTCGTGCACAGATTGCAGACGGTGATAAAACTCCGCAGTTCTACGAGTACGACATTCTCGGTGCACTCAAGAGTAATCTCGTCGAAAAAATCTACATTGACGCAACTGACGAATGCCCCGATGTTACCGAATATATTTCGCTCTGCCGTGAAACCGGTGCTATCAGCGCATATGCATATCTCGGCGACGTTGGCGATTCTGTAACCGGCGACAAAAAGGCACAGAAGTTTGAGGATGACTACCTGGA
>JAZQXA010000126.1:0-6441 GCA_045632605.1 Candidatus Flemingiibacterium sp. | reverse complement strand
CAAACGCTTTGAATTGTGGTATTATATATGAGTACCAAGAAGATGCGAGTGTAGTTCAATGGTAGAATTCCAGCCTTCCAAGCTGGTCGCGTGGGTTCGATTCCCATCACTCGCTCCAAAAAAAATGCCGCAGGTCATCCTGCGGTATTTTTGTTTTCCAGCGTATTGGTGTGACTGAGAAGTCCGCCTCAAGAATGCGTCAGCATTCTTGTAGAGCAAATGCCCTCGCATTTGCTCTTGTGGCTACTCGATTCCCATCACTCGCTACAATATCAAAGCCGCCGGCCTTTTTGACCAGCGGCTTTTTGCATTTATTTACGTTTCTTTCCAAGCATCTTCTTGAGATACTGACCCGTGTACGACTTTTCGCACTCGGAAACCTCCTCGGGTGTACCGACCGCTATAATCTCACCGCCGCCGTCACCGCCCTCGGGACCGAGGTCGATAATATAGTCGGCAGTTTTTATCATGTCGAGATTGTGCTCGATAACAAGCACCGTATTTCCCCCGTCAACAAGCCGCTGTAATACCTCAATCAGCTTCTTTACATCAGCCATATGAAGTCCCGTTGTCGGCTCGTCGAGGATATAAATAGTCTTTCCGGTTGAACGCTTGGCAAGCTCTGTTGCGAGCTTTACTCGCTGTGCTTCGCCGCCGGACAGAGTGGTCGATGACTGACCGATTTTAATGTATCCAAGTCCGACATCGAAAAGTGTCTGCAGCTTTTTGGCAAGTCTGGGTAAGTCCTTGAAAAATTCAAGTCCCTCCTCAACAGTCATTTCGAGAACATCGGAAATATTCTTCCCCTTATACTTGACTTCAAGCGTATCGCGGTTGTAACGCTTACCCTTGCAGGCATCGCAAGTGACATAAACATCAGGTAAAAAATGCATTTCAATACATTTAACGCCGTCACCCTCACACGCCTCACACCGTCCGCCTTTGACATTGAATGAAAAACGTCCGGCACTGTAGCCACGCATCTTTGCATCCGTTGTCTTCGCAAAAAGCTCACGGATGTCGGTGAAGAGTCCCGTGTATGTCGCCGGATTTGAACGCGGTGTACGTCCGATTGGGCTTTGGTCGATTGCAATTATCTTGTCGAGATTTTCAATACCTTCGATTTTTTTGTGCTTACCGGGATATGTGTGGGCACGGTTAAGCTCGTGTGCAAGTGTCTGATAAAGAATCGAATTAACGAGCGAGGACTTACCCGAGCCGGAAACCCCCGTTACACAGCAGAAAAGTCCGAGAGGCACTGAAACATCAATGTTTTTGAGATTATTCTGCGTCGCACCGATGATTTTAAGCTGTTTGCCGTTTCCGGCGCGTCTTAATGCAGGAACTTCAATCTTTTCACGTCCCGATAAATATGCTCCGGTAATTGACGTTGGATGAGCTTTTATTTCGTCCGGTGTACCTGCCGCAACGATATGACCGCCGTGTATACCTGCGCCGGGGCCAATATCGACAATGTAATCCGAGGCTTCCATCGTTTCCTCGTCGTGCTCGACAACGATAAGACTGTTTCCGGCATCACGTAGGCGTTTTAGTGTTGCAATAAGCTTGGAATTATCGCGCTGATGCAGACCGATACTCGGCTCGTCAAGAATATAAAGCACGCCCATAAGTGAAGAACCTATCTGCGTTGCAAGCCTGATTCTCTGTGCCTCACCGCCGGAAAGTGTACCTGCCTTTCGTGCGAGAGTCAGGTAATCAAGACCGACACTTTCAAGAAATCCGAGTCTTGATTTTATCTCCTTGATTATCTCCTTTGCTATAGCCATTTCCATGTCGGTAAAGGTCAGCGAATTTACAAATTCGAGTGCTTTTGTAACCGACATACGGCAGAAATCGTCAATACCGATACCACCGACAGTAACCGCAAGGGATATGGGATTGAGGCGTTTTCCATGACATTCGGGACACGGAATATCCTCGATAAATTCCTCATAATATTCATGCTGTGACTGGTCAAAGCGCTGCTGAATAATGCCGATAACACCGTCAAACTTGACTCGCTGATGCTTTGCTGCACCTTCCCAGAAGCGCGTTATTTCATAAACCTCGTTGCCGGTTCCGTAAAGCAATGCTTTAAGCTGCTTGTCCGAATATTCGTCAAGCGGCATATCAAGCGTAAAGCCGTATCTTTCGGCAACCGCTTCGAATAACGGTCCGTTCCAGCTTTCCTCGTCAAGCGACTTGAAGCCGTTTACCTGAACTGCCCCCTCGCGAAGCGAAAGCGACTTGTCGGGTATGACCTTATCCGCCGAAACGATACGCATCTCGCCGAGTCCGGCACATTTTTCGCACGCACCGAACGGGTTATTGAACGAAAACATTCTCGGCGACAATTCCCCGATACTGATACCGTGTTCCTCACAAGCGTAGCTTTGTGAAAATGAAATTTCAGTATCGCCGTCGAAAACCTCACCGTCGCGAAGCACGATTGAAACAATGAGATTTCCCTCGGTCAGCGCAAGTGCGGTTTCAACCGAATCGGCAAGACGGGAGCGAACATCCTCACGCCTTACAAGACGGTCAACAACGATTTCGACAGTATGTTTAATATTCTTGTCAAGCTTTATTTCCTCACCAAGGTCATACATTGCCCCGTCAACACGAACTCGGACATAACCGCTTTTTTTCGCATCCTCGAAAATTTTTTCATGCATACCCTTTTTTCCGCGTACCATCGGAGCAAGTATCATGAATCGTGTCCCCTCGGGAAGAGTCATGATTTTGTCTATTATCTGGTCAACCGTCTGCTGACGAATCTCCTTGCCGCACACGGGACAGTGGGGTATACCGATTCTTGCATATAAAAGGCGCAGATAATCGTATATTTCCGTCACCGTTCCGACGGTCGAACGGGGATTTTTCGACGTAGTTTTCTGGTCAATCGAAATAGCCGGAGAAAGCCCCTCAATTGAATCAAGGTCAGGCTTATCAAGCTGACCGAGGAACATTCTCGCATAGCTCGACAACGATTCAACAAAGCGTCTGTGGCCCTCCGCGTATATCGTGTCAAACGCGAGTGATGATTTTCCCGAGCCGGAAAGCCCCGTGAACACAACAAGCTTGTCACGCGGAATCGTCAGGTCAATATCCTTTAAGTTGTGTACGCGCACACCGCGCATCACCAAATCTGCCATTTTTTATCTCCCAATAGGGTTATATACCCTGTAAATTTTTAATCTTATCTCGCAGATATGCCGCACGCTCAAATTCAAGCTTCTTCGCCGCTGCTTTCATTTCTGCGGTAAGCTCCTCAATAAGTGCCGTCTTTTCGCTTGACGACAGCTTCTTTTTGTCACGCAGCGCATCCTTGTATTTCTTTTCCGGTGCAGCTTCCGCCTCTTTTTTTCCGATTTCGATAAGGTCGCGTACGCTCTTTTTTATTGTCTGCGGTGTGATACCGTTTGCATCGTTGTATGCCCGCTGAAGCTCACGTCGGCGGTTGGTTTCGTCGATTGCTGCCTGCATCGAAGCTGTAACCGAATCGGCATACATGATAACCTTGCCGTCCGCATTTCGTGCGGCACGTCCTATCGTCTGTATAAGCGAGGTTTCCGAGCGCAGGAAGCCCTCCTTGTCCGCATCGAGTATGGCAACAAGCGATACTTCGGGAATGTCAAGTCCCTCTCTGAGAAGATTGATTCCCACAAGCACGTCAAATACACCAAGTCGCAGGTCGCGAATTATTTCGCTTCGCTCCATTGTTTCGACATTGTGATGGATATACTTGACCTTTATAAGATTCATTTCAAGATATTCGGTAAGGTCTTCTGCCATCTTCTTCGTGAGAGTGGTAACAAGCACTCTCTCACCGCGTTCCACCCTCGCGTGTATCTCGCCGATAAGGTCGTCAATCTGTCCCTCAATCGGTCTGACTTCAACCTCGGGGTCAAGAAGTCCCGTCGGGCGTATAATCTGCTCAACTGTCTGCTCCGAACGGTTTTTTTCATATTCCGCCGGCGTTGCACTGACATATATCGCCTGATTAATCTTCGATTCAAATTCATCAAAAAACAGCGGACGGTTATCAAATGCAGACGGCAGTCTGAAACCAAATTCAACAAGATTTTTCTTTCTTGCTCTGTCACCGCCGCTCATTCCCTTAACCTGCGGAAGCGTAACGTGCGACTCATCGACAAACAGAAGAAAATCCTTCGGGAAATAGTCGAGAAGTGTATACGGAGTCGAGCCGGGTTCACGTCCTGCCATAACTCTCGAATAGTTTTCAACACCCGAGCAGAAGCCTATCTCGCGTAACATTTCGAGGTCATATCTCGTACGCTCCTCAATTCGCTGTGCTTCGAGCAGTTTATTCTGCGAACGGAAGAAATCCACTCTCTCCACAAGCTCATCCTCTATCTCGCGAAGTGCCGCTTCACGGCGTTCATCCGACACAGCATAATGCGTTGCAGGGTATATCGCCACATAAGAAAGTGTGCGAAGCAGCTCACCTGTAACCGTGTTTATCTCGGACACACGCTCAATCTCGTCGCCGAAAAATTCAACCCGTATCGCCTTGTCTCCGCTTGAAGCCGGACGTATTTCAACAACATCTCCGCGTACACGGAATTTGTCACGCACAAAATTCATGTCATTTCTATCATATGACATGGAAATAAGCCGCTTCGTAAGCTCGTCCCTTTCCATAATCATTCCCGGACGGAGAGCTATCAGCATCGACTGATATTCCGCCGGGTCACCGAGCGAATATATGCAAGATACGCTCGACACGATTATGACATCCCGTCTTTCAAAAAGTGAGCTCGTCGCACTGTGACGGAGCATATCAATTTCATCGTTTACCGAGCTGTCCTTTTCGATATACATATCCTTTCCGGGAATATACGCCTCCGGCTGATAATAGTCGTAGTACGAAACAAAAAATTCGACCGCGTTTTCGGGAAAGAACTCACGAAACTCCGAGCAAAGCTGTGCCGCAAGGGTTTTATTGTGCGCAAGCACCAACGTCGGACGGTTGACCTTCGCAATAATATTCGCCATTGTAAAAGTCTTGCCCGAGCCGGTAACGCCAAGCAGGGTCTGATTTTTCATCCCAGCTTCAACCCCAGCGGCAAGCCTATCTATAGCATCCGGCTGGTCACCGGTCGGTTTATACGGTGAATGCAGCTTAAATCTGTCCATCGTCGGCACCTCACAGAAAATTTGTTCGTATATTATAGTATAGCACAAATATTTTTAAATGTAAAGATGTAATTATTAGATTTATTGCAAGTCGGAATTACAAAAAAGCTGTCTTCTCAAATAAAAAGACAGCTTTAAAATTCATTTAAAATTCCGTTTCCACTTTATACGTCGGTAAATAGATTTAATGTTATCAATAAGATGCGGTGTGAAGAAGATAAGAAGATTTATTATCGCTATAATTAGAGCAAAACGCCCAAACCAACCGATATTTATGAACATCCACGCAAGCAGAATAATATCGAGAAGCGCGATCCATCGCGCTTCAAGCGGAACGAGGAAAAATATGCGAAGCTCATACCTTGGATAAAGCAGTGCAAACGCTATGAACAGCGTTAAATTCAGATAAGTATTAGTCGCATATCCGGTAACGAAGCCCAATGTTATTGCGCCGAGTGCGCCGAGAAGATAGTAAGCGTTAAAACCGAAAGCTCCCCATTTTTCCTCAAGCGCAGAGCCAACAAACCAGTAAAAATACAGAGAGATTATCGTCCACAAGATTCCCGAGGAAGATGGCGGCAGAAAAAGGAATGTTACGATTCGCCATACCTCGCCGTTCATTATTGCCGTACGGTCAAAATTGAGCCTTGACCAGAGCGAAACGTCCATCGCAGACATGAACATAAAATCCATAACATAAACAATTCCCATTGCGCCGACGAGAATCATCATCAAATTTTTTATTGCATATTTGCCGAATTTTCGGTCAAGTTTATCAAGAAGTCCCTGACGGTAATACATAAATAATCTCCTTGTTTTTGAGAATACAATACATATATTATTTTACCGCATTTCGGCGAAAAAATCAATATATGCCGATTTTATCTTATAAAATTAGTTCTTGCCTTTGCTTCTCTTTCGGGATATTTGACACCGTTTTCTTTTCCTGCGGCAATGGATTTGAGTAACCACGCCATGTTATCGCCGAGCGCACGCATTACCTGAAGTCCCTCGAGGTCCTGCTTTACTTCTTCAGGGGTATTGCCGTGTACCGAATTCCAGTACTGCGAGGTGACAAGCGGCATATTGTTTATCTGGAAGAACTTGTTAAGCGACTCGAATGCCGCCGAAGCACCGCCTCTGCGGCAGGAAACGACCGCCGCTCCGGGTTTTCCCTGCAGTTTACCTCCGCCGCTGTAAAACATTCTTCCGAGAAAGCTTGTAACCTGTCCCGATGCGCCTGCATAATGTACGGGTGAACCGACTATCATGCCGTCACAT
>JAZQXA010000125.1:0-15000 GCA_045632605.1 Candidatus Flemingiibacterium sp. | reverse complement strand
GGGTATGATTCTGCTGAATTTGGCCTCGACCAAGAAAACGTGCACTTATAATCACAAGAAATTTCTGAATAGAGCACAATATCGAATCCATTTTTCTTTGTTTACCCCAACGCAAATATTGAAGGGCGACCGCATGGTCGCCCTTCTCTTTTACGCATTCGCCGCTTTTTTCATCTCTGCAATCTCCGCTTTCATCTCCGGATTCAACTTTGATTTTATAAATAAATCAGGAATTAAGTATATTTTTCTTATATTTAAGCGGCGTTACCTGGAAGCTTTTTTTAAATATCGTAATAAAGTGGGAATAATCGTCAAAACCGCTTTCATAGCACGCATCGGTCACACTGAAATTTTGTCTTAACAACATACACGCGCAGGTTAGCTTTTTATCTTCAAGATATCGCTTCGGCGTTATTGAAAGATATTTTTTAAAATATCGCTCCAGAGTAGTAATGCTTATATGAAAAGCAGAAGACAATTCGTTTATGTTTTTTATTAATGCATAGTTCTTGTTAATATAACTTAAAATATCTGTCAGCTCCTGAGGCAGATTCTGGTTTGCTTCATTTATATTATACCGTGCAAGTCCCTTTGCTATATATGATATTATCTCAAAAAAAAGTGAAATTGCTGTAGCGCGATGTGTGGGATTTATTAAGGTTATTTTCTCGCACAAAGCTAAAAATTTGTCAAGTATATCCGGGGGAAGACGGATAAAATTGCATGTACCCCGCTCACGTTCCAAGAAGAAATCAAACAGTCCGGGATTTTCATGAGGGGAGAACATTATCCAATAGTGAAGATGGTCACTGTCATCGTTATATTTACAGTGATGATATTCATACGGTTTAGTTATTATTATATCGCCCGGACGTATATCATAAACATTTTTTTCCACGATAAAGGAAACATTCCCTGTAAGATTTACATATATCTCACACATATCGTGAATGTGCGGCGCACTGTATCTCGCCGGAGAAGTTTTTGTTATATTCAGCTTATTTACGTTAACTGAAAATGGATTTATTGCTCCGATTGTAATATCGTTTGTCATTATAATCACCACCATGTATTTGCTATGATGATTATATCATGTTTTTTGCACAATTGTCAATGAAAACTTTGTAAAAAATATGATATAATGATTACAATTAATAATGGTGGTGATTTTATGTTATTTATGGGTATTGACGTTGGAAGCTCGGGATGCAAAACCTCTGTCATAAACGAGGAAGGCACAGTTGTTTGCTTTGCATCGAAAGAGTATTCTTTTACATATACATCCGCAGGCTGTGAGCTTGACCCGAAAACCGTATATCAAAGCGTATTAGATACAATCAAAAAGCTTTCGTCAGAAAACGACCTTTCCGAACTGAAAACAGTCAGCGTTACCTCATTCGGTGAAATGTTTGTGCTGCTTGACAAAGACCGTCAGGTTATATCGGAATCCATTTCGTATGAAGATAAACGCGGCGGCGAACAGCTTGCTGCGCTTTCGGAAAAGCTCGGGAAAGATGAGATATATAAAATCACCGGAACAGTGCCCGATGCGATGTATTCCCTACCCAAGTTACTTTGGATAAAGGAACATAAGCCGGAGATTTACGAAAAAGCAAAACATATGTGTATGTTCGCAGATTTCATTCTCATCATGCTCGGCGCGGAATATCACACAGATTATTCACTTGCCGCAAGGACGCTGATGTTCGACGTAAATAAAAAATGCTGGTCATCAGAAATATTAGAATGTGCCGGAATTGATACGGAGCTTCTTAATATGCCGGTAGCTTCAGGAACTCCCGTTGGTAAAATAGACAAGCGAATCACAGAAGAGGCAAATCTTCCAAACAACGTTGTGCTGCTCGCCGGGGGACATGACCAGCCGTGTGCGGCACTTGGTGCAGGCATACTGAAAAGCGGCATTGCGCTCGACGGAATGGGTTCAAATGAGTGTATAGTACCGGTATTCGATTCCTGTATGATAAATGATACTATGAAAAACTCAAACCTTGTTTGTGTGCCGTATATTGTTACCGGATTATATGTTACATATGCCTTTAACCGGACGGCAGGAAGCCTTTTTAAGTGGTATAACAATATAATTTCAGGCAACAGCTACCGCGAACTGATTTCAGAAATGCCTGACATTCCGTCAGAGTTATTCGTACTTCCCCATTTCGCAGGTGCCGCGACTCCGTATATGGACGATACATCTGTAGGTGCTGTCATCGGTCTAAAGCTAGGCACTACAAGAGGAATGCTTACAAAGGGTATTCTCGAAGGACTTAACTACGAAATGCTTATCAATCTTACGTGCCTTAAAAACGCGGGATTTAAAGTCGAACGGCTTGTGGCTTCAGGCGGTATGTCAAGGGACGACGAAATACTATCTCTGAAAGCAGATATTCTCGGTATACCTGTTGAGCGCCTTACTAATTCACAAACAGGCACTGTGGGTACTGCTATACTTGGCGGCACAGCAATGGGAGTTTACAAGAGCTTTGAAGAAGCAGCGGATGTGCTTGTTCGCTCGGAAAAAGTATTTTATCCCAACAGTAAGCGCCATGCGCAGTACCGTGAATTATTCTTAAAATACATGAGCCTATACGGTACAATCAAAAACTTTTTAGAATAAAAATGGGGGAATTATGAAAAAGAAAATCAGATTTGGAATTATCGGATGCGGACTTATGGGACGCGAATTCGGTTCTGCCGTTTCACGGTGGTGTCATCTGACTGAAGATGTTGCCCTACCGGAAATCGTTGGCGTTTGTGACTTCAACAAAGATGCACTGGCATGGTTTGTGGAGAATTTTGACACCGTTAAATATGTCACATCCGACTACACGGAGCTTCTCGGCAAAGATGATATCGACGCAATATACTGTGCGCTTCCGCATAACCTTCACGGGAAGGTATACAGTGACATAATAAAAGCAGGCAAGCATCTTTTGGGCGAGAAGCCGTTTGGCATAGATAAAGCCGCAAACGAACAGATTATTGAAGCAATTCGCGAAAATCCCGGAACTGTTATACGCTGCGCAAGCGAGTTTCCGTTCTTCCCTGCCTGCCAGGAGCTGATACGCTGGATACGCGAAAACCGTTTCGGCAAGATTCTCGAGGTTCACGCAGGTTTCAATCACAGCAGTGATATGGATATTAACAAGCCGATAAACTGGAAGCGTACGATTGAGATTAACGGAGAATACGGATGTATGGGTGATCTCGGAATACACACTCAACATATCCCTTTCCATATGGGCTGGAAGCCGCTGAATGTCTATGCAGTGCTTTCGGATATTGTTAAGGAGCGACCGGATGGCAAGGGCGGCATGGTTCCCTGCAAAACCTGGGACAATGCCACACTTGTTTGCGACACGGCAGATACAAAAGGCAATACCTTCCCCATGTTTCTTGAAACCAAGCGAATGTCCCCCGGCTCAACGAATGAATGGTTCATAGAAGTTTACGGACTTGAGTGCTCCGCAAAGTTTTCAAGCAGTGATCCCAACGTATTTTCATATACTCAAGCTGTCGGCAAGGAGCAGGCTTGGTGTAAGCTGAATGTAGGCTATAAGCCGCAGTTCAAAACCGTTACGGGCGGAATTTTTGAGTTTGGTTTTACCGACTCCATTCTTCAGATGTGGTGTTCGTTTATTAAGGAAGTCTGCGGTGAGCCGGTGGAATTCGGCTGTTTTACGCCGGAGGAAACCGAGCTTTCGCATAATCTTTTGAGTGCCGCGCTGAAATCGCACAAAGAAAAGAGGGCTATTGAGCTATGAAATACTGGGATTATAAAAATGCGGATTTTTTAAAGGTGGGAGATATATCCCAGATAGCCGGACTTCGACGTTATGAATTTACCGAAGGTAAGGCAAAAGGGATCGAAGCAGTTGAAATTCATACCGGTTCGGGGCTTGAGCTTACGGTACTTCCGGGTCGCGGCATGGATATTGCATGGATTTCATACAGAGGTGTCCCCATCAGCTATATGTCAAAGACCGGCATTGTTTCCCCGGCATATTATGAAAGCGCAGGAATGAACTGGCTCCATAGTTTCTTTGCAGGAGGACTTACCACTTGCGGACTTCTTAACGTAGGCGGTCCGGAGTATGTTGAACACCCGGTAATCGGCAAACGTGAGTACGGACTTCACGGCAGAATTTCAAATGCCGCTGCAGAGCAGGTTTCCCTGTTCGAGGATTTTGAAGACGGTGAATACAAAATGAAGGTTTCCGGAGTGATGAAAGAGGGTATTCTCCACGGAGAATCTCTGACACTGAGAAGAGAAATCAGTACCGCCTTCGGAAAAAATGAATTCACTATTTCCGATACCGTAACAAACAGAGCAGCATCACCGCAGGATATAATGCTTCTATATCACATTAATATAGGTTATCCGCTCCTTGACGATGGGGCAAAACTTGTGTGTGATTCAAATAAAATTGTACCGTTAAGTGATGAAGCTGCCGCAGAAATCAAAGAGGCATTTACATTCGGAAACCCCGTGCAGGATATTGGCGAGCGGTGCTACTCTATAGACCTGACCCCCGATTCAGACGGTAATGTAAATGTTGCATTTATTAATAACAAGCTCCAGTTAGGCATTGAGCTTTGCTACAATAAGAATCAGCTTCCTTTTCTCAACGAGTGGAAAATGCTTAACACAAAGGAATATGTTGTGGGAATCGAACCATGCACCGCACTCCCTCAGGGCTATTCAAAAAGTAAGCAGTCAGGCAGTATAATAACCCTTAATCCCGGCGAAAGCAGAACTTTTGAAATAACCTATAGGATTCTCGACGGAGATGAAACGTTAATGTGCTGTGAAAACTAATATAACAGCATACATAATACAATATTTGATACTATAAAATTTTTATAATATAAGGAGATACTATCATGCAAACAGTAAAAATAGGATTTGTACCTTCAACGTGGGAATCATGGGACGGAAACCAGTATACTGGTAAATGGGCAGGAAAAATGCGTGCTCGCTGCCTTGAAGCATTCAAAAAAATTCCCGGACTTGAAATTGTAGTTCCGTCCGAGGAGCTCACCGAGGACGGCTGCGTTGGTTCTGTTGATGAGGGCATCAAAACCGCCGAGTTTTTCTTAAAGGAAAATGTTCAGGGCATTATCATCGGAAACATGAACTTTGGTCTTGAAATCGCAGTAAGCGCGCTCATGTCGAAGATGCGCCGTGACATTCCCGTACTTCACTTTGCAACCAAAAGCGGACCTTATTCCGAATACGGTAACCGTGCAACCGATACATGGTGCGGTCAGTTTATGACCTGCTCTGCTCTTCGCCGCCGCGGCTTTAAATTTGAACATATCATCACCTGTAACCCAGAAGATTCAATCTTCAGCGAAAAGGTGGAAAGCTTTACCCGTGCCTGCAACGCAATTTCCAACTTTGTTGGTGCTCGTATTCTTCAGGTCGGCGTAAGACCGACCAAGTTCGAGTCCCAGTTTTACAGCGAAGAGGATTTGATGAACAAATTTGCACAGACAGTTGTTCCGGTCGATCTTGCAACAGCGTATGAATATATGGACGCGATTACACCCGATGATCCCGACGTAATCAGGGTTGCGAACGAAATAAGAAACGGTGCCGATATCCTCTCTGATGAAATTCCCAATGCCATTATCAATCAGGCTCGTTTTGAGCTGACTCTCATAAAGCTCGCCGAGGAGCACCACTGCAAGATTATCGCTTCAAGCTGCTGGGAAACTCTTCAGCACAAATATAATATCGCCGCTTGCTCCACATTCTCGCGACTGAATTCTCAGGGATATTCCGTAGGTTGTGAAGTCGATACTATGGGCGCTGTTACTATGCATATTCTCAACGGATGCGCTCTCGGTCAAACCCCTGCAGACTTTATCGACTGGACAGACCTACATCCCACCGAGCCTAACGTATGGCTTGCATGGCACTGCGGAAATGCGGCGTGTGAGCTTTGTGCTGACGACTGCAAAAAGCATCTTATGATGAACGAGCGTCTTGGACTTTGGAGCCCTACCTGCCACGGTGCTATGGAATTCCGCATGAAGGATGGCCCCGTAACCTGCGCACGCATGGTTGAATACGGCGGAAAGTTCAGTATGTTCTACGGAACGGGTGAAGCTGTCAATATTGGTCCAATGACACGCGGTGCTTACGCATGGATAAAAGTGAACGATGTTGCAGACTGGGAACAGAAAATGATTGATGTCGGTGTTATCCACCACGGTGTTCTCATCCACGACCCGAAGGTTGCCGATGCTCTCGCCATGTTCTGTAAATTCATGGGAATTGAAGCTGTAAGAGGCGCATAAAAATTAGGCTGGGAGAAAATTAAAATGAGAAAAATAGTTTTGGAAGCTCCTTACAAAATGAAGCTGGTTGAATGCGAGCAGCCCACTCCCCAAAAGGGCGAAGTGAAAATAGCGGTAAAAAGAATTGGCATTTGCGGTTCTGACCCCACAATCTATCGCGGTCTTCACCCTTATGTATCTTATCCCCTCGTTCCGGGACATGAAATTTCGGGGGTTATCGCCGAAGTCGGCGAAGGAGTTTCATCAGACAGAATAGGTGAACGTGTTACCGTAATTCCTCATCTCGTATGCGGCGAATGCGATGTCTGCAAAACCCATACATACAATTTCTGCGAAAAGCTTCGCTGTACCGGTGCAGAGGCAGACGGCGCAATGTGTGACTATTTCTGCATCTCGTCGGAGATGGCAATAAAAATCCCGGATGAAATGAGTATCGACGATGCCGCATTGGTTGAACCGGCGTGCGTTGCATATCACGGTGCCAAGAGAGCAAATCCCACAAGCGCTGATAAAGTGCTTGTAGTCGGAGCTGGCCCAATCGGAATTTTCTGTATGCAAAGCTGCTTTGCTCTCGGTGCAAAAAAGGTTTATATCGCCGATATGGACGCGGAACGTCTGAAGCTTGCCGAGTCGCTTGGCGCCACCGGAACAATAGATGTTTCAAAAGAAGATCTCGCAGCAGGTCTTAAACGCCTCGGAGAAGAAAAAATCACAGTATATTACGACTGTGTTGGCGAAAAAGGAACCGTTATGAACAATATCCTGAGCATAGCGCACAGAGGCTCCCGAATCGTAATTATCGGCGTTCTTCAGAATGGGTATAATATTCCAAAGCTTCCTGACTTCGTTCAGCACGAGCTTTCGATCTACGGTACAACCATGTATGTTCCCACTGATTATGTAGAGATGATAGACCTTATTAGCCGCGGTGTCGTTAAGACAGCAGGAATGATTTCCCATAGATTCTCGCTTGAGGAAATACCGGCTGTACTTGATATGATTGATAAACGACGTGAAAAGACCTTTAAGGTTCTTATCGACGTTGATAAGTAGTGAAAAACTGCATTTTAATAAACAGGTAAAGCATGAGCATCGGTTTAACCGATGCTCATGCTTTACTAACGCAAATTTGTCTGTAAACCTTATTGGTCGCCTTCTCTTTCCACGCATTGACTTAAACTTCGCTGCTTATGTTTTTTTATCATCAGTCTCCGGATTATCAATAAGCTGTCCGTTTGCGAAAAAACGTGATCCGTGACAAGGGCAAACCCAAGTGTGCTCGGCTCGGTTATGTTTGAGCGCACAGCTTTGTCTGCGCCTCTGCATAAAGTCTCGCTTTTTCTTCGCCAAACCGGCGTATAATTTTGTCATAAATCAAGCCGTGAGCAAGTTAATCTTCGCCATTGTGTTTTGTGTGATACCTTTGCATATTTCGGTTGCCTCTGCAGCCATACAGTCAACACCTGAATTTTTGAGTTTATAGGCACATAAAATTCCGTCTCAAAGAGGCAAAATTGCAACACTTTCCTGTGTCAGTCCAAATAGCATTTACGGTATTCCCGCTCATATCTTCCCCTTTACAATAGAATCAACATATTGGTGCATTTCATCCCGGCTATTGACAGAATGTGTTCCTGCAATTATCTCCTGCTTTTTTTCTTCATCCATCAACGAGAATTTCTGCGTTGCCTCGGGATTCATCGCCAATGCCATAGCAAATCCCACCGGCATTTCGCCGCGTTCCATCTTTTTCACCTCCGTATTGTAACTATAAACAGTATCTGCAGTTTAATCACTATACATACGCCAAAAAGTTTTCAAAAAGAACAGCCGTCTTAAAGAATATTTACAACAAAAAGCCACCGTTTACTTCATAAAACGGTGGCCTTTCGCATTGTTAATAACTATTTTAAAGCACAATTTCAAACTGTTCTTCCGGTTTAAGGTCTACAACAGTGCAGTCGTTGGCATATGTACACTCGGGAAGAATTATCATTGCAGTAAGCTGATCCTTTGTCGCCGGGAGAGGCGCAAGATGCCATATTGCCGTATTTATTTTGACAAGTGTGTGCTTCGGCACGATAAATGCCTTTACGAGATCAGTCACAACTGTGCCGGCAGATGCAGGCGCAACATGAATAATCATGTCATCATCAAGAGGAAGAATCATTTCCCATGTGGTAGTATGATATTCCTGCTGAGTAATTATCATTTTTTCGGGTTTCTTTACTGTAATCGGGGAAAATCCGATTCTATGATTGCTGTCAGCGCATATGCGGTCAGGATAAAACTTGTGAAGCTCACCGCAAAGAGCATATCCGTCCGGAGCTTCGTAGTTATAGAACTGTCCGAACGGTGCAAACTGTTCATGAGTAAGCGCAATTGCCTTGATTGTTTTCATGGTCTAAACCTCCGTAAAATTTTATTACTTACAGTATAACATAAATTCAGATAATTTTCAAGAGGATTTTTATTTTCATTCAAACAATTCAAAAACACACAAATTCAATAATATTACAAACTTTTTCAAGCGAAAAGTAAGGTATAATATATCTATACATTGATATATCTGTTTTTATAAATAAAAACATGGAGGTCATATGAAAGCTATTATCAATGCTACACTTATCATGCCCGATCATATGATTCCGGATGGAACAGTTATCATTGACAGCGGCAGAATAGTAGACTACGGTAAAAAAATCAACACCGGTGACAGCGAGGTTTTTGATGCAAACGGGGCTTATCTCGGTCCGGGCCTTATTGATATTCACACCCATTCAGACGGTGAAACCTTCTTCACCGAAAATCCGCTAAAAGTTTCCGAAACACTGTTATCCCACGGTGTAACAGATGTACTTGCGGCACTATATTTCAGCGCGGGAAAAAATGAGCTTCTTAACCAGATAAATATACTTAAAGCCGCTCTCGGTAAAGCAAGGAATCTCCGTGGACTTTATATGGAGGCCCCATACATGAATCCAAAATTCGGCTGTAACCGTGAAAATAATCCATGGCGGTACCCAATCTGCCGTGAAGATTACATTCCAATCATCGAAGCCGCCAGCGGCTTTGCAAAAATTTGGGTGGTTGCCCCCGAACGGGAAAACATAAAAAATTTTATTATAGATGTCAAATCACTCGACCCATCGGCAATTTTCTCGGTAGGACACAGCGAAGCCGAACCAAATCAAATTGAAGCACTTATACCGTACGGTTTAAATCTTGCCACTCATCACACGAACGCAACGGGCACTCTCGAAAAATACCCTGAATGCCGTGCAGCCTGCGTTGATGAAACAGCATTATATAACGATGAGATATATACTGAGCTTATTTGTGACAAAGTGGGAATTCATGTGTCACCGTATATGCTTCGCCTGATTAAAAAAATAAAGGGCGACCGGCGTTTGATACTTATTTCGGATGCTTTTGTTGATAACGGTCCAATCCCTGCAAATGACCTTTACGAAGGAGCAGATGATATTAACTTTGATTCTAACGGTGAGATAGCCGGATCGAAAATGATTCTTGACAGTGTCTGCCGGAATATGATGATTCACACCGGAGCATCACTGTGTCAAGTATTCAGATATGCATCGACAAATCCGGCAACACTGCTAAAAATGAACGACCACGGCAGAATAGCCCCGGGAAACATAGCAAATCTCATCCTCGTGGACTCCGAATTTAACGTAAAATCGGTGTTCCTCGCCGGTGAGCAAATAAAATAAATAAACTGTTAAGGAGTATTTTATGAAAGATTTTATCACCGATCCAGCTGAAAAATTTGATTTTATGCCTGCAGACTTTGTTCCGTTTAAGGATAAGAAGATTTGCGAATATGTTCGCAGTCTTTCCGGCAAGGAACTTGAAAAGAGAGAGCCGTGGTGGCACCCGGAATTCAACGTCAAGGTTATGATGAATCCGCACCCTGTCCTTATTGCAACACTGTTTTCACGCCTGAAGGAAGCATCTGAATCAGGGAAACCGTTTACCATGATTCTCGGAAATCCTGAGCCCGATACATATATTCCGCTGGCTCAACTGATTAACTATTTCGGTGTTGACTGCTCAAAGGTTCATCTTGTCGCCGAGGACGAGTGGGCAGATCAGGACGGCAATATTGCTCCCATAACCTATGAAGCCGGTTTTGCACACTCTATGATCAAATATTTATATTATCAGATTGACAAAAAGCTTCGTATGCAGATGGAAAATGTTCACTTCCCTACCAATGCCAATATCAGGGATTATTCAAAAATTATCGATGATATAACCGAGGGTACCGGTGCCGATATTGCTTCAACCTCGCCCGGATGGACAGGTCATATGGCATTCGTCGATCCTATACCGGAATTCATAGGAAGCGGCGACATCGAAGAATGGCTGAATCAGCCCGCCCGGATTGTAAAGCTGCATCCGATGACAATTATGCAGAATTCACTCAACGGAACCTTCGGTCAATCGGGCGATATCGCAAATGTGCCGCCATGTGCCGCAACTATCGGTCCACTCGACGTAATGCGCGCTAAAGAACGGATTGAAGTGCACGCACTTGCAACCTGCGGAACCTTCTCTTCATGGCAGAGGATGACCAGCCGTCTGTGCACTCACGGACCGATAACTCCGTATATTCCAAGCACAATGCTTCAAACAAAGAAAACACAGGTATATATCAGTGAAGAATTGGCTGCACCGTTTGAATGCTGGGAAAAGGTTGGGTATTAATAAAAACGGCAAGTGGAATCGCTTCCGCTTGCCAAAAGACTGTTACCGTGATTTTAAAACTGTTTTTTTATACTCCATCGGAGTCATCTTCATATATTTTTTAAAAACTGTCGAAAAATAATGCTGATCGCAATAATTAAGCTCCCGTGACACCTCTGCAATACTTTTGTTCGCTTCCTTCAAAAGAATTTTCGCCTTTTCAAGCTTCAGCATATTAAAATATTCTGTAATCGAATAGTGAGTTTGGTTTTTAAAATAAGAAGAAAGATACGAAACACTAAAATTAAGTTTCTTCGCGACATCTGCGGTAGTAAACTCGCTGAAAATACTATTGTCGAGAAAATCGATAACTGAAATTATAATAGGGTCGTCATACAACTCTTTAAAGAGAAACGGTCTGATTATTTGGGATTGTTTTTGCGAATATATATCGAGCAGCAAAAGCTCAATTGTATTTGAAAGAACCTGCATATTTCCCGGGAAAGCATTTTTTAGTTTTACAAGAGGATGAATTTCAGGCTTATTTTCAATCCACTCAAATGTTGATTTTGCCGCTGAGATAATCGAATGTATAAGACTTCTGTCTTGTTCGTTTGCACGGAACAGTTTATTTACAAAAAACAACATTTCAGGTGAATGACATTCAAATGAGGTTATGAATATTCGTGATGAATTCTGGTTATCTCCCCGAAGTGAGTGCTTCTGATTTGGCTTATGTATAAAAACATCTCCCTCTCGAAGATATATTGTTTCATCGTCAGCACAGACATAAATCTTCCCGGAATCGGCATAAATCAGCTCCCAAAAGTCATGGTGTTCGGGTTCCTCAATGAAATCCTGATTAATATTGAAATAATAAACAGAATATATATTTTCGATCTCGAAATATTTCTTGACAGCGAAAGGTATATGACTCATTATGTTAGATCCTCCGTTTATTCTGCACAATACAAATATATTGTATCACAAAAACATCAAAAAATCAATGCGCAAAACACACAAACGGCTATTATAGACGTCAAAAGTTTGTTTTTGCGTTTGCAAATTAACTCTATCGAAAGGAATATATCGTATGAACAACAAAACTCTTACAGTCGGAATTATTGGTCTGAGTATCGGCAAATTACACGCCGAAGCTGTATCAAAAACAGAAAATGCACGCATCACATGGATTTGTGATCTTGACGAGAAGCTTCTTTCAGAAATGAAAGAAACGTTCAGCGTTCCGAACACGTGTACCGATTACCGTGATATGTTGAAAGACACAGAGCTTGACTGTGTAATAATAGGTTCCCCCGATCAGCTTCACCGCCGGATGGCAGAAGATGCTCTCGCAGCCGGCAAACACGTTCTTTGCGAAAAACCGCTTGCTCTCACACGTGAAGATATCGAAGCTATCGTGGCAGCGGCCGAAAAGAGCGATAAAAAATTTATGGTAGGCCAGGTTTGCCGCTATACTCCCGGTTTTATAAAAGCCAAAGAACTGATTGATGCCGGTGAAATCGGAGAGCTCACCTTTGTTGAATCGGAATATGCCCACGACTATGAAAAGATTCTAACCGGGGTTCACTCATGGCGTCAGGATCCGCTTCGCTACGGCATTGTTGGCGGAGGCTGTCATGCAGTTGATTTGCTCCGTTGGATTGCCGGAAATCCAACTCTGATTGAAGCCTTTGGCACGCACAAAACATTTAAAAACATCACCGCAATAGACGATACTCATATTGCTATTATGCGTTTCCCAAATGACGTCATAGGAAAGGTCTTCTGCTCCATAAGCTGCCGCCGCAGCTACACAATGCGTTCGGTTTTCTACGGAACAAAAGGCACTATTATTACTGACAACACAAGTCCTGAGCTAACATTATTCCGTATGGATGAAAACGGGGACTCTTTTGCAACCATGCTGCCGGTTGAAGTTAACAATCATAATATGTTCGGTGAATTCGCAGAATTCTATGACATTATCGTAAACAATAAACCCGTAAGCACCACAGCCATGGAAGGAGCAAACACGATTGCCGCCTGCCTTGCGATTGTTGATTCTGCAAGCAGCGACAAGCCTGTAGTTCCAAAATATTTTGACTGATAATTAAAACAATCCCCTTTGAGCAGTCCTGATAGCTTTTGCTTTTCAGATATCCGCTTGAAGGGGATTGTCTATATTTTTTAAGTTATTATTTGAACTTCACATCATAAGTGAGCTTGCCCTTTGCCGGATAATCACCAGCCAAAACGTCAAGCGTATAAAGATTATTTGCCGGTGAGCAGGTTCCGATGATAACACGCGGAATATGCGGAATATCCTCGAAAACGTACGGGTTTCCGTAGTGAACAACCGTCGAAATACGGTTTGTTACCTGAAGAGCTTCAATAAGGGAAATTATACGGGGAGTGAACATTTCCCTGCCGAGATATGCCGCACTTCTGTAGAACGTGATAAACACAATATCATCGCAGCCGTACGATTCACCGAGCACGCGCATATTTTCACTTGCGCTCGGGAACTGGCTTATCATCGTAAACTCCGAGTCTGGATAAAGCTCTTTTAACTTATCGGATATTGCAAGCGGACTGTACCAGTCGCGGCTGAATGTATCAACATCAATACGGTTATTGATATCAACCGTCGTTTCGGTGAGTATTACAAAATAATGCTTTTTGTCACGAGGGAGTGCGATGGAAAGTCCATCATCAACCTTTGCGAAAACAGAGTCGCGGTTTATTGCATCAAAATCTGCAAGATCTTTTTCGGTAAGCGCGGTATACTTCGGCTCTGCAAGCGTCTTGTGCTGTGCTTCGAGAATATGTCTTACGGCATCGTCAAGACGTTCGTCGGATATAATTCCATCCTCGTAGCACTTACACATAGATTCATAAGCAACACGGTGATCCTTGTCCCATACAAGCGAAATATCGTTTCCGTTTCCGACAGAAAGACCGACCGAACGAACCTTTCCGAAATTCGATACGATACCGTCCATAGCAAGAGCATCCGTAATCGAAAAGCCGTCAAATCCCTGATTGCGTATGACGTTGATAACCTTTTGTGAAAGGCTTGCCGGATAGTCTGGATCAATCATAGCGTAACGCTCGTGACGGGTCATGATTCCGTCGAGGAGTCCCTCCTTCATGAGCGCAAGATACGGATAAAGATTATAATCAAGCAGCTCTTCGGCGGTCTTTGTCGAAAAAGCTTCTGCCATATGTGAATCGATTGAACCGTCGGAGCCCTCGCCGGGATAATGCTTGGCAACGGAAAGAACACCTCCGTCATGCATACCCCTTGACTCAGCGATTGCAAGCGCAGTAACGCGCTCCTTGTCGCTTCCGATTCCGCGGATGTTGGTTCCGCAAGCAGTTCTTGTGTTCGCCATATCGAGAACCGGATTACAGATTACGTTATATCCAACCTCGCGTGCGGCAACGGCAGTTACTTTACCGAAAATATAAGCGGCTTCCTCGCTGTCAACCATACCGATAGGATTGTGTCTTCCGATAGTATTGTGTCCGAAGCCGCTTTCCGCATCACACATGATAAGAATCGGATAATCGGCAGCAGCCTTTATTCTGTCAATCTTTGATTTTGCGATGTCAAGATGATCGGCATCATAGTTCACCCACACAGCTCCGACAGAATGGTCTTTCACAAGTTCAATGATAAAGTCCATCTGAGCTTCCTGCTCTTCAGGAGTGAGATATGTAAACAGTGTTGCTATTGTAACCATTCCGAGCTTTTGCTTTGTCGAAAGCTCCTCGAGTTTAAGTTCACGCATAAAATTATACCTCCAAAAGTATCTGTCATCCGACAGCTTTTTACTAACTATAATTTTATCATTGCAGAAAATATTTGTCAATATATAAACCGCTTGATTTTTTGCACTTTTTTCCCGACTTACGGCAATGAAAAATCCATGTTTTTCCGTTTTAGACATTAAGGTTGTA
>JAZQXA010000124.1:0-3911 GCA_045632605.1 Candidatus Flemingiibacterium sp. | reverse complement strand
TATAAAGCTCGAAGCGCGTGTAATTCGTATTGTTTGCTCTATTCTCGAATGTGATGAAGATACTGCCCGTGAACTTCTTGACAAGCACGGCTGGAACATCCGTGCGGCGGTTGAAGCGGTTAAGAATGGTAAGCGAAGCGTATAGGAGGTACGCGGCTTTCTTGAAAGAAAGCCTGGCAAAGAACTTTAATATACGCATTCGCTCACAGAGTGTTCGATTGCGCTTCGAGGATACGCTCTCGGTAGTCGGGGCCCGCCTCGCTCGCACTCCTCCGTGCTCCCTCAGTATCCCAACAACCGCGAAGGCTTACCGCTTCTTTAACCACATTTTTGGCGTTTGCGGCAGGCAGTAACTTTATGTTTGAGGCTTCGATTGTCGAAACTCCTCGTTTCACCTGCCGGGTAGATAGAATAATGCCAATTTTGGCATAAAAACTAACTTTAAAACGGACGTATATTGAGAGGGTGACAGCTTACCCTTTTACGCAATCGAGCCGTTGGGAAACCGAGCGGAGGCGGAGGAGCCGAAGCGAGGAGGGTTCCCAACTTACTCTGTGGCTTTCGAAGCGAGTGCGAGCGACCTGTGAAGCGAAAGCGTATATTAAAGTTCTTTGCCAGGCTTTCTTTCAAGAAAGCCGCGTATCTCCTATACGCTTCGTTTCCCATTCACTTCAAAACTCCTATATGCTAAATTCACACACATAAAAACCCGACTGCATTTTACATACAGTCGGGCGTGTATTATTTGCAGAAGTTGTCAACATAGCTGTTGATAGCCGCTTCGATTATTTTAACAGCAGCATCGCGGTCAGCGACTTCGTTGACGGCGGTTTCTTTGTTTTCGAGGTTTTTGTAAACCTTGAAGAAGTGCTGCATTTCGTCGAAGATGTGTTTTGGAAGCTGGTCAATGTTGGTGTAATGATTATAAGTTGGGTCGGAGAACGGGATTGCAATAATTTTTTCATCGTTTCTGCCGTTGTCTATCATGGAGATTACACCGATTGGATACGCACGTACGAGTGAGAGCGGTTCGAGTGATTCGGAGCAGAGCAGGAGAACATCGAGAGGGTCTTGGTCGTCGCCGTAGGTGCGCGGAATGAATCCGTAATTTGCCGGATAGTGAGTTGACGTATAGAGAATACGGTCGAGCATGATGTAGCCGGTTTCTTTGTCAAGCTCGTACTTTTTCTTGCTTCCTTTTGAGATTTCGACAACACAGACGAAATCCTCGGGGGTGATGCGTTTGGGGGAAATATCGTGCCAGATATTTGACATTTGGAACACTCCTTGTGTTTTCTTTTTGTTAATTATATCACAAATTCGTTTTGCTGTCAAGTGGTGAGAGGAGAAGTTCGTCCAACCTAATTATGTCACCTGCACCCATAATTATCAGCATATCGCCATCACGAAGCTCACGACGCAGATAAGCAGCGATTTCTTCGTTTGACGGCAGATATACCGCACCGTCGATTTTCTCTGCAAGCGCCGCCGAGCTGACCCCGGACACATTTGTTTCTCTTGCGGCGTAGATGTCGGCGAGAATAAGACTTACACCGTCAAATGAAGCGGCAAATTCATTGAACAGCTCGCTTGTACGGGAGTATGTGTGCGGCTGGAATACAACGAATACACGCTTATATCCGCATTCAAGTGCGCCCGAAAGAGTTGCTTTTATCTCGGTGGGATGATGTGCGTAGTCGTCATAAAGCGGCACTTCTGCGCCTGAAGCGAGTCCGGTTACATTTCCGCGAAGCTCCATGCGGCGTTTTGCGCCTTTATAGTCAGATAAACCTCTTGCAATAGCGGCGGGCGGTACGTCGCATATATCAGCGGCGGCGGCAGCGGCAAGGGCGTTAATTATGTTGTGTCTTCCGGTGACGCCGAGCTTTACATGAGCGAAGAAATTACCGTTTTTGATTATGTCAAATTCGGCTTTTCCGTGGTCGAATGTGATATTATTTGCCGTAAAATCGGCGTTACTCTCCATACCGAATGTGATTTTTTTGCCGGTGTATTCTTCTGCGGCACGTTGGACATTTTCGCAGTCTGCGTTAAGGACTGCATATCCGTTCTCGGCTATTTTGAGATAACGCTTAAATGAGCCTATTATCTGCTCAAGGTCAGCAAAATAATCGGGGTGGTCCATGTCGATGTTCAGAACCACGGCGATATTCGGTGTGAACGAAAGGAACGAATCCTGATATTCGCATGCTTCCATAATAAAATTTTCCCGTGAACCGAGGCGGTATGCGCCGCCGATTGCGGAAAGCTCAGCGCCGGAAACGATTGTCGGGTCAAGCTCTGCGGCGAGGAAAATGTGCGATATCATCGAGGTGGCAGTGCTCTTTCCGTGCATACCCGAAACGCCGATACGGTTTTTGTGGTGGCTCATCAGGTAGCCGAGGAAATCTGCACGGTAGACGCAGTATTTTTTACCCTCGGAATCAAGCTGCATAGCATACGAAAGCTCGGGATTGTCACGTGATATTGCGGCTGTGTAAACGATTACATCGTAGCTTTTGATATGTTCCGGGGAAAGCTCATAATAAACGTCAGCACCGTCTTTTTCGAGGGATGCGGTCAGATGTGACGGGGTGCGGTCATAGCCGCCGACACGCATTCCCATTTTGATTGCGATGTGCGCAAGTGATGACATACTGATTCCGCCGATTCCGATGAAATAAACCGAACGCTCTGCGGCGAATATATTTTCAAGCTGTGAGAGTGAATAGCTTGTGTACATACTTATTTCTCCTGTGTGTAATCTTTATATACATTAATTATATCACAGTTGCATGGAAAATAAAAGTCTTTTTTGAAATAATCTCTTTAAAATTGCGTTATTCATAAAACAGTCGAAAGTGCGTAACAAAAGGTACGCAAGTGCTTCATAAAAAACTTTCTTTGCCGCCTTATAAATTTCAAAAAATCCTTGCATAATTTTCACAATTTTATTGTATAATAAAGTCAGGATTAATCAATCCCAAATAACGAATAAAGTCAGCCCGACCACATCATTATGCGTTTAACGCTTTCCGCGGGCAAAAACGGAGGAGTAAAAATGGTAATCACGGATATTAAGGTAAGAAAGCTTTTTGACGACGGCCCCATGAAGGCTATTATTTCTGTAACCTTTGACGGTCAGCTCGCGGTGCATGACATCAAGGTTATCAACGCAAGAGATAAGTTCTTTATCGTAATGCCCAGCAGAAAGAACCCCGATAATACTTATCGCGACATTGTTCACCCCATTAACGCACAGTTCAGAGGTGAGCTTGAAGCGGCTGTTATCGATGCTTACAATAAGGAAGTTGAGCTTGCTGCAGCGGCTGCCGAAGCAGCTGTGGAGGAAGCACCTGCCGAGGACGAAATCGAAGCGCAATGAAATTTGAATACCCTGCTGCGATTCTCCGCTCTTAGGGAGGAAACAGCAGGGTATCTTTATATTCACCCGGCAAATACAGAGTACCGGGCAATGATTTTTAAAATAAATTCAGATTAAAAGTCATTTATGAAATACGGTGTTAAGTTCAGATAAGCATAAACAGAAAAACTCCTCTGCTGTTATAGCGAAAGAGGAGCTTTTTTTGGTCGTTCAAGATGAGCAGCAGGGGTAAAATTGTCATAGAGTTGTTGGGCAAATGTAAATATTTAAATACCAAATGGTGAATAATAAATGAACTTGCGCATTGTTCTTGACTTTCCCGGGAATCTGTGATATAATTACACTACTATAAATATAACTATTATCTCGCCATAGAGTATCAAACTCTGCGAAATGGCACGCTTGATACTGATATCGTTTGAACAGAAGATTGACGCCAAGCATCTCGATGTAGAGTTCGACTGCAAGCACGATAAGATGATGGTCTGGGCTGACAGAGATGCTATATATCAGATACTATACAACA
>JAZQXA010000123.1:0-3363 GCA_045632605.1 Candidatus Flemingiibacterium sp. | reverse complement strand
TATAATATTCTTGCAGTTCCAATCCTGTACCGCAGCCTAAATCAAGTATGTGACAGTTTTCAGCGGTCGGTAATTGCTTTGCCGTAAAAGGATAGAACTCGCTTGCACATTCGATGTTGGTCAGCATATGCTCATCGTATCCGTCAAGTCTTGCCTCAAAGAAATTACTCATTTTTTCAAGCATACATAACCTCCGTCAAGTTCTAATTTGTTCATTTCATTGACAGTATCACACGGTCTCGCCGTCATTTCTACCCATGCAGGACGGAATCCGCTTTTTATCGCATTGCGAACAGACTTCACATTACACCACGCGGCACAGTAAAACGGAACCTTACCGCGCCGAAGAATTTCGACAGCAAGCCGACTTGTAAGAGCCGAGGCAATACCTTGTCTGCGATATTCCGGCAACACGTCAATGCCAATTTGCCACATCGTATTACAATCGGCTGAACAGCCTGCAAGGCCGATAAGCTTTCCTTTGTCATATGCACCAACGCCAAGCACATCAAGGTGTTTTCTGTCCTCGCAAAGGGCGTTCGACCATTCGGGGAGATATAGATCGGCAAAATCCGCTTGCGTTAAGATGCGAAGCTCATAGAAGCAATCAAGCGGACGAAGAACGTTCATATCCGGCAAAAAATACTCTGCCATAAAGCAAATTTTCTGTCCTTTTTCCATCAAAGCATCGTTCAAAACGTGCAGATTGGGCGTTTCAAACAAGTGCTCAATAGGATATTTATTTATATAATTTTCAGCAATCTCACGAAATTTCGGAGAAACCGATGCTACAACGTTGTTTCCGTAAGAAACGAGTTGACAGAAAAACGGAAGCTTTAAATACTTCCTTGCATTGTCGCTCTGCATTGATAGCACAACTACGTTTTCGTCTTTTTCAAAGTCACTCGCATCGGCGCACAGATCGTTGGCAGATTGCGCCATTGCAATCTTTAATATTTCTTGATTTGTCATTTCTCTTATCTCTACAAATTCTTATTTATCGAATTGTTTGAAAATCTCTTTTAACTAATTATAACACAAAAATGTGAATAATTCAATCTGCCTTGAAATGTTCGTAATCTTATGATACAATAAATACGTAATCAATAGGTCATACGTTCAAATTTCTCTACAGCTCCCAAAGTCGCAAGGGTAATCCTCTTGTGGCTATTTTGATATATAAAAGCACTTGCACCTAAATCGGTGCAAGTGCCGTTTTTTATTTACCGATATAAAATTTTCTTCTGTAAGCCTTTTTTATGTAAGATATCAGCGCCCACGCAACAAGCACCGCGATAATCACTGCACACATAATATAAATTGCCGCGCTTACTGTTACATCAGATTTAAGCTCTTCCCAAAGAGTGTTGATAAGAATCAGCTTCTCGCCGGAAAGATTTCTGTATGTCGAGGTTTCAATTCCCTCCGTTGCATACATCTTTTGGTATGCATCTTCCTTTATCTCACCCATATACTCGATATATTCCTCGCTCTCCACAACAATGCGGTTCGGCGAAGCATAATAAGTATATTCAGCGTTTGCAACAGCCGGCTCCTCTGTGAGCATGAAGTCAATATACCGTTCAGCGATTTCCTTGTTCTTAGCTGTTTTCGGAATGCACATCGCATCTACATAGAGGTTAGTTCCCTCCTCGGGATAGAAAAATTCAAGCGAATCGTTGTTCTCGTACATCGTGAGGTAATCCCCTGCATAGTACGCCGCGATTGCCGCTGAACCGTTCTCCATCTTGTTGTAGATTTCGTCCATGACATACCCTTGGAGTATCGGCTTCTGCTCCTTGAGCTTTTCAAGTGCTGCACGCCAATCGGCATCGTCATCGGAGTTTACGTCAAGGCCGAGATAATACTGTGCCGAGCCGAAAGCGTCACGGGAATTGTTAAACTGAAGAATATTGCCCTCATACTTTTCATCCCACATAAGCTCCCAACTGCCGAGATTCGGCTCATCCTCGGGAATGACCTCTGTGTTGTAAATAATGCCTATCATACCGTACATATATGGCACGGAATAAACATTTCCCGGGTCATAATCTGAATGCTCGGAGGTTTCTCCGAAAAATTCCGGCAGAAGATTTTCAGCCGCATGAGGGATATTTTCATAGTTTAGCGGAGCTAAAAGATCTTCGGAAATAAGACGCTCAATCATGTAATCCGAGGGAACGATAACATCATATGTAACCGAACCGGAGCTTAACTTCGCATAGAGCGATTCGTTGCTTGAAAAGGTGGAATAATTGACCTTTACTTTTTGACCGTAGGTTTCAAAGTACCATTTCTCGAATGCGGCATTGGAGTCAAGACATCCCTCCGAGCCGTCGGAGATATATTCTCCCCAGTTATAGACATACAGTGTCAATGTATCTCCGCCGACAATTGCTGATTCACATCCGGCAAGCGACGGAAGCAGTAAAACCACAATACAGATGAGACAAAGCGAAAGTACCGTAATACGCCGGTTATTATTTTTCTTCATCCAAGTCACCCCCGTTTGTCGCTGACCTTGCGGCGACCGACCGAGCCGGCAAAGTTGACCGCAAGGAGAATTATCAGAATTGCAACAACAATCAGCGACGACAACGCATACATACTGAACTTGACGTTATGCGCGGTCTGATTGTAGACGTAAAGCGGAAGCGTCTGGAAGTCAGGTGAGCTTACGAAATGGCTGACAACGAAGTCATCAAGTGAAAGCGTAAAGCCAAGCATAAGTCCCGAAACGATACCGGGAACAATCTCGGGAAGTTCAACCTTAAAGAATGCCTGCGACGGAGTACAGCCGAGATCCTGTGCCGCTTCGGAAAGCGACTTATCAAGTCCCCTGAAACGGGGCATTACCGACAGAATTACATAAGGAAGATTAAATGTCACATGAGCGATAAGCATTGTGCCAAAACCGAAAAATGACTGTGACTTTAAAAATCCTGCCGCCGCAACAAAGAGAAGCATCATAGAAACACCCGTTACAATATCGGGGTTCATCATGGGGATGTTTGTAACAGTATTTACTGCGCCCTTTAAATATTTGCTTCTCATTCGGTAAAGACCGAGTGCACCGAACGTACCGATTACTGTGGCAATAACCGAAGACGAAACGGCAAGGATAAGCGAATTGAGCAGCGAGGAAAGAGCTTCCTCATCATTAAAAAGCTCCTCATACCACATAAGCGAAAAGCCTGAAAATTCAGCAAGGCTTCCCGATTCGTTAAACGAGAAAACAATCAGTACAATAATCGGGATATAGAGCAAGAAGAATATCAGACCGATATAGAATTTTGATAAGAATTTCACGGCATGAAACCTCCTCTCTTGTGTCCCTTGCCGGCATCGGAATCGTGTTCTTCA
>JAZQXA010000122.1:0-6753 GCA_045632605.1 Candidatus Flemingiibacterium sp. | reverse complement strand
TATACGGGGCGCACATGGCACGGTCTGCTCAATTCAAAGATCATCGAGCCGGATGCCGGTCAAGACTATTTGGTTCTTCGCGGCGAAGCAAACGCCGTCCTCGGTCAGCTGATCACTCGCCTTGGCTTGGGCGATCTGTTTGCCGCTTCCGAAGAGGATTCCGGGCTGATTATATCGAGCTATAAAATGAATCGATATATAGCAGCCTATGACGGCATCAGAAAGATGCTGAAGACCGAAGAGGGCAAGCTGCGGTTTGCATTTAAGGGCGGAAGGGTTATTCTTTCCGCCCACCCCAGAGGGAACTACACGCAAGACGGCAACCTCGATTCCGACTTGATCGACCTCAAGGTGAAACAGCATTATCACCCCGTGAACCACTTGATATGCTTGGGTCGCGGAGAACTTGCCGCTCGTGAAGTGATCCACCTCTACGCAGATGCAGCCGGAAATATCAGCAAGACGCAGACCTTAACGGGACTTGACGAGCGCACCGAGGTCTATGAAAATTCTGTTGTCGAGTCTTTGGAAGAGTTAGAGAGCCGAGGCATTGATAGGTTCAAAGAGCTTGCACTTGCGGATGAGGTCGAAGTCGCCCTTGATGAGAGCGACGATCAGTATGAGATTCAGGACATTGTCGGTGCTACTGATAACATTACCGGACTGACCGCTTCGGCTGAAATCACAAAAAAGATCGTTACAATCGATAACGGTCAAATCACAATATCTTACAAAGTGGGGTAATACTATGGCAAATTTACACCTCGTGACTGGCTATTCAGGCCAGCCGCACGTCAGCGCATCGGATCAGGGTTCTCTCTTTGAAGCCTTTATCCGAAGCGGTGAATTTGTACTGGAAGCAGGGGCGAAGTTCGCAGCTTCCATCGTAACCAATAATCAGATCCGTGTCAACGATGGCGAGATGCTGATGCAGGGGCGACACGTTAAGCTCAACCCCGGCGCCTATGTTGACCTTACCATTGAGAACGGCTCACAGGGCTATCGCAGAAGCGACCTCGTTGTAATCAGGTACACACGAAACCCCGATAGCGGAATCGAGGAGTGCAACCTTGTTGTTCTGAAAGGAACTCCCGCAGAGAGCAATCCTCCCGATCCCGAATATACCACCGGAAACCTTAACGCCGAAGGAGCACTTCAGCACGACTTCCCGCTATATCGCGTATCTCTTTCGGGGTTAGTCTTGGAGGGGCTGACGGTACTTTTTAAGCCCGAGAAGTCTCTGTTTGACTACGTTAATAAAAATTTCGCCCCGTCTGGGTTTGGTCTGGGTACAGAGCCTGCGGATGCGGGCGGTGATGCCAATAACGCAACTCGCACGGGTTGGTATCAAGTACAGGGAGCGAATACACCTTCAGCGGGGATTTGGTGGGACATTTTTGTAGTAAGCTCACTTGGCGCGAACACCGCTGGCGCGTATTCAGTAAAACAATTTGCATTTGACAGATACAGCAGTCACTCGGCAAACGGCTCTTGCTTTCTGTTTCGGTCAAAAGCTGGCGGCGGTGAGTGGAGCCCGTGGGAATGGGTAAACCCGCCTATGGGTATCGGTGTGGAATACCGCACCATTGAGCGATATCAAGATGCTGCGGTGTACAAAAAGCTTGATTCAAACGGAAATATTCTGTGGAGAAAAGACGGCGAAACCCAATGGCACATGCTGGCCTCCGCAAGCTATGTCGCCGCTGCAACTGTTGAATGAAAGGAGAGATAACAAATGCCTAAAATCAGAGTTGACTTGGAAGCCACCGTCATCAACGGTCAGGCTTTGACTTTCAAATCTCCCGCAGATTGCTCCAATATCACGGGCCTTATCATTTACTACCCGGTGGGCGATTCCACAACCTCAAAGACCTTCCAGTTTGCCGATGCTCACGGTAATAACGTAGGCGGCAAGAGTCTGTTTGCAAATGATGTTCTTGTCAAGGTGCTTCTTGATACTGAATTGAACAGAGCCTATGTCCAGAACGCAGACACAAACGCATATCTCGAAGCTAAACTTTCGGAGAAGTATTCTCCCGATAACAAGCCTTCTCCATCGGATATTGGAGCCTCTGCTGCGGGTCATAAGCATACAAAGTCGGAAATCACAGATTTTCCTACAAGTATGACACCGACATCTCATACTCATAAAAAATCGGAAATCACAGATTTCCCGACGAGCATGACACCGACGGCGCATACACACACAAAGTCACAGATTACAGACTTTCCTACCACCGAAACTTGGACATTCACGCTTGAAGACGGCTCGACCGTAACAAAGGCGGTGTATGTGGGATGATTAATTTTGCAACAATGCAAGGTTTGAGCATTCCCGAGGGTGTTGTTACGCAGATTGCCGATGCAAGTGGTAGAATTTTGTGGATGTTGAGCGGTGGAGAACTGAAATATCACGGTGCGGTTACTGCATTGGGTAGTAAAAAAACAGCTTTTGCCGCAACATCTAACGGCAATTATGCGCTATTTGGTGGTGGTTATGTCGATAGCGGCGGAGCTTCTCCGTCAATGAGCAACACACTTGATGCATATAACAAGTCTTTGACGAAAACAACGCCGTCAACCTTGAGTGCCTCGCGTGCTAAACTTGCGGCAACAACAGTAGGTAATTACGCCGTATTCGCTGGCGGCAATACGAATTATAGTACCCCTACGGCTTCAAATGTGGTTGATGCCTACAACGATTCATTGACATTAAGCCAACCCACCGTATTGACTTATGCAAGATATTATCTCGAGGCAACATCGGTCGGAAATTATGCTCTTTTTGCGGGTGGATGGACGGCTAACAACACATATGCAAATAGAGTAGAAGCCTACGATACATCGCTTACAAGAAAAACCGCAACAGCATTAGGGAAATCCATATATCGGTTCGCCACAACATCTAACGGCAATTATGCTTTGTTTGCGGGCGGTTGCAACACTTCTGCGGTGAGAGCAGAGGTCTATGCGTATGATTCATCGCTGACTCGAACAACACCCACAAATTTAAGCAAAGCAAGATGCGAACTCGTTGCAACAACAGTAGGAAATTACGCTTTGTTTGCGGGTGGTAATAATAATAACGGCACTCATTACGATACAGTTGACGCATACGACGCATCACTCACATTGTCAAATCCCACGGTATTAGATCGTTCGTACGCTTACGCCAAAGCCGCAACGACATTAGGCGATTATGCAATAATTGTAATGGGAAGCGGTTCGTATGGCTATAAAACGAATGTATATGATGCTTCACTAACAAGAACCTTGCTTGATGACAAAGTAGGGGGACACGCGGCAACGACTGTCGGCGATTATGCTTTGTTTGCGGGCGACACTTCTTATAGTAGCGATGTTGTCGCTTTCAAAATAACTTAAAATTTCTTAAAGGAGTAAACAAAATGTCAAGATTTGCAATTTGGAACAAAAAAGATGCAATTATCACACCTATCGGCGAGGTATTGACCGCTGAAAAGTGGATAGAACGCTATCCCGTGGCGGGTGTAGCAAGCATTACCGTAGTTTGTGCGGGTGGTGAAATCAACGGTGCATTTTTCGGTACGCTCGGCTCTATGGTCGAAATGTACGCAAAGGAAGGTTGTGACTTCTCGGCTTGCACAACCGCAGAAGAAAAGCTCGCCGCTATTGAAGCATTTGAGGACGCGAGAGAAGCTGAAGCAAAGGCGAAGGCAGAGGAAACCGCCGCCGCCGAAGCCGCAAACGCAGAGCTTAACGCCGCTTCGCTCGCAAGCATAGCGGCAAGTATGGAGTATCAGAATATGCTCACTCTTGAAGATGTTGAGGAGGTAACAGAATAATGAGTTACGAAAGAATTAAGTATTACTACAATGCGGGACTTTGGAGTAAGCCTATGGTCAAGATGGCTGTTAAGAAGGGCATTATCACAAAAGAACAGTACAAGGAAATTACGGGCGAAGATTACGCATAAGGAGCGGTGCGAATGAAAATTTTCGATGTAAATGCGGTGAGAATTCCTAAAGGTCTTTCGGAGTATGGCATTACTACCGAGGAAATCGAGCGGATGTTTCTTGATTTCTGCGAACAAGACAAACAAGCCAAAGCATAAGGGGGCAAAAAAGTGGAACCTTGGACTTTACTTTTAAGCGGTGCATCGGCTGTTGTTCTTATTTGGAGTGCGGTCAAAACGGTTTTTGAAATCGTCAAGGCGGCGAAAGCTCCGAACGATAAGCAGAACGAACGCATTGAAGCTCTTGAAGCGTGGCAAAAGATAGTCGATGTCAAGCTCAACAACGATAACGAGCGACTTGATGCTATTGTAAGCGATAACCGCATCACCCAGCGTGCTTTGCTTGCTCTGCTCGATCACGGCATTGACGGCAACAATATCAAACAAATGCAAGATGTCAAAGACGATTTGTATATGCATTTGACAGAGAAAAAATAAGGAAGGATGATGTAAAAATGTTTGCACAGTTTATCTCCGAATACGGCACACAGATTCTTTATTTGATACTTACCGGCATTGCCGGATATATCGGCATTGTAATAAAGAATCTATATCAGAAGTACATCAACGATCAGACGAAAAAGGATGTCGTTAAAACAGTAGTACGGGGCATCGAGCAGATCTATAAAGACCTTCACGGCGAAGAAAAGCTGAATAAGGCTCTTGAAGCTGCTTCCGGAATGCTCGCCGAAAAAGGCATCAATATCACCGAGTTTGAACTTAAAATGCTGATTGAAGCGGCTGTCGGCGAATTTAACAACGTTTTCAATAAAACCGAAGAGGGGGCGGAATAATGCCTACTACAAGGGAAAAGATCGTTAAACAGGCGCAGTCTTGGATAGGATGCAAGGCTTCGGACGGAACGCACAAAAAGATAATTGATGTCTACAACGCCGACAAACCGCTTCCCCGTGGTTATAAGGTAAAATACACCGATGCTTGGTGCGCAACCTTTGTCACGGCGTGTGCGATCAAATGCGGGGCAACAGACATCATCCCGAAAGAGTGCTCTTGTAATAAGATGATCGAGCTTTTCAAGGGGCTCGGTTGCTTTGTCGAGAACGATGCGCACGTTCCGTCCCCGGGTGATATTATTTTCTACGATTGGGAAGATAACGGCACGGGCGAAAATAAGGGCTATTCCGACCACGTGGGAATTGTCGAGAAGGTCAGCGGCGGCACGATAACCGTCATTGAGGGCAACTATAACAATGCTTGTAAACGCCGCACATTGAAGGTCAACGGCAGATATATTCGGGGCTATGGCGTTCCAAAGTACACCGCAACGGCAACACCCACGCCGACCGTCAAGAGCGTTTCGATCTCTCTGCCTATTCTCTCAAAGGGTAGCAAGGGCGATTCGGTCAAGGCTCTTCAAGCTCTTTTGAACGGCTACGGCTATACCGATGCAACCGAAAAGGCTCTTGCGCTTGATGGTAGCTTCGGCACGGCAACGCTCTATGCGCTGAAAAAGTATCAGGATGCAAACGGGCTCACGGTTGACGGCATCTGCGGAGTCAACACTTGGAAATCTCTGTTGACTTGATTTTCTCTACCTACGGTCTGCATGGCTTTGCCGTGAGCACGCTTTTTCCTTTCGAGGCTACACGGTAGGGCATAATAAAAAGCTCCTCTTGCGTCAAAATTGGAGCATATAAAAGAGATGCAGGGCATCCGATTTTTTCGGGTGCTCTGCGCTTTTTTCTACCTTTTTATAATATAATGGTTTGGAGGGCGAGGAGAAAAGTCTTTTAAGTTCGGTTAAAGATTTACCTATATGACTCTTATATGACACAAAAGGGGCAAATCTCCTTGATTTATCAAGGGTTTCAGTTCTCCAAGAGATAAGAAAACGCGAAAATTTAATAATAGAAAAACCCTTGAAAACATTGATTTTCAAGGGTTTTCTTTATTTTATTGTTCTTCTAAAATCGTGGGAATTTGGATGGATATGACACACATATGACACAATGCGCTTTTTCAAAATGGGGTGTCTTGTGTAAGACATTTTGGGTAAAAAATAAAGGGCGTTTAATCGCATTTTCTTGACTTGTTAATGGTCATTCTAACGTCCTTCATTTTTTCTACTTGTATGATTCTTGAGCCCGTGATGTCGTTGATATATCCTTTTTTCAATCTAATGAAATAACCGTCCTCTTTTGAAAAGTGGAAATCTTGGATCATATCTCTATACTTTTCGGGGATCTGCCATTTATCCATCATCTGCCTTTGCTCTTCGGTGAAGCCTGACATCATAGACATTAATTTTGATGTCCCGGAGCGCGTATCAGCTTGTATGAGCAGCTTTATATATTCATTTAAGGAAATATCCATCTGCTCACAAAAGTCTTTCAGAATCGATTTTTGACCCTTTGGAAGCACAAGGCTGATTCGGTCATAGTTCTCTTTGATATGCTGATTTTTATAATTCGTTCTATTCAATAACATCACCACCTATTAGAGTCTGTTAAGCTCTTCTTTTAGCTTCTCAAGTTCAAAGTGTGTATATACGATCTCGCCGATGCCTTTGCCGGAATGTCCTTGGATTTTTCTGCGCATAGCTTCGTCGAGCTTTTTTTCTTTCCACATCGTTGTGAAGGTGTGACGAGTATCATCGGGAAGATGTTCGGCGACCTCTCCCTTTGCATTGGTGTATTCAAGTATGCCGATGTCATTTAATATTGGGCTCCAGTACGAATCCACATATGAGCTGTGATTGGTATCAAACTGTAACTTTCCGCCGCTCAAGTTTGTGGTGA
>JAZQXA010000121.1:0-19296 GCA_045632605.1 Candidatus Flemingiibacterium sp. | reverse complement strand
ATGATTACGGCTCTTGCTGTTATCGTTATCGTGGGTACTGTTAAAGCCGGTGGCTTCGGTGCGATTCTTGAAAACGCACGTGAAATTCCCGGATTCCTTGAATTTTTCGGACTTGCTGCTCCGGTTACGGATGCAGACGGTGTTCAGCTTGCTGTTGACGGAATTCCCCAGTTTGCAGAGCAGGCTAAAACTTACGGAATCCTTTCTGTTTTCTCCTGCATGGCATGGGGACTCGGTTACTTCGGTATGCCTCAGGTTCTCCTTCGCTTTATGGCAATCCGCAAGGAAGAGGAGCTTACACGTTCGCGCCGTATCGCAACCGTGTGGGTTCTAATTTCACTTGCAATCGCAGTGTTCATCGGTATTGTGGGACGTCAGCTTTTCCCGGCTGCACATCTTACTGCATCCTCTGCGGAGAGCATCTTTATCACGCTTTCAACAAGCTTCCTGCCGCCTATTCTTGCAGGCTTCGTTATGGCAGGTATTCTTGCGGCGACAATCAGCTCGTCCGATTCCTATCTGCTTATTGCGGCTTCTGCTTTTGCAAAGAATATTTTCCAGGGCATTTGCCACAGGAAGGCTACAGACAAGCAGGTTATGCTCGCTTCACGTATAACACTTCTTGTTCTTGCTGCTATCGGAATTGTTATAGCGCTTGACGAAAACAGCGTTATCTTCAAGATAGTTTCGTTTGCTTGGGCTGGCTTTGGTGCAACATTCGGTCCGCTTATGATTTTCTCGCTCTTCTGGAAGAGAATAAACAAGGCCGGTGCAATTGCCGGAATGGTGAGCGGTGCCGGAATGGTATTCCTCTGGAAGCTGGTTATCTCGAAGCTCGGCGGCGTATTTGCGATTTATGAGCTTCTTCCTGCATTCATCTTCTCGGCAATCGTTATCGTTGTCGTTTCGCTTCTTACAAAGGCTCCGTCAAAAGAAATTATCGAAGACTTTGAAGCTGTTAAAAACGCTCAGTAATAATTAAGTTATAAACTTCGAAAGCACCTCAATTGGGGTGCTTTCACTTTATTTTAAGGCAAAAGCAAAAAAATGCTTTACTTTAAAGATAAAATGTGATATAATCTAATTAACAATACTTTGGCGGAGGGTGACATGAACGCAAAAAGTATAGGTAACACGATTGCAAAGCTTCGCAAAAAATGCGGAATGACGCAGGCAGCGCTTGCGGAAAAATTGAATATAAGCGATAAAACAGTCAGCAAGTGGGAATCCGGACAGGGATATCCTGATATCACGTTCTTTCCGCTGTTATCTTCTGTGTTCGGCGTCACTATTGACTATCTGATGCTCGGCGAGCGCAGAGGAATTGTTGTTGTCGGAAATACAATTGCCGACGTTGTCAAAAGCATCGACAACTATCCCGAGGTTGGCAGACTCTCACACATTTCGGATATCACATATGCTGTAGGCGGTTGTGTGCCGAATGTTTCGATTGACCTTGTTAAGATTGACAGAAGTATTCCGGTCAGTGCAATAGGTGCTGTCGGCATGGATGAGTACGGCAGATATATTATCGGTCAGCTACAGTATCACGGAGTAAATGTTGACAGCATGACGTTCCTTTCGGGCGTTGAAACGGCGTTCACTGATGTTATGAGTATTCCGTCCGGAGAGCGTACATTCTTCAACAAAAAAGGTGCGGATGCTGAGTTTTCACCGAGTCATGTTGATATAAAATCGCTGTCATGCACGCTTCTTCATGTCGGATATATTTTCATGCTTGACAAGTTTGATGCACTTGATGATGAGTATGGAACGGTGATGGCAAGATTCCTTGCCGATGTGCAGAATGCAGGCATAAAAACGTCATTTGACGTCCAGAGTTCAAGCACCGGAGATTTTGCCGAAAAGGTGATACCTGCACTTAAATATGCAAATTACGCCATCATGAATGAGATAGAAGCAACCAACACATGGAATCTTGAGGCACGCCGTTCAAACGGAAAGCTGAATATTGAAAATATCCGTCTTGCAATGGAGCGTATGATTGAATGCGGTGTAAAGGACAAGGCTATAGTTCACTCTAAAGAGGCTTGCTTCTCGCTTGATGCAGTAACGGGTGAATTTACCACTGTTCCGTCGATTGCACTGCCAAAATCGCAGATAAAGGGAAGCGTTGGCGCAGGGGATGCATTCTGTGCCGGATGTCTTTACGGAATATACAACGAATACACAGACAAACAGCTTCTTGAGTTTGCATCCGCAGCGGCGGCTTGCAGTCTTTTTGCGGCAGGCGCTGTTGACGGTATGCGTTCCAAAAAAGATATTCTTGCGCTTGACGAAAAATACGGCAGACTTAAATTATAGATATAAAAAATCAACCGTTTGGTCAGCACCTTACGGTCAGGTTAAAATTCTTTATTGATTATTAAAAGGAATAGGTGATTAAAATGATGACAGTTGTTTTGGCGCGAATCGGAAAAAATCAGACAGTAAAGTTTGCCTTTGATGAGCTTGCAAAGTATCTGAAGCAGATGGATGCGGAGCTTTTTATCGATTCACGTGTCTATGCCGAACGGGATATTGAACGTAAGGATATTATTTGGGTTGGGCTTGACGGCAGTGTTCCAAAATCGGAGGATGACAGCGTATACATTGACGTTTCAAACGGCGGTGGTATTATAACCGGTTCAAATGAACGCTCCGTGCTTTTGGCTGTTTACCGCTTCTTATATGAGCTTGGTTGCCGTTGGTTGTATCCCGGCAAGGACGGTGAGCGTATTCCGGCGGTTACCTTTGAAAAGGAAAACATTAACGTAAATGTTAACGAATCTCCCTCATACCGTCATCGCGGTACAGTTCTTGAGGGCGAGGTTAACTGTGAGAGCGTTATCAATACAATCGACTGGATACCCAAGGTTGGAATGAATTCTTACTTCATTCAGTTCCAGACTCCGGGTGAATTTTTCAAGCGTTGGCATAATGACGCAAGACCCTCAAAGATTCCCAATTCTCCAATCACCAATGATGATGTGGACCATATGATATTGCGTATTGAGGAAGAAATTGTTAAGCGCGGTCTTGCTTATCACGATGTCGGACACTCGTGGAACTGTACGGCATTCGGTCTTGACGGAACAAACTGGGGTGTCAGAAAGGATATCCCCGAGTCAATTGCCCCGTATCTTGCGGTGCTCGACGGAGAGCGTAAATTCTGGCGCGGTCAGCCGATCAATTCAAACCTTTGCATGTCACAGCCGATTGTACGCAAAAAGATAATCGATAATGTTCTTGAGTTTTATAAGGCACACCCCGATGTCACACATATGCAGGTTTGGCTCGGCGACGGCGAGAACAACAGCTGTGAATGTGAAGAATGCTCGAAGATGCGTCCGTCGGACTATTACGTTATGCTCCTTAACGAGCTTGATGAGCGTCTTACCGAAATGAAGAGTGAGCTTAAAATTGTTTTTCTTGCTTACTGTGACCTTATGTGGGCGCCGGAAAAGATAAAGTTCAATAACCCCGACAGATTTATAATGTTATTTGCGCCGATTTCCAGAAATTACAATAATGCGATGGCCGATTATGACAAGTCGAAAAAATATGAGGCAGTGCCATATGTCCGCAATAAGAACGAGTTTTCCAACGATAACGGCGTAAATCTCAAAATGCTTAAAGAATGGCAGAAACATTTTGGTGGCGACTGTCTTCAGTTTGACTATCATCTTTGGGAACCGCAGTATTTGGAGCCAGGAAGCTACCGAATGGCAAATGTAATGCATAGGGATATCGTTATGCTTTCGGAAAACGGAATTAACGGACAGTTCAGCTGTCAGACAAACCAATCAGCTTTCCCGACCGGACTTGTTGCATATACGATGGCAAAAACGCTCTGGAACAAAAATATCAGCTTCAAAGAAATCTGCGAAGAATATTTCACATCGGATTTTGGCGAGTATGGAGATGCGGTATGTGCATATTTGAGTAAGATCAGTGAGCTGTTCGATATTTATGAATTTGACAGACACAGAAATCAGAATATCATTTTAAGAAATTGTGACGAGGCAAGGGACCTCATCAATGATTTTCTTAATTCCGTTATAAAAAAGAATCTGAAAAAGAGCCCAAGCTGGAAATACCTTATGCACCATGCAAAAATGTGTCTTAACTACTGTGACATGGTTCCTGCCTGCGTCCACCGCGATGAAAAGGCGAAGGAAAAAATTGCAATGAGGCAGAGAAAATATGTTTCTGAACATAAGCATGAAATATGGACTGTTTTTGACACAAAGGTCAGCAGACATACCACCCTTTTCGGACGCATGATCAATATTGTAAGCAACAGCAATGTTGAAATTCCGCTGTCATATGAAGCAGAGGAGTAAAGTAATATCCGTACTGGTTCAGTGGTATTATCATCCGTAAAAACAGAGAAACTATTTTCCGGCAACAGCGTTTGCAGTAGAAAATACTGCCGCAGACGACAGCAAAGGATACAAAAAAGTGCGGATGCAAACAATGAATACGCAAATCAGCGATACACAGAACGCAACTCCAGAAAAAGATATTGCAAACCGTATCCTATATGAGCCATGGGAAGAGTGGATATCCACACTCATAGGCATAGGAGCAGATCCGCTGGAGGAAACAGCAGGAATAGCCCATTTTGCAAAAGTAACGGGCTGTGCAATACATAGCTCTCTCGCCATGATGTTTAGAGGGGGCAGGGCAGGAGTTGTTAAGGGCATGGAATTACACGCAAGAATTGATGCAAGGGCATAACATATCGAAAGAGAGGGAATATAAACCCTCTCTTTTGTTTTTGTTACTAACTTTTACAAAGTAATGCCGGCACTCTTTTTTATTCGCATATTTTCGCACAACGTATAATATCCTTGTGCTTTGTTCGAGCTTCGGATGGGGTAACGATTCGTTCAGCCACTGCCTTTTTTATGGTCTGCGAAATCTGCGGATATTGGTTTTTCTATATAGCTTTTGATGTCAACATTTGTAAACAGTTCGCCTTTTATAGCATTACAAATCTCGCAATACTTATCACACTATACGCGCAAAGCGAAACCACAACAATCAATAACATCTTACCTCGAATGTTCCGCAATCTACATCAGCTTCAGCGCCGCACATTCCGTGAAACTGCTTCACGATTCTTGCCAAGTTGTAAAGCTTGATTTATATGCATATCTCTCTATGCAATAGGCAAGATATTTACTCAAAGTACACCGCGCTCGATATGTACGAAAATGGCGCAGACCGCTTTCGGTTGAGTTTTTTTATTTCCCGTTCGCTGACATCTGCACAGCTCGCCGCTTGCGCGTACGTCGCATGGAAAATTTTATAGCTAAAATCAAGGCATAAAACACCGTTTTTATTCTAACTGGGGTAAAATCTGTGGTAAACCCATATTTTTAAGCATGAAAAAAGCTCGAAAACGCTTGTGTTTCCGAGCTTTTTCTGGCGGAGAAGGAGAGATTTGAACTCTCGCGCCGGTTTAAATCCGACCTACACCCTTAGCAGGGGCGCCTCTTCGGCCAACTTGAGTACTTCTCCATTTTTGCCGAACTGAATATTAAATTTGTGCAGACAAAATGGCGGAGAGAGTGGGATTCGAACCCACGGCTCCCTCGCGAGAGTCACCGGTTTTCAAGACCGGCTCCTTAAACCGCTCGGACATCTCTCCGTATTTGAGAGGCTTGCTGTCTGCAACATAAATATAATACCACAAAACAATTTACTTGTCAAGGGGTTTTCAATAAAAAAATAAAAAATACGTAAAATGAGCGATTTAAAAATTATTTACATAATTTTTTGAAAACCTATTGCATTTGGAAGAATTTTGTGATAAAATATTGATATCTGAGTTTTATAAAACATTTTTGGAGGATAAATAATCATGAATACTATCATCGGAATCATTCTGCTCGTTGCGGCAGTATTTCTCGTAATCTCAATTCTGCTTCAGAGCAGCAAGTCGCATAAGATGCCCGGCACAATTGCAGGCGGTGCTGAAACTTTCTTCGGCAAGACCAAGGGAACCAGCATCGACCGTGTTCTTCAGAAGGTTACTGCTGTTGTTGCTGTAATTTTCTGCGTGCTTGTTATTGTTATGTACGTAATCCAGGGCAACACAACTAACAACACAACAACCGGTGATACAACCGATGCAACCGAAACCACTGTTGCTGACGAAACCACCGCAGTTGACGACACAACTGCTGCTGATGCTGACACAACTGTAGCCGAGGGTGAGGACACCACTGCAGAAGCAGAAGAAGCAAACGCTGATGCAGAGGAAACCACTGCTGAAGAAGAAACTGTCGAAGAATAATAATTCCATAAAATTTACAGAGCCGCTTCCGGCGCATGATTTCCGGTGCATTTATTGTGCCGATTCGGAAAAGATAATCATGCCGCTGTATGCGGCTTTTTGCTATTTATATTTTAATGAGGTAGACGATGGTTAAGACAGATAATCTCGAAAACATGATTGATAGAATTAGAAGTAATATTGACGGTGAGCTATATACGCCGATGGATATGCGTGAGCTTACGTCATTTATGGAACTTGAGCCTTATGAGTATGATTTGTTTGCCGAGGCTGTTGATGAGCTTATAAAATCAGGTGAGATTTGTGAAACAAAGCGCGGCAAGCTTATTAAAACCGCCGATTCAGGCTATACCGTAGGCATTTATAGGTCCACAACCAGAGGTTTCGGATTTGTCCTGCAGGACAGCGGTGATATTTTCATTTCGCGTGATAACTCTCACGGAGCGATGATGGGCGACCGCGTAATGGTTTCGCTTATAAAAGGAATCGGGCACGGTGAACATCCCGAGGGCGAGGTTGTGCGTATTATTGACCGTGCAGTCAAAGAAGTTGTCGGCACGATACGCATTGTTCGCGGCAGTGCTTCAAAGGCGAAAGTTACAAAGCACGGAAAAAAGAGTAAAAAAGTTCCCGTTAAGGCTGCACAAACCCGTGTAATTGTTACGCCGGATGACCCGAGATTCACATTCAAAATCAATATTCCGACAGCGCAGGCGAACGGGGCAAAGGACGGCGATAAGGTTCTTGTAAAGATTACGCATTATTCAAACGGATGTGACGATAATGCGGCAGGCAGAGTTCTTCGTATATTCGGTGCATCAGACTCATATACGGCTAACTATCAGGCGATACTCTATGCAAACGGCATCAAGACACGTTTCGATGATGCGACACTTGCCGAAGCTAAGGCGATAGTTCCCGGATGTGTTACAGAGGGACGCCTTGACCTGCGTGACAAGGTGATTTTCACGATAGACGGCGCTGATGCAAAGGATTTTGATGATGCGATTTCAATTGAACGCACGGGGGACGGATATCTTCTCGGTGTTCACATTGCGGATGTTGCCGAATATGTAAAGGAAGGTTCGGCCCTTGACGATGAAGCTATGCGTCGGGGAACATCGGTTTATTTTACGGATAAGGTCGTTCCGATGCTTCCGGAAGAGCTTTCGAACGGTGTTTGTTCGCTTAACCGTGACAGCGACAAATATGCGTTGTCTGCGCTGATGCGGATTGATTCTGACGGGGGGATTGTTGAAGCTGAATTTCGTGAATCTGTAATTTCGTCAAAAGTTCGAGGTGTGTATCATGAGGTAAATGATGTACTCGAAAACGGCGATAAATCGGAATTTTTTGGAAAATATGAGTTTTTGCTTGACGATACTCTTCCAACTATGCTTGAGCTTTATAATATACTGCTTACAAAGTCACGCAGTCGAGGTTCACTTGAGCTTGAAACCACAGAATCCGTTATTCTGCTCGACGAAAACGGGATGCCGACGGATATTATACCGAGAGAACGCGGAATTTCAGAGCGCATGATTGAACAGTTTATGCTTGCGGCAAATGAAGCTGCGGCATCATGGCTTACTTCAATGGCTCTGCCGTGCGTTTTCAGAACACATGAAGAGCCGTCAAGCGAAAAGGTACAGATATTTGCTGAATTTATACACAATCTTGGGCTTGATGTGCGTCCGTTAAGACGGAGAAAACTGATTCCGTCATCATACCGAGAGGTTGCGGCAGAAGCAGCCGAAAAGGGACTTTCCGCCGTGGTTACACCGGTAATGCTGCGCTCACTTATGAAAGCGAAATATTCATCTGCATCTGCGCCGCACTTTGGACTTGGCTGTGCGCTTTACTGTCATTTTACTTCACCGATAAGACGGTACCCCGACCTTGCAGTTCACCGCATCATAAAAGCCGCACTGCACGGTGATATCGACGGGACAACACTGGCAAAATATGAAGCATTTGCATCGGATGCGGCAGAGAAATCGAGCGAAAATGAGCTGCGTTCACTGAATGCGGAACGTGATATTGAAGACCTTTATAAGGTTCTCTTTATGAGTGATAAAATTGGCATGGAGTTCGATGGAATCATAAGCTCTGTTACCGGATTCGGTATGTTTGTTGAGCTTGAAAACACCTGTGAGGGACTTGTCGCAATAAATACGCTCCCCGGATGGTATGAGTTTGATGAAAAATCACGCCGTCTTATCGGCGAAAGCGGAAAAATATTTTCGCTCGGTCAGCGTGTTAAAATTATCGTGGAAGATTGCGATATCGTTTCAAGACGCATAGATTTCTCACTCGTTGAGTAATGCGAGTACTGCCGCTGTAATTGCCGCCGAAGACGGTTCGCCGTAAAGGCTTCCAATGGGGATTCGGCGGCTTATTGCTTCGGTTACAGTTATATTTAATCTACGGCTTTCTCTGACTGCTTCGGTGCAGTTATCGTAAATTTCAAGCTCGGTTTCGGATTTCGCTTCACCAAATCGGGCGAGGAGTATTACTTCATCGCCTTCTGCATCTATTCCGAGCGTGCTAAGTGTTGTCGGGTCGCAAAAATCAAGTGCAAGTAGTTTATTGGCAAGTCTGTATGTGTTGAGTGCAGAGATGATATCTTCTGTAAGCGAGGTTTCTGCTTCACGTATCAGTCCAAGCCCACGCAGTGATTCGCACAGCTCCGGTACAAGAGGTGAGCTTTCGTTTTCGAGTATTATTCCGTAATTCATTATTGTCCCTCCTTAATATTTATCAGTAATATATTCTCTCGCAAATAAAAGGTTTATTTGATGTAATTATTTACGGGGAAAGTTTACAATTACCTCTTGAAGCCGAGGGGAAAAGATGATATAATTTTATTGAATGTCAAAACATCAAGGAGTGATGTCAGCCAATGAAAAACGAAAAAAATGTGATGATTAATATAAAGTCGGCGCATTTTACACCGAATGACCATTATGTAAAAAATCTTTCCGTGATAGATGCTTTTGCGCCTGAAAATTTTGATTCTGTTGATGCACAGCGCATTGACATTGATTATGAAGGAACGCTTTTTGTTCATGACGGCAGACTAACTGTGAAATACGATGAGTCGGAGCTAACCGGAATGATTGGTGCAACGACGGAAATTTCCTTTGACCTTAATGAACCGGGAATTGTCGTTATGAACCGTTCAGGGGCTGTACGCAGTTCGCTCTGCTTTGAAAAAGACTCTAAAATCGAATGTGTTCAGGATACCGGCGAGATGATGCTGTCTTTTGTCGTTGATACAGAGGCTCTGCAAAATGACCTTTGTGAGGATGGCGGAGAGCTTAAAATAAGGTACTGTATGGAGTTTCGCGGCAGTCCCGTACAGCGTTCGATTATGCACATCACGGTGAGTGTGTCATGAGCGAAAAGACACAAAAGACAATAAGTGCGGCAGATTTCAGAAAAGAATATAAAAATATAAAACCCGGTGCATATCTTTTTTACGGAAGCGAGAATTTCATAAAGCTTCACGAGCTTCAGGCGATTCGAAAGAAAATATGTACCGATGAAAATTTTGAGGTTTTCAACCATTTCGTTTTCACGCGTGATAATTACAGCGCAGAGGCGTTTTATTCTGCAGTAATTTCCATGCCGATGATGAGTGAGTATAAGTTGGTTGAATTATATGAGCTTCCGTTTGCCGAATTTCGAAAGAAAGAGGACACCGAGGGACTCGAATCTGCACTTGCCGCCGCGGCTGAAAGCGATGACACGGTGCTTATCATATACACGACACCTGAAAATTTTGACCCGGGAGAGGGAAAAACGCCGTCGGCAATGATGAAGCTTTTTTCAAAATACGCACTTCCGGTTGAGTTTGCGCACGAAACCACGGGACGAATTGTCCAGTGGGTACAGAAGCATTTCATATCTGACAAAATAGTCGCTGAAATTGCCGAATGCAGCTATCTTATCGAGCTTGTAGGACATGATATGACGACGCTTTCCGGTGAGATTGACAAGCTCTGTGCATATTTGCATTATAAGGAACGCGATAAGCTCACACGTGCGGACATTGAGCTTATTTGTCCCCATAACAAGGAAATTGGCGCATTCGATTTTGCAGATGCAATACTCGACGGCAATAACGAAAAGGCTTTCTATATCCTTGCTGATATGAAGCTCAAAAACGAGCCGGTACCGGTCATACTTGGCAGTATCATTAAAATTTACACTGACCTCTATTCGCTGAAGCATTACGCCGATGCAGGTAAGACCTCCGACGAGGCGGCGAAGAAAACGGGACTTCATCAGTATGTGGCAAAGCTCCGTATGGCAAAAGCGAAAAACTGCGACTACAAAATGCTTGAAGCGATTATCGAGCTTTGTGCCGAAACGGATGCACAACTAAAATCAAGCTCTGTTGACGATTATTTGCTTCTTGAACGTCTTATAGTTGAGGCTTCACAATATCGTAAAAGGAAAATTTTTTAAGTGACTGATAAATTAAAAATTGATATCCCCATAGCGGTTGAGGGGAAATATGACAAAATTAAAATTGCTTCCGTAGCCGATGCACATATTATAACGACGGATGGCTTCGGTGTTTTTGCATCCGAGGAAAAATCCGTCCTGATACGTCGCCTTGCCGAACCGAGAGGAATAATTGTACTTACCGATTCTGACGGAGCAGGACTTGTGATACGGAATTATTTCAATCGCATTCTGCCTAAAGACAAGCTGTTCCATTTGTACATTCCTCAAATCGAGGGCAAAGAAAAACGGAAAAAAGCCCCGTCAAAAGAGGGAATGCTCGGAGTTGAGGGGATGGAAGCGGATATGATTCGTAATATTCTTGCTCCGTTTGCAGACGGTGCTGATAACAGAAAAAACGAGCGAGAGCTAACCAAAACCGACTTCTTTGCGGATGGTCTTTCGGGCAGTGATGCGGCGGCAAGTAAGCGTGAAAGGCTTTGCCGTTATCTCTCGCTTCCGCCAAATATGTCAGCAAACGCATTGCTTGCAGCAATAAATATGCTCGGCGAGGTCGAGCGTTACGAGGAGTTTTTGAAAAATGACAGAGAAAATTAAAGCCTTGTTTATCAAATACCGCGAGCTTATCATGTATGTGATATTCGGCGGACTTACGACCGTAGTGAATTGGCTTGTATATTATGTGATTCCTCATTCTGAGGAGAGTATTGCCGAATTTATGATTTTCGGTAAGACGGTAACCGTTTCCGAATGGTTGATTTCCCAGATAATCGCGTGGATTGCGGCTGTTATTTTCGCTTTTGTTGTCAACAAAATTTTCGTATTTGAAGACAAGAATACAGAGTCGCGTGCGCTTTTTCGTCAGATATGGCAGTTTGTGAGTGTTAGAATCGCATCGTTTGTTCTTGAAACACTGCTTATGTGGGTGCTTATTGATATCCTTTACGTTAATACCGATATCGCAAAGATACCTGTTGCTGTTTTGACTGTGGTTATAAACTACATAGCATCGAAACTGCTTATTTTCAGAAAGAAGTGAGATAATGAAGTTGAAATTCACCGTTGAGGGAATGAGCTGTGCGGCTTGTTCGGCTTCGGTTGAACGTGTTACACGGCGAATTGAGGGCGTTCATGAGTCGAGCGTTAATCTTCTTGCCAAGACGCTTGTAATTGACGCAGACGATATTCCCGGAATATCGGATAAGGTGTGCACTGCTGTTGCAAAATCCGGATTTTCCGCAGCACCGATTATCGAAAAAGCAGAGAAGCCGAAAGCGGAAGAAAATACTTCGGATGAGAATACTTCTTCACGCCAAATGAAGATTCGCTTGTTTGCATCTATTGGCTTTCTCACAGTGCTCATGTATCTGACGATGGGGCACATGGTTGGTTTGCCGACACCGCATATTTTTCACGGAGTGGAAAATGCGCTCATTTTTGCTTTTACTCAGTTCCTTCTCACTTTACCGGTTATGTACCTTAACCGAAAATTTTATACAGTCGGATTTAAGGCGCTTTTTCACCGTTCGCCGAATATGGATTCACTTGTTGCCGTCGGCTCATCAGCGGCGGTTGTTTACGGCATTGTCGCAATATTCATGATAGGATGGGGGCTCGGTCACGGTGACACTGAAACGGTAAAGCTGTATGCTTCTAATCTTTATTTTGAATCAGCCGCGATGATACTTACTCTTGTAACCGTTGGAAAATTTCTCGAAGAACGCTCGAAAAACAAGACCGGTGCGGCGATTGAAAGACTTGGTAAGCTTGCGCCTGACACGGCACTTGTTGAGCGTTTCGGACAGGTGATTGAAATAAAAGCCTCGGAGCTTACAGTCGGAGATATTATAATTATTCGTCCGGGACAGTCGCTTCCGGCTGACGGAATTATTGTCGAGGGGGCTTCTTCGCTTGATGAATCGGCGCTGACCGGCGAATCAATCCCCGTTCACAAGACCGTCGGCGATACGGTTATGACTGCTTCAATAAACAAAAACGGAAGCTTCAAATACCGTGCCGATAAGGTTGGCGGCGAAACTTCACTTGCGAAAATAATCGAGCTTGTACGAGATGCGGGTGCAACAAAAGCACCTATTGCAAAGCTTGCCGACAAAGTGAGCGGTGTGTTTGTACCCGTGGTAATGTCGATTGCCGCGGTGACATTTATTGTGTGGCTGATACTTGGAAAAAATATTGATTTCGCACTTTCATGTGCAATATCGGTACTTGTCATATCCTGCCCGTGTGCGCTTGGTCTTGCGACACCGGTTGCGGTTACTGTTGCTATTGGCAGAATGGCAGAACGGGGCATACTGGTTAAAAGTGCAGAGGCACTTGAGGTTTTGCACAGTGTAAAGACGGTGGCACTCGACAAAACCGGTACTGTAACCGCGGGAAAGCCGACTGTGACAGATGTTATTGCCGAGGATGAAACTGTACTTCTCAATATTGCAGCTTCAATTGAGGCATCAAGCGAACATCCGCTTGCCGAGGCTATTCTTGAATACTGTAAAAATAACGGTGCAGTGGCTGAAGCTGTAAGTGAATTTTCGGCTGTGTCTGGACGGGGCGTTACGGCGGTGATTGACGGCAAACGTGCATTTTCGGGTAATGCCGCATATATGAGGGAGCAGGGAATTGATGTAGCTTCATATGAGGGCAAGCTCATTTCACTTGCCGCAGACGGAAAGACGCCGATGCTTTTTGCTTATGACGGTATGATTATTGGAATTATCGCCGTTATGGACGATATAAAAGAGGATGCTCCAAATGCGATTGAACGACTTGGTGAAATGGGAATTTCGACTATGATGCTGACAGGCGACAACAAGGTTACAGCAGCGGCTATAGCGAAAAAAGCTGGAATAGCAGATGTCAGCGCAGAGGTGCTACCGGCGGATAAGGAGCGTATTGTTTCTTCGCTTATGAGTGATGGAACAAAGGTTGCTTTTGTTGGCGACGGAATCAATGATTCGCCGGCTCTCGCGAGAGCTGATGTCGGAATAGCGATTGGTTCGGGAACGGATATTGCGATTGACTCTGCGGACATTGTTCTGATGAAAAGTGAGCTTTCGGATGTTCCGGCGGCGATTGAATTTTCGCGCAAAACAATGCGTAATATAAGGCAAAATCTTTTCTGGGCGTTCTTTTACAATACACTCGGTATTCCGATTGCCGCAGGTGTATTTTCGGGATTTGGAATTGTGCTGTCCCCGATGATAGGTGCGGCGGCGATGAGTCTTTCTTCGCTCTTTGTTGTGACCAATGCGCTGAGATTGTATAAGGTTAAGATATGATGCAGAGGTTTATAGAATATTTAAGGCGTATACTGCTTGCTATCATAGCTCTGACTTTGATTTTTTTGCTTGCACGTTGCATTTATAACAACCGTGTTACAGCCTATGAAGATGGGAATAAACTTTTTCTTCACGGAGAAGCTTACGAGGAATCATTTGAAATATTTGATTTCGAAACGGGAACGTGTTTAGGCAGGGTAGAGTTTGAAAACGGTTCTAAATACAAGATGTACGAGATAGAAGAAAAAAGCGAATACATTTATGTAAGTATGTTGTGGGACCATAGGATTTATAAGAGGATACCGTAAAAAATGTGACAAATACAAATTATATAAGGAGGATATATCATGAAAAAAACAATAAAAATTGAGGGTATGCACTGCTCGCACTGCCTGACGAGAGTTACAAATGCGCTTTCAGAACTCGGAGTCAAGGCAAATGCAACACTTCCAGACGGAATTGCAACTGTCGAGGGAGATAATATCCCTGAAGATAAAGTATTGCGCGAGACGATTGAAGACCTCGGCTTTGACGTTATCGAAATCAAATAAAGCAGTTTGACAAATCTTCTTGTATTATACCGTGGAATATGTTTTATTCAACGGAAAAAATCTCCGCAGAATCACCGGTTTTACCGGTGGTTTTGGGTATACAAAAAGCCCTCGCTTTAAAATGGAGCGAGGGCGTATATATTCATTTGCATTTACCGAAAGCATCGTACATCATAACCAAACCCATGCTTAAAAGCGTACCGCCTATAATATCGCTGATCCAGTGAACACCGGATAAAGCTCTGCCGATCACTATAAATGCGGTAAAGGCTATGAGTGCGAGGATAGCGCACCGTCTGATGACGGTGTTTTTTATACGCACGTTAAACTGCATTGCCGCTGTAGGCATCACACACATAACAAGCACCGTTGTTGACGACGGATATGAGGCTTCGAGGTATCCATCAATAAGAGTCGGTCTGTAATTGATAACGACTATCTCAAAAAATACGTAAGCCGCCATTACAACGATATAGAACATACCGAGCGTGAGAATACTGTAATCTACTTTCCATAAACTTTTACGCTTAATTAACTGCACAAGTCCGAGAATAGCAAATCCAAGTGCCACGGCGATTGGAACAAGCCCCAACCAATCGGTTAAAGTGTAGAGAAACGGGTTCACACCCGTAAGCTCGTGAAAAAAGCTGTTTAGTGACGCAAAGCCAACCGATGAGTTTTCGGGGCCGATCGTTTGCACATCGATTAAGCCGAGGAGTACCGTCCATAACATAAACGCTGTGAGCAAAGTTATTGCAATGCATGGTTTTTTGTTTTTCATTTTTGTACCTTCCTTGTTTGTATTTGGGCAACACCCATATACAGTTTATACGAAGGTACAGAAAAACACAAGAAACGAGCCGTCACGGGTGTGATACGATTTGTGTCACACGTGTTTTATCAGCATAATTCCCTTGACTACAAGCAGAGAAAAGGCAAATGCGGCGGCATAAGGCTGTTTGCTTACGATAAACAACAGCACGGCGATGATGCCAAGCGCCAATGATATTTTGCCTTTGGTTTTCACCCATACAACCGCAGAGCAGTTTTGCAAAGCGAGTGTCAGGATACCCGTAATGCACGTCATGATCACAACGGCGAAATACGCTATTTTCAAATACAGAGAAACGCCGCCAAGTGACAAAAGCGATGCTTCACGAATCGCGCCGACCTCACTCGCGGCAAATAACGGCAGAAAAAGGAGCAGCGACATACAAAGGTCGAGTAATCCAAATGCGAGATCTTGAAAATGCTTTTCGGTCTGCTTTTGGTTTTCTTCGGCAATCGTCAATATTTCGTTCGAGGACAGAAGCTCGTCAACCGTTACCGAGAAGAAGTGTGCTATTGCTTTTAGTGAGTCGATGCTTGGATATCCTCTGCCCGATTCCCATTTTGAAATAGCGGTTCTGGATACATAAAGCTTTTCGGAAAGCTCCTCTTGTGTAAGTCCCTTTTGTTTTCTTAATTCTTGAAGTTTTTCATTAAATTCCATACCAGATCCTATGTATATTATATTTTAATTACAAGTAAAGTTATTGATAAAGATGCCTTCATCTTTCAATCCTTCAACCACACGGATGAGGTAATTATACCATATTTCTATGAATAATTCAACCACCTTGTATGCGTAGGTTGTTGAATTATTCACATTTCCATGATATAATACAGCTACAAGCCTTGGCTTGAATATTTTTGTCGGAGTGTGCTGTTTGAAAAAAAACACTAACCTTTTGGATATTGTAGCTGTACAACTCAAGCCTTTGGCTTGAGTGAGAGGTTTGCAAATACATTTTCGGCATTCCTCTCATAGCATGAACGCCAACAGTTATGAAAGGATTTAACAATGAACAATTTGACGATACGTTTAGAAACAGAAAAAGACTACAGAGCAGTTGAAGAACTGACCCGCGAGGCGTTTTGGAATGTCTATAAGCCGGGCGCGGACGAACATTATTTCGTTCATATGATGCGAAATCATCCTGACTTCATACCCGAGCTCGCATTCGTGTTTGAGCTTAACGGCGAGATTGCCGGCAATATTATGTACACGAAGGCTTGGATTGAGGACGAGGACGGTGAACGTAAAGAGATACTCTCCTTTGGACCGCTTTGCGTTGCTCCCAAATATCAAAGGCAGAAGCTTGGCAAGCTATTGATTGAACATTCCTTTGAGGCGGCTCGCAAAATGGGTTACGATGTGAACATCAATTTTGGTAATCCGGGCAACTATGTCAGCCGTGGTTTCGTAAGCTGCAAAAAGAAGAACGTAAGCTTTATTGCGGAAGGCAACTTCCCGACGGCGCTTCTTGTTTGTGAGCTGATACCGGGCGCACTTGACGGCAAGAAATGGATGTATATTCCTTCCACCGCCGCCGATTGCTGTGATGATACTGCCGCTGTCGAGGCATTCGACGCAACCTTTTCACCAAAGGAAAAGGCGTGGATGCCAAGCCAAGAGGAATTCTATATCTACAGTCATTCTTCGGTAGTCAGATAAACATAAATTAAAAGAGGGGCGCTTGTGCAGCGTCCCTCTTGCGGTATAATGACTATTTCTGCGGAACTATTACTCCGTAATCACCGTCGTTGCGGCGGTATACGACATTGACCTCGCCTGTTGCCAAGTCGGAATAAAGGAAAAAGCTGTGTCCGATAAGGTTCATCTGGAGGATTGCTTCTTCGGGAGTCATCGGGTGCAGTGTAAACTCTTTTCTTCGAATAATAGGCTCGTCATCAAAGGGCTCATCGGCGATTTCGGTAGTGATATTTTCGCGCAGACGTTTTTCAAGACGGGTTTTATTCTTGCGTATCTGACGCTCGATAGCTGACACTGCGAGGTCAAGCGCATTGCGGAAGGTTTCATCGGATTCTTCGCCGCGGTAGATCATGCTTCCTGCTGTAATCGTTACTTCCACGCGCTCACGGTTCTTCTGTACGGAGAGTTTGACCGTTGCCGTGGGCTCATCGCGGAAGAACTTGTCGAACTTGGCAAGCTTTGTTTCGGCAATGGGTTTGAAATCTTCGGGAACACTTAAATGTCTGCCAACGTAGGTAATAATCATAAACTCTCCACCTTTGTATATTTAATTTTACGGATGCGGATATGCTTATCTCTCATCCGCATATATAGTATACCACATTTTGAGTGAAAAATCAACATTTCAAGCAAAAATATTTTATAATATTTTGTGAACATTTACCATGAAAATGTTACATTTGATTTTGCAAGAAATCTTGCGTTTTTTATTGACAGAAACATATAAAATATGGTATAATATTATGTATAAGGCTGTCTTTGCTTTTTTGTTTGTCGAGTATTGATTCGCTTTATAAAAATTGAGTGAAACAGAAATAATTGATTCTGTTTGTAAATACACTAAATACATAAATCTATTACGGAGGCACTATTATGTCACAGAAACTTCGTGCCGGCATCGTCGGCGCAACCGGTATGGTCGGTCAGAGATTCATCACTCTGCTCGAAAACCATCCTTACTTCGAAATTACAGCTCTTGCGGCGAGTCCGCGTTCGGCAGGAAAAACCTATGAGGAAGCTCTCGGCGGTCGCTGGAAGCTTCAGACTCCCATGCCCGAGTCGGTTAAGGATATGATTGTCATTGACGCATCAAAGCTCGATGTTATGGCTGAAAAGGTTGACTTCGTTTTCTGCGCAGTTGACATGAAGAAGGATGAAATCAAGGCTCTTGAGGAGGCTTATGCAAAGGCAGAGATTCCGGTTGTATCCAACAACTCCGCAAACCGCTGGACTCCCGACGTTCCGATGGTTATTCCGGAAATCAACGATGCTCATCTTGAAGTTATCGAAGCACAGAAGAAGCGCCTTGGAACAAAGCGCGGCTTTATCGCAGTTAAGCCCAACTGCTCGATACAGTCTTATGTTCCGGCTCTCACGCCTCTCATGAAGTTTGAGCCGACAGAGGTTGTTGCAACTACATATCAGGCTATTTCCGGCGCGGGTAAGACCTTTAACGAGTGGCCCGAGATGATTGACAACGTTATCCCTTACATTGGCGGCGAGGAAGAAAAATCCGAGCAGGAGCCCCTCAGAATCTGGGGTAAGGTTGAAAACGGCGAAATCGTTAAAGCGGCTTCTCCGCTTATCACTACACAGTGTATCCGTGTGCCTGTTACCGACGGTCACACTGCTGCTGTGTTTGTAAAATTCAAGAACAAGCCTACAAAAGAGCAGATTCTCGAAGCATGGGCAAACTATTCCGGCAAGCCGCAGGAGCTTGAGCTTCCGCACGCACCGAAGCAGTTTATTCACTACTTCGAAGAAGATAACCGTCCTCAGGCGAATGTTGACCGCAACCTCGAAGGCGGTATGGCAATCTCGCTCGGACGTCTTCGCGAGGATACTCTGTTCGACTATAAGTTCGTCGGACTTTCTCACAACACTCTCCGCGGTGCGGCAGGCGGCGCGGTTGAAATTGCAGAGCTTCTTTACAGACTCGGCTATATTTCTGCAAAATAATTAAAAACTCACATGGGCGAGCTATGCTCGCCCTGCACATTATATTCTCAAAACGGAGGAAAATTATGAAACAGGATATACTTATAGTAGGCGGCGGCGGACGTGAGCATACAATTGCGTGGGCACTCAAAAAATCCCCTGACTGCGGCAAAATATATATGGCACCGGGTAATG
>JAZQXA010000120.1:0-4528 GCA_045632605.1 Candidatus Flemingiibacterium sp. | reverse complement strand
AATAAAAAATTAAAAGCTGTCCTCAAAAAGGACAGCTTTTTTGCTGCTTTTTCAACTGTGACTGATTTCGCGAGATTTCGCGGCTTGTCTATGTCGCATCCGCGTTCTGCAGCTGTGTGGAATGCAATAAGCTGGAGTGTCGTCACCGCAGGCAAAAATGCAAGCTCCGACGGGATTTCCGGAAGACGTATGATACTGTCTGCCGTATCCTCGGGGATTTTTGCATCATGCGAGCAAATTATCAGCGTTTTTGCCCCGCGTGCCTTTGTTTCGCGGATGTTCGATATCATCTTTTCAAGAAGCTCGGGGACGGTGCAAAGAGCGATTACCGGCACGCCCTCGGTGATAAGCGAGATTGTACCGTGCTTCAGCTCACCTGCCGCGTAGCTTTCACTGTGGATATACGAAATTTCCTTTAACTTCAGCGAGCCTTCGCAGGAAAGATAATAGTCTGCACCGCGTCCGATAAAGAAAAGGTCTTCGGCTTTTGCAAGCCACTTGCAGTGAGAATGTATTTCATCCGTGCGTGCAATTATTTCACCAACGGCTTCGGGCGCGCGGTTATACAGCTCCGAAACCTTTGATTTTGCCGAGTCTGAATCGAGCTTTCCGCGGACAATTGCCGCTCCGACCGACAAGAGGTAAAGCAGCGCCGTTTGCACGGAATATGCTTTTGTGCTTGCCACGGCAATTTCCGGACCTGCCATCGTATAGAGAACACTGTCCGCTTCTCTCGCGATGGACGAGCCGATGACGTTTACTATTGCGAGTGTCAGTGCACCTCTTTCTTTGGCAAGGCGCAGAGCCGCGAGGGAATCTGCTGTTTCACCCGACTGCGAGATGATAATGACAAGGTCGCCTTTTCCGATAAGAGGCTCGTTATAGCGAAACTCGGATGCAATTTCGACTTCGCAGGGTAGCTTTGCAAGCGAAGCGAGCACACCCTTTGCGATAAGACCGGCGTGCATTGCCGTTCCGCAAGCAACGATGTGGACACGCGAAATTTCACTGAAAACACCAAGGTCAAATCCGTCCGGCGTGAAATCCGGAAGTCCGTCCTTTATACGGCTGTGAAGCGTTGTGCGGATTGCTGTCGGTTCTTCGTTTATTTCTTTTATCATAAAGTGCGAAAAACCGCCGCGTTCAGCCGCTTCGATGTCCCAATTGGCGGTGAGAATCGGTTTTTGCACTTCTTTCCCACCGTGCCATACCGTTACAGAATCTCGAGTTACTTTTGCAATTTCATAATCATCGAGCTGGTGGTATTTGCGAGTCTTTTTCAGAATTGCCGTGATGTCGGATGCGATAAAGTTGCCGTTCTCGCCGAGACCGACGATAAGCGGAGAGCCTTTTCTCGCACACCATATTGTATCAGGGCAGTCATCAAAGAGAATGCCGAGTGCCCACGAGCCGACGAGCCGTGAGGTCATCCGCTCAATTGCGGCGTGTGCGCTTAATTTTTCTTCCTTATAATAATAATCAAGCAGCTTTGCCGCAACCTCGGTGTCGGTGTCGCTTTCGAATGTGTAGCCGAGCGCGGTCAGCTCCTCACGAAGTGAAGCGTAATTTTCGACGATGCCGTTATGCACGAGCCGAACGCTTGCTGTTCCGTGAGGATGCGAATTGATGTCGCTTGGCGCGCCGTGAGTTGCCCAGCGTGTGTGTCCGATTCCGCAGTGGGATTCGGGAGTATCCGTGAGCTTTGCCTCGACATTTGCAAGTCTGCCCGCCGATTTCACCGAAGTAAGCTTGTTTCCCTTATCAAAAAATGCTATTCCCGCGGAATCGTATCCGCGATATTCGAGGGCACGAAGTCCCTCAATAAGATGATTTACACAGTTTTCTTTTCCAATGTATCCAATGATACCGCACATATACTTTATCTCCTTTTTATCTTTATGTAACCAATGGAAAATGCCGTATATGTGGAAGGGCAGCACGCCGGATGGACGTGCTGCCCATACGGCATTTTGCCGATGTGTTGTTTGGCTTTGCTGTTTTATCCGAGACTTTGTCTGCCGCAGTTACCCACGGGTTTTGTACCCGGACTTACGACGGTTGATTTTTTAAAATCTTCCGCCGGAAAAACTCCCGCCGAATCTTTCGATAGTTTTTCTCCTCGTCAACCGACTTTTGTCGTCGGTCCCGGCGCTTTGGACATCTGTTTTGCTGTTATTTGTAGGTTTCAAGCTGCTTCTTTATGCGCTCTGCGGTTTCTTCCGCAAGAGCTTTCGCAAGCTCCGAGTTTTCGCCCTCGGTCATAATGCGGATAAGCGGCTCTGTACCTGACGGTCTTGTGACAATTCTTCCCGTTTCACCGATGGTCTTTTTCGCCTCGTCAAGTATCTTCTTGACCTTGTGGTCTGTGTAGAAAGCGAGCTTTGCTTCTGCGCTCACGCGGATATTGACAATGAACTGCGGATAGCGAGTCATCACCTTTGCCGCATCGGAGAGTTTTGTGCCGGTACGCTTTAAATACGAAAGAAGCTGAATTGAGGTGAGCTGACCGTCACCCGTTGTTGAATAGTCGCGGAAAATGATATGTCCCGACTGTTCGCCGCCGAGGAGATATTCTTCGAGCAGCATTTCTTCCAGTACATAGCGGTCGCCGACCTTGGTTGAAACGAAATGAAGTCCGTTATCAGCGCAGAATTTCGAGAAGCCGAAGTTGGTCATTATTGTGCCGACTACGGTATCCTTTGCGAGCTTTCCGCGGGCTTTCATGTCGAGCGCGAGTATAGCCATTATCATGTCGCCGTCAACGTCATTTCCCTCACTGTCGATGCAAAGGCAACGGTCTGCGTCGCCGTCATATGCAATTCCGGCATCAAGTCCGTGCTCGGTTACATATGCACGAAGTGCGTCAAGATGAGTTGAACCGCAGTTCTCGTTGATGTTAATGCCGTCGGGACTGCTTGACAGAATGGTTGCGTTTGCGCCAAGACGGGTGAAAAGCTGTTCTGCTGTTCTGCTTGCCGAACCGTTTGCACAGTCAACTGCGATGTTGAGCCCTTCAAGTGAACAGTGAACGGAACTTACAAGGTGGTCTATGTAGTCCTTGACTGCTGTGGTGCAGCGAGTGACACGACCAATATTTTTGCCGTCTGCAAGCTTCGGTGCTGGGTTGTTGTCGAGAACGATTGATTCGATGCGCTCTTCGAGTTCGTCCTCTAACTTATAGCCGTCTTCGTTGAAAATTTTGATGCCGTTGTAGTCATAGGGGTTGTGCGAGGCTGAAATCATGATACCTGCGTGAGCCTTATACTTGCCGACGAGGTAAGCAACAGCCGGAGTGGGGACAACGCCGAGGTCGATAACATCAGCACCAACCGAGCAGAGTCCTGCCGTAAGAGCAGAAGCGAGCATCTCGGAGGAAATTCTGGTGTCCATACCGACGATTACGGTTGGCAGATAACGCTTTCCGCTCGAGAGCACTTCTGCGGCTGCGCGTCCGATTTGCATTGCGCGCTCACAGGTGAGCTCGGAGTTTGCGACGCCTCTTGCACCGTCGGTTCCGAATAGTCTTCCCATTTTTGTTTCTTCCTTTCAACAATTAATGTTTGTCTGCGATGTTGTCATGAGCCTTGAAGATGGAATTTGCCGGTATCACGCCGCGAACGCGTGAAAGGGGATAGATGTTTGTGTTCCGACCGATGACAGTTCCCGGGCAGAGCACGCTGTTGCAGCCGACCTCGACGAAATCGCCGAGCATCGCGCCGAACTTTTTTCGTCCCGTATCAATGACTTCGCTGCCTGATTTTACGCAGACGAGGGTTTTGTCACTCTTGACATTGGACGTAACTGCGCCGGCGCCCATGTGTGATTTGTAGCCGAGAACCGAGTCGCCGACATAGTTGAAATGCGGCACCTGAACGCTGTCGAACAGTATGCAGTTCTTAAGCTCACATGAATTTCCGACGACGGCACCTTTTCCGACAATGGCATTTCCACGGATAAACGCGCAGTGCCGTATCTCAGCGCCCGAGTCGATAATGCACGGACCGGCAATGGATGCAGTCGGTGCAATTTTTGCATCACGGGCAACAAAGACATTATTGCCGCGGTTTTCGTATACTTCGGGGTCGAGCGTTTTTCCGAGAGCGACAATAAAATCGCCGATTCGGTCAAGCAGTTCCCACGGATACTTATCCGCTTCGAAAAGCTCTGCGGCAACGGTATGCGAGGTGTCGTAAAGGTCGCCGATTTTTGGGATGTGGGTTTCCTTCATTTATTATATACTCCTTTCCGCAGTATTATACTGCGTATTTTGTTTGCGTGGGCAAACAATAGATATATTATAGCATATTAAGGAGAGTTTGTCAATGAAACAAGATTTAAAAAAATATTTCAACTTTTTTTCAAAAACCCCTTGACAAACGAAAAGAGATGTGCTATACTATTAAAGCTGTCCCGTGAGGGGGGCGAAAAAAGATTTTGAAAAAACTTTTAAAAAACCCCTTGACAAGAGCGAAGCGATGTGATATAATAATCGAGTCGCTTGCGAAAGAGGCGGCGAAAGCAATGGTCT
>JAZQXA010000119.1:0-10224 GCA_045632605.1 Candidatus Flemingiibacterium sp. | reverse complement strand
GAACGGAGTAGGTTTTGCCTTCCTCAAATTTGTCTGTGGTGGACATGGGCTTCTTATCGGTTTCGTTGTACCACGAAATACCGTTCTTACTCGATCTATCGTTGTAATCCGCCGCGCCGTAATTTGCGCCGTAGGATGCCGTATAATCGGGGGATTTTCCTGCCTCGGGAATGTCAACACCGCCGATTTCCACCTTATCGAGGACAGCATTGCCGGTCCTCGGGAAGGTGTATGTAACAATTGCCTCGGTCTTGCTGCTCTTGACTTCGGCTGCTTTTCCGTTGACCGTCGCGGTCATGCGCGTGTTGCCGTTGCCGTCGGCAGCGAACTCGAAGCCTTCCTTCGGCTTCAGGCGGATCACGATCTGGTAGCTTTCGTTGGCATCAAAGGTGCCTTTGGATGTTTCCAGATAAATTCCGCCATCCACACGCCATGCAACGCCTTTGTGATACGTCGAATCATTCATGGAATCAAGCCGCTCGAAACCGCTGGTGTCGCAGGTGAAATTATAATTCACAGCGCCTCCCGCAGCCGGTTCCTTCACGCCGGAGAGTCTGATCGAATTGATCACAAGTTTTCCCTCGCATTTGTAGACCTTGGAGGCTACCAGACAGCGCATAAACTGATTTCGCGTGTAATCGGGTATCACGGACAGCTCCTCGCCGTCGAGCGTAACCGTGACAGCAGACATCGGCTTGTCTTTCGTTGCCAGCGGATGATTATAGTCCTTGGCGAACTCGTACTTGTTGCCGATGAACAAGTAGATCATGGCGGTATAGGATTGACCGTACTCAAACACGCCATTAAACGCCGATCCGTTCTGATTCTTCCAGACAACTTCGGTTGTTACGCGGTAGTCGTCCGTGGATACGGATGTGTCTGCGGCAAGGTGGTGAACGGGCAGATCCAGGCCGGTGAGATTCACTGCAGATATGACGTTCGGATCCTGCTCCGCCGTATTCTGTCCCTCGGTCTTCGGGAAAGTGTATCTGACGGTGAGATATTTCGAGGCACTCTGTCCGTATACGTTCATAACCTGCGCTTCAAATTCGCCATATTCGGCGTAGTTCGGACTTACGTCCGCCTCTACGGTAGTATTGCCGTTGTTGTTGGTAAAGTAGTATCCATCATTCGCCCAAACCTCAAACTCAACGATGTAAACCGTGTTTCCTTTAAAGCTCTCGGTTCCACCGACAGCATTTGCCGTAGATACCGAGTCCTTGTACCAGTTAACACTCATGATCGTGTACTGACTGGGCCAGTTTTCCTCTACGTCGAAATCCGGCTTCTCTCCCGGTACGGGAATCGCACAGCCACGGATTCCGATATAGCTACACGGCGAGAACATCTCCTTCGCCGCAAATATGGACGTGGGCAGGATGCTGAGCGTTATGATCATGCAGAGCAGCACGGCAAATATTTGTTTTGAATGTATAATCTTTTTCATTATGGATTCTCCTTGATATAAAGTTTTTATTCGGCCGGATTCAGACCTACTTTTTTCCCGCAGTGCGGGCAGTACAGCGTATCTACGGTAAGAGGAATGTCACACTGCGGACAGCAGAAGTGCATCTTCTTGTATTCATCAAACAGTGTTTTTCGCGTCAGCAGCCGGCGGCACGAAGGGCATATGAATGATGTGCTTTTTGCGGCATGACCGCAATTCGGGCAGACTTTGATCTTTTTCATCGCAGTCGGTCCCATTCCGTAGCGGCTGAGCCGTGTATACTTTTGGGTTCTGTAGTCAAGTATCATCGCATCTTCCTCCGTAAATGAGATGTTTGCCGCATTTCGGACATATCGCATCGGATACCGATACCCTTGTTCCGCAGAATTTACAGAATTTTGGGGTATCTTCCCAAGGCGCACAGGCGACACACTCCAGAGCATCGGCATTATACATCGCATCGATTACCCACTTTCCGCACTTGTGGCAGAGCTGGAAATTTTTCTTTCCCTCCGTATTCCATGCAAGTTCCGGTTCAGTCACAGAATCTGTTCCACTGTATGCTTTTGTTGTACACACCAAAGCTCCGCTCAGATCGCAGAAAAATTGGTATTGTCTTCCACCGGAATCTGTGATGATCTTGTAATGCGCAGTTTTCTTCTTCGGCATATGGACACGCTCCTCCTGTATGCAGTAAATAACGCTTTCTGACACTTAGATAACAAAGCAATCGGAATTCTTGACGAATTTCGACTTGTATGATATAATAAGAATCGGGGCGATTTCCGAATCGTTGGCGCGTGTCCGGAAATATGACAGACAACTCCGTCATGGGGTACCCCTCATTCTTCTATAGGAAAACGGCAAGACCTATACCCTCCTTCGGTTACCTTGCAAGTATAATTATAATGATTTTCGCGGTTTTGTCCCTACCCGAACGGATTCAAACGAGTAGTGTAACCTGAAAAAATTCAAAAAAGGGTGGGATTTTGGGTAGGAAACCCAACCCGAAGGTGGTACATATGAAAAAACCAATCGCAATTATTATATCTCTTTTGCTGTCTTTGACGGTTTTCCAGGGGTGTGCGCAAAATGCGGTGCCAAGCCCGGAAAATCCGGTCACACTCAATATGTGGCATGTCTATGGCAGTCAAACAAAATCACCGCTGAACAGTGTCATTGACGAATTCAACAGTACAGTTGGCAGCGAATATGGAATTACAATCAATGTCGTGTCCGTAACAAGCTCTTCCGCTATCGACAAGGCATTGGCGGCTTCCGCAAACGGCGAGCCCGGTGCGGAAGTCATGCCGGATCTGTTTACAGCATATCCCCGCGTGGTTGAAATCGTTGAAAAAGACACGCTTCTTCCGTGGGATCGGTATTTCACCGAAAAGGAGCTTTCAACCTTTCACACAGAGTTCCTTTCCGAAGGATACTTTGACGATGAGCTGCTCATGCTTCCGATCGCCAAGTCTACCGAGGTGTTCTATCTGAACAAAACGGTTTTTGACCGATTCAGCGCGGATACGGGAATCGATACGACGTCGCTCTTCACATTCGATGGCGTGTTCGATGCGGCCCGCAGGTACTATGACTGGTCTGGCGGTCAGGACTTCATGCAGATCAACGATTACTATCACTATGCCTATGTGGGCATGAAAGCGCATGGCAGCGAATTTATCCGCAGCGGCAGACTGCGCCTTGACGAGGATGCGTTCCGGAAAATATGGGAGCCGTTGGCGGAAGCGGCAATTTACGGCGGTATCTGCCTGGAAGACGGGTATGCTGCCGCACGCTGGAAGACCGCTGAGGTCATCGCCAACACCGGCTCCACCGCAGACGTGCTGTATCAGCCTGCTGAAATCATTTATCCCGACAACACAACCGAGGTAATCGAATCACTTTCGCTACCGTACCCTACATTCAGCGAAGCGTACTCCGGCGTTATTTACCGCGGCGGCGGATTGTTTGCCGTGGGCAGTGAGGATGAGCGAAAGAATCAGGCGGCGTACATCTTTGCAAAATGGCTGACCGACAAGGAGCACAATCTGGATTTTGTCACCAATGCCGGATATCTGCCGGTGACCGATGCGGCGTTTGATGCGCTGTTTGCAGATCTTGAGCGGATAGAAAAAGAAACCTACCGCGGTATCTATACAACGGTAGATTCGATGCTGGATGCGTATTCTTTTCTGGCACTTCCGCTGTATTCCGGTGCATCGGACATACAGCTTGATTTCGAAGCAAACGTGAAAACCATTTTGAAATCCGCACATAATCAGTACATAAAGCGCACCGCAGAAGGCGAGAATGCCAATGCAGTTCTGCGGGAGCTTGTTGAACTGTCGCTTGCTGAGCTGAAAAAGCTTTCTGATCGGTAAGGGGGCATACGCGTGAAAACAGTTCAAAGTATTCTTCGGCAGATCAAAGCGGGCGGCATCTCCATGCGCAGGCGTTTTGTTCTGTACATCGGTTCCGCCATTATTCTGGTACTATCCTTAATTATGCTGCTGCTCAATCTCTTTGGCGTTATTAACCGAAGTAATGCCCAAATTATCGAGGTGCTGGATACACAGCTTCTTTCTTATGCTGATGCCATCGAAAGAGAATATGACAAAGCGGCAGCCCACGCCATCTCCTTTTCCGAACAGATAGAGGAAGATATTCAGAATTATCTGACCGAGAATAATCTTACATTTGAAACACTCCGTGACAATGCGGACGCACTTGCGTCCCTGCAAATCGAACTTTACGATACCGTTTATCTGAATATGCAGCTTGCTCCTGCCAGCGGTGCGTTTTATATTCTCGATACAACAGTCAACAGTCATTCCGAAATACCGTTGTATAACGGAATTTACCTCAAATATATCAATCTGTACTCCGCAAGTACGGTAAACAATGAAATCACGCTGTACAGAGGCTCCTTTTCCACGGCGAAGGAAGGAAATCTGACCTTCCACAGCGGATGGACAAATGAACTGCGCACGGACTTTTTCGAGCACTGCGATTCTGCATTTTCCGCCGGGACACACTATATTCTGAGTCCTGTTGTGGAGATTCCCGACACATGGGAGCGCGGAAGATATGTATATGTGCCGATTCATGATGTCAAAGAAAACACAATCGGTGTCTGCGGCTTTGAGATCAACGATCTGTATTTTCAGCTGTCCAAAAAAGCGTATGACGAAACATTCGGTCAGCTGATCGGTGCTCTGCTCGATGAAAAGCAGGGAATCTATTCCGGGCAGTTCAATTCAGGTCGCTACAACACACTCACGCAGGGATCCGTAAAGATTACGGAAAAGCGCGGAAATACGGTGTTCGATTTTGGCTCCGAGCGTGGAATCGGCAAAGCGCGAAGCGTAACGCTGGGCGACGATGCATTTACCGCTGCACTCATGATACCGGAAGCACAGTTCGATGCGCTTGTGCTGAAGGGGCAGGTGAAAACGATTGTGATCATCCTTGCCGTGATGCTTGTTATGCTGGCATACTGTCTGTTTATCAGCCGAAAATATGTTGCTCCTATCCTGAAAAAAATAGAGCAACTTCGGAGCAGCGAGGACGACGGCGAACAACTGCGGATTACCGAAATTGATGATCTTTTTACCTATTTTGAAGAGCGTTCCACCGTCTATGAGGAACAGCTGAAAAAACTGCAGTCAGCCAAGGAAGCTGCCGAGGAAGAAGTTCTGCGCACCAGAAAAGAATACGAAACCGCACTTGAAAAATATGAGCTGGCGCAGAGCGAGATCGTACATCTTTCCGAGGAAAGCAAGAGGGAGATTGTGCTGGAGGAGTATGAATACTTCATCTGCAATCTGAAAACACTGACTCCCAGAGAATTTCGGATTTACGAGCTGTATGTTGAGGGAAAAACAACAGCGGAAATTGCGTCGATTATCGGCATCAAAGAAAATACGATGAAGTACCACAACAAAAACATCTACGGCAAGCTGGGTATTTCATCACGCAAGCAGCTTCTCCGATTTGCCGCCCTGAAACAGCATCAGGACAAAAAAGAAAGCGAAGCGGTGAAAAAATGAAAAAAGCTCAGCATGGTATCACTCTCGCAGTCGGATACAGTTTGTAGTTGTAATGATGCCCATCCGCGAAGTGGTACAGCACATGCTCATAGGCTTTCTGCTACGCTATGCTTGCATCTTTTTTGTAGGGTGTAGCCATTCAATAACAAGTAATTGATAAAATTACGAAAATACGCCACTTAGCAAGGTTTGACTTGTTAGGTGGCGTATTGCTTTTTGGAATCTTGCGGACTGTGACCGCAGCATATAGCAAAAATTGGCGGATTTTGAGTTTAACCTGCTGCCGGTAACGAGTTTGAACATTTGCTGCTAAAACAACATACCAAACAAGCTCTCCAAATCCGGTATATCGGGACGAAACCAGGAAACATTAGTATCTGTGCTTTATAGGTAAAATTTACATGAAAATACATAATTTTTGCTTATATATTTTGGCTGTATAGATGCAATTGTTATAATCAATCTTTCAATTTCGGATGCGTTTTTCTGAAAACTGTATTATAACTGATATTCACATAATAACCGCTTTGTGGTATAATCATAATAGTATTCTTGCGCACAGATTCAGCATTTTTTTCATTAACCGACCGGCGGTTGAGGGCTTGATATTCTCGCGGTATTGAACGCGATTATATATAATTTTTTTATAAAGGAGAAGCAACATGGCAAAGAGAAGACTTTTATCCCTTCTGTTGACGGCAACGCTTGCAGTATCAAGTTTTCCGTTAACAGCGGCTGCGGCTCAAGGTGAAGCTGCAGTCACAAACTATGCTGCTGCAGATCTTGCAGTGAACGGCTATGAGGGCACTGTTACAAAAGTAACCCCAGAAGCGTCCGAATCCTATATCTATCTTGGCGGACGTGACCACAACAACGACAGGCTCTATTACAGAGATCTTACCCCGGACAAGTATACAGCCTCAACTACATACGTTATCTCCTATAAGATCCGTACAAGACCTTACACCGGAGCAACAAACGCATTCCTCAGATACCGTATCGGTGATGGCGGAAGCTCGGCGAATTTCGTAAACTATCCCAGCATCTTAAGCAAGGAATGGACTGAGTTCTCGTTTGAAACCAACGCGTTCACCGGTACAATGCACTTAATAGGAAGCGGTAGCGGCTATGCCTTTATGCCGTGGGAAATCAAGGATTTCTCGATTACCGAAAAGGATGGTGACGGAACCAATCTCGCGCTTAATGCGTGTGCGCTCTTCGACGGAACCGCCGGCTGGAGTGCAGGAACAGAAGCTACTGTTGGCGGAGCAAACCGTGTGCTTACGGTCAAAGTGGAAAACGATAGCGAATATTCTGTAGTTCCCGCCGATGCTGACGGCGCAAAGAAGACTGCGTTCACTTTCGCTCAGTCTGAAACCGCATACAAAGGTAAATATACAGTTACCGGCGAATTCAGACTCCCTACCGTCAATTGCAAAAATTACGTTTCTGCTGACGGCTCAACCCTTGAAAGCGAAACAAACGGAGTGGCTCTTGTACTCTGCTGCGGCGACGTTCAGAGTGCACCTGTCATGATCTCGCCAGAGGGCTGGACAACAGCAGAGTTTGCCATTGACTGCGAATCCGAATTCGACATGAGCAACCTTGTTTTCACCCTTGATGCGGTTTCCGACATCGAAGTCAGAAACATCACAGTAATCAAGGGCGTTTTAACAAGAGTTCAGACGTTTATTGATGCAGTTGCCGCTATCGGCGAAGTAAGCGCAGATTCGTCTGCCCTCATCAATGCTGCGTACAAGGCATACAACGCACTTGCAGATGATGAAAAGGCAGATGTCAGCAACTCTTATGCCGTACTCATCGCTGCAAAGGATGCATACAACGTGCTTATCGGAAGCTATTGGACTTCGGCGGTCGGTGTTGTCAGTGCCGTTGAAGTTGACACCAACGACTATATCCATGTAAATAACAAATCCGCTTCCAGCATTGTTCGTTACAGAAACGAAAACATAACCGTTGCGCAGGGTGAAACTTATGCTGTTTCTTTCCGCATCCGTTCCGGCTCGGAATTCAGAAACGTTCCCGGCGCAAATCCGCTCACTCGTATGAGGATGGGTATGTCCACATCAAACGAAGCAGGTTCTTTCTGGAATTCCTATTCGTCGCTTCCATATGAATGGGAAACTCAGGAATTCACCGTTACCGCTGCATATGACGGAGTGTTGACTATCTACAACAGACCATCCGGCTCCGGATATTCGACAATTTCCTTTGACATCGATGATCTTTCGGTCTGCAAGGTGGTTGACGGCGTTGCTTCCGGCGAAAATCTTGCAGTTAACGGCGGCGCACTCTTTGAGAACGGCGCAGGCTGGGATGTATGGTCAAGCACAGGTGCTGCCGCAAATATTACAGTTGAAACCGAAAGCGATTACTATGTGTCAAACACATTTGACGGTATCAAGGGTACAACCGATATCGTTTATATCGGTGACAGCGCACTTGATGCAGGATACAACAAGATTACAGGTAAATTCCGTATCGGCTATATCGATTATAATAAGATTACATTAAATGGTGCATCATACACTGTCAGCCGCAATGAAAACCAAGCAGAGCTTTCCGCTTGCATCGGTGAAACTGCTCTTGAAACCGATACGGGCGCAAGCACTGTTACGGTTACCGACAAGTGGACAGAGGCGACATTTATTATTCCCTCTGAAATCACTGATGCGCAGGGACTCGAGCTTGTTCTCACCGACGCATTCAACGGCGATGCTATTCCGCTTTTCTTTAAGGATATCGAGATCGTACCCTTTGGGGATGATTATGATCCCACCGCAGAGTCAGCAGCAATTGTTGACGCACAGATAGCGGCACTTCCCACAGTTGACGCGCTTACTCTCGATGATGCTGATGCCGTATCCGCTGTACGCAGCGCATATGACGGACTCAGCGATGAAGCAAAGGCTCTCGTTAAGAATCTTGCAGTGCTCGAAGCGGCTGGGGCTCAGCTCCTTGTTCTCAAAGCAGAGGCTGATATGGCGGCTGTTTCAAACGTTGAAGCTCTCATCGCCGCAATCGGTGAGATTACTCCTAATAATGTTACCAAATATCCGATGCAGGCAGCACGCGCCGCATACGATGCTCTCGCGGACGATCTAAAACCCCTCGTCAAGAACTATGATGTTCTCACTTTCACAGAGTATTCGTACAGTAACGCTCCCACATCGGCTGATATTTCCTCGAATTCCGGTGTTACACATTCCATCTGCTGTGCACAGTATGGCGAATTCATTCATATCAGTGGACGTGACGCTAATCGCGACAGAATCTATTTCCGTGATACTGAAACAAACGCTGACGGAACTGTAAAATATGCGCTCGGCACATCCTACACAATTACATTCAAGGCTCGCGCAAGAACATTTGCAACCAGCGGCTCTATCGCAAATGCACCTGTAAGAATCCGTGCCTTTGAAAAGCCGACAGACGCCAATATCCTTTATGCTCAGTATCTCACTGCAAGTTGGAGTGATGTTACAATCGTAACCGATAAGTTCTCCGGCATATTCTATCTTTGCGGATCGAGCAGCGGCTACGGCTTTGCTCCGTTCGACATCAAAGATCTGAAGATTTATGAAACTGACGGTGACGGAACAAACCTTGCGGCTAACGCAAATGTTATTTCCGACGAAGCAGGTTGGGCTGTTTCCGAAATCGAAGGCTCGTTCAGAATCCTTTCGGCATCCAAGGAAACTGACGGTGCATACTATTATATCCGTGGTCCCAAGACTGATCCCAATGCGGTTACAGTATTCAACTTCACAGACACAACCGAGTACGCTCCCGGTACTTACACGGTTGAGCTTCCCATTCGTGTCGATACCGTTGATTTCACCAAATATGAAACTGACGGAACCTATCTCACTGCAGACGGCAACGCCGCAGACATTATCGTAACACTCGGCGAAACACAGCTTGGAGAGACAACTGCCATCAATGCTGAAAACTGGACGGTTGTAACAGTAACATTCGATGCAGACGAAGCGTTCACCGCAAACGAGCTTACATTCACGCTTGACAAGTCAATTCCCGTTGATGTTCAGGCTATGAAGATCACCGTCGACGAGGGTGCGGCAGATCGGGTTGCGGCAAACGTAGTAATCGCGGCAATCGAAGCAATCGGCGAAGTAACACTCGACGATGCAGACGCAATCGCAGCAGCAGAGGCAGCTTACGCAAACCTCACTGATGCACAGAAAGAACTCGTAAACAACTATGAAACTCTCACCGCAGCAAGAGCAGCATACGATGCACTCAAGGTAGAAGCAGATAAGGCAGCAGCAGACAAAGCTGCAGCAGACGCAGTAATTGCACTCATCAATGCAATCGGCGAAGTAACTCTCGACAGTGAAGAAGCAATCATCACAGCAGAGGAAGCTTATGCAGCACTTACAGACGAGCAGAAAGCACTCGTAAGCAATTACGAAACCCTCACCACAGCAAGAGCAGCTTATGACGCACTTGTTGCATCGATCGTTGCAGAGGTTGCAGGTGAAAAGTACACATCTCTCGCAGAAGCACTTGCAGCAGACGGCGACATCACCCTTATTAAGGATGTTGCAGATAAAGTTGTTGTATCTAAGCTCGTAACCATTAACAAGAACGGCTTCACCGCAAAAGTAGTTGCAGGTGAAGGCTTCGAGGTTGTTGAAACCGAAACCGCATACAACGTATACAAGGCGCTTACCAAGTTTGACC
>JAZQXA010000118.1:0-27717 GCA_045632605.1 Candidatus Flemingiibacterium sp. | reverse complement strand
CCCTACTACGTCTCCAACTGGGACGCTTCTTCTCTGATCGCTACTCTGACCCTGAACCCCAACTACCCCGGTGACGACGCTCGCGGCAAGGCCTCTATCGAGACCATCACCTACGTCAAGGTCGTTTCCGAGACTCAGATGGACCAGTTCACTTCCGGTCAGGTTGACGTGATCGCTGGTATCACCGGCGGCGCCGAGACCGTTGCTGCTCTGGCTGTTGTCGATGCCAACCCCGAGAAGTACGCTGAGACCCACTATGACCGCGCCGGTTACGGTAAGCTGGCCTTCCGCTGCGACCTGGGCCCCACCGCTATGGTCGAAGTTCGTCAGGCTATTATGCACACCATCAACCGTCCTGAGTTCGCTCAGAACTTCACCGGCGGCTACGGTTCCGTTGTTCACGGTCCTTACTACACCGGTTACTCTGCATACAAGGCAGTTGAAGATGAAATTCTCCTCAACGAGTATGCATACAGCAAGGACAGCGCTATCGCAGTTCTTGAAGAGGGCGGCTGGATCTACAATGCTGACGGTACTGCATATGATGCAGCAGTTGGCGGCATCCGTTACAAGAAGCTCGACGCAGCTGAAATCTGCGACGACAACATCAACTTCGCTACCACCGATAATAAGTATGCAACTGTTAAGGTTGGCGAAGACTACTATATGCCTCTCGCAATCAACTGGTACGGCACACAGCCTAACGAAGTTACCGACCAGCTTCTGACTGCATGGCAGGCTAACGAAACCGCTACTACCGCTATCGGTATGTACATCGTTTACACCTCGACCGACTTCGCTACCGGTCTTTACGGTGAACTCTACCGTATGGAAGGCTACGGCTATAACGGCACTCCGAAGCTCAACGCAATCAACTTTGCAACCGGCTTCACCAGCGCTGCTTATGACTACTCCTTCAACTGGACTATCAATCCCGATATGTACAATGACTACCAGATGGCATTCGTCATGGACGGTGCAGACTTCTGGGCAAACTACGCAGAATAATTTCTGAATAGTTTCTTTCCACACCGGATACCGCAATCGGGTGGAAGTATTTGAAGTAAATATGGGGGGCGCTTGCACAAAGTGTGCGGCGTCCCCTCAAATGATGAATAGGGACTGTTTGCATCCCTTTGAAAAACTTGGAATCTTAATAATTTCACTGTAATTTTAACAAAAAATGCAGGGCATTTTGGCCCGTTTAATTTGGAGGTCGCCTATGGGTAAATATGTGATCAAGAGAATATTGTATATCGCAGTGGTATTCCTGATCCTCTCCTTGCTTATATATCTGATATACAATATGCTGCCCGTTGACAAGGCGGCAGAAGCCGCACGCAATGAGGTGACGGCTAACAAGCATCTCAATTTTGACGAGCGTTATGAATACTGGAAAGCCGAGTACGGTCTTGACGGTAATATCATTGAGCGTTACGGACGCTGGCTCGGAATATATCCGTATTCTGACGGTACCTTTAACGGTATCTTCCAGGGAAATCTCGGCACATCCACATATTACGGCAAACCTGTTGTTGACGTGCTTGTAGAACCCATGAAAAACACTGTTTTTATTAATATTTTTGCAACCGTTTTAGCCCTTGGAATAACGCTTCCTTTGGGAATCTTCTGCGCAGTCCGCCGTGGTAGCAAGCGTGACGTTGCGGTTCAGGTAGGTACGATTGTCGGTTACAGTTTGCCTACATTTATTATTGCTATCGTATTCATTTGGCTATTCGCTGTCGTCCTCGGGTGGTTCCCGGTTTCCGGTATGCAAACCGCCGGAAGCAATACATGGACTCCGATGGCACAGTTCTGGGATAGAATGTATCACTTCGCTTTGCCGCTTATAGTTATGACTTTCTGTTCACTCGGCGGCATGACACGTTATGTCCGTGCTTCGATGATTGAGGCTCTTTCGATGGACTGCATCCGTACTGCACGTGCTAAAGGTCTTAAGGAAAGAACAGTTATTTATTCTCACGCATGGCGTAACGCTCTTATTCCGATTGTTACACTTGTCATCGGCTGGTTCCTCAGTATCTTCTCCGGTTCGCTGATGATTGAGAACATTTTCGCGCTCAACGGTATCGGACGTATCTACTTCAACTCGCTGACTAACAGTGACAACGAAGTCGTTCTTGCGCTTCAGATGTTCTACATAATTATTTCACTTCTTGGAAACCTCATCACGGATATCGCATACGGCTTTGTTGACCCGCGTGTTCGTGTAAATAAATAAGGGGGAGAGAATATGGCTAAAAATAATAACAAGAAAAACGGCTTCTTCTCAACCCTCGGCCGCTGGTTCTCGCGTATGTTCTTCGGCGCAAGCAAGGAACTTGACGTTATGGAGGTTGAAAAGTTAGAGAGTCCGACTAAGCTCGCTGTTAAGGCGTTCTTCAGACGTAAGCTCGCTGTTGCTGCACTTATTGTGCTTATTTCACTTTTCCTTTTCGTTTTTATCGGTCCGTATTTCTTCCCGATGCAGCTCAGCTACACAGACACGCTTCAGGCAAATATTGCCCCCAACTTTGCGATGCTCCGTGTGCCTTCAGAGCTTAAAGGAAATATTCGTGATATCAACGGCTTTTCAAACTTTACTGTCGGTGTAAGCAACGATAATACTCTTTATATGTGGGGCTACACAAAGGATGCTCTCACAAAGATGGATTACTCCGAATTCCCCGAAATAATCGAGGAGGGCAAGGTCCTTATGGCTTCTGCCGGCTCTGATCACGTTATTGCAATCACAACAGACGGTCATGTCGTTGGTTGGGGTAACAAAAACAACGGTCAGTACGGTGCAGCTAAAGAGGAAGACGGATATATTTCAATGGAACGTGTACTTGCCGAAGCCGGATTTGAAAAGGATGGGGATTATTACAAAATTCCCGATACCTCGAAGATTCAGCAGCTTATATGCGGTTATCAGGTGACCGGTTTAGTTGTTGACGGTCAGCTTTATATGTGGGGTAACACACGTGCCTGCCTCAATATGGTTGAGGTTTCGACAAAGCACAATTCAAATGTTGAAAAAATTGCTCTGACAAACTACAATGTTGTTGTCCTCTTTAAGGACGGCACAATGTCAGGCGGTAAGAATCTTTTCTTCCGTCAGTCTGCCACATCCTCCACACAGGGCGTTATAAAGAGCTTTACCGGTTATATTGACGCACAGCGTGTTGTAGATATTACTGCAACAAACAACTGTTTTGCATTCCTGCTTGAAAATGGGGAAGTGCTTATTTCCGGTGCGGCGGAATACGGCGAAGATAAGGTTATTGTTCCGAATGACGGAAAGTACATAAAGCTTGTGTCCGGCACACGTCACATTCTCGGTCTTACCGATACGGGAAAGGTATATGCGTGGGGACACAATATGGACGGTCAGACTAAAATGAGCGGTGCGGATGCCGACGATATATTTGCCGGCGCAAAGCAGTCGTATGCGGTTGATGCAAACGATAAGCTTACCGAAAAATGCGGTCTGCACGGTTATCTGTTCGGTACTGACACCAAGGGCCGTGATACCTTCACACGTATCGTTCACGGCGGTAAAATGACCATGACGATAGGCGCTGTGGCAGTTATCGTTTCATCCATTATTGCAATAATTGTCGGATGTCTTTCAGGTTACTTCGGCGGATGGGTTGATATGCTCCTTATGCGTATTACCGAAATTTTCTCATCTATTCCGTTCTTACCGTTTGCGATGATGCTCTCGTTTATTATCAGAAATTATCCTATTGACGAAAAAACGAGAATTTTCATCATTATGATAATTCTCGGACTTCTCAGCTGGACAGGCCTTGCGAGAATGATTCGCGGTCAGGTGCTTGCAGAACGTGAAAAGGAATTCGTTATCGCGGCACAGTCTATGGGCGTTAAGGAGTCGAGAATCGCGTTCAAGCATATTCTCCCGAATATTATTTCGGTTATCCTTGTCAGCATGACCCTTGACTTTGCGGGATGTCTGCTTACAGAGTCCTCACTGTCGTACCTCGGCTTCGGCGTTCAGCTTCCGCAGCCGACATGGGGTAATATGCTCAACGGCGCAAACAACAGTATCGTTATTCAAAATTATTGGTGGCAGTGGCTCTTCCCGTCGATATTCCTCTCGATTGCAACAATCAGCATCAATATCATCGGTGATACACTGCGCGATGTTCTTGACCCCAAGAGCAGCCAGGAAAAGTAAGGAGGTAAAAATTTATGCCATTACTCGAAGTAAAAAACCTTCATACTTATTTTAAGACAAGAAAAGGTACTGTAAGAGCAGTAAACGACGTTTCTTATTCTCTTGAGCCGGGACGTACCATTGGTATTGTTGGTGAATCCGGTTCGGGAAAATCAGTTTCCGCGATGAGTATTTTACAGCTTCTCGACGGAAATGGATATATTGCGGACGGCGAGATTATTTTTGACGGCGTTGACCTGACAAAGCTTCCCAAACAGGCAATGTACGATATCCGAGGAAATAAAATATCCGTTATTTTCCAGGAGCCTATGACTTCGCTTAATCCCGTTTTCACTATTCAGAAACAGCTTAGTGAGCCGTTTATCATTCATCAGAATATGACCAAAAAGCAGGCTAAGGAAAAGGTTCGTGAAATGCTGTATGCTGTACAGATTCCGAATCCCGAAGCTGTTATGCGTCAGTATCCGCATCAGCTTTCTGGCGGTATGCGTCAGCGTGTAATGATTGCTATGGCGCTTGCCTGCAAGCCGAAGATTCTTATTGCGGATGAGCCTACAACAGCGCTTGACGTTACAATTCAGGCGCAGATTCTCCGTCTTATGAACGAGCTTCAGAGAGAAAACGGAACTTCAATTATATTCATTACACATGACCTCGGAGTTATCAACGAAATGGCGGACGACGTTGTTGTTATGTATTGCGGACAGGTTGTTGAGCAGACCTCGGCAAGAACGATTTTTGCCGACTGTGAAAAGAGTCATCCTTACACAGAGGGACTCATGTACAGTATTCCCCGTATGGACAACATCACGGGTAAGCTTGAGCCGATTCCGGGCGTTGTTCCTCATCCTCTCGCGCTTCCGAAGGGATGTAAATTTGCTCCCAGATGTAAATACGCAACGCAGAAATGTCTTGAAGAGGAGCCGTCGCTTGTCGAGGTTGCTCCCGGACAAAAAGTTCGTTGCTTCTATCCCGAAAAGGAGGTAAGAAACAGTGCCGAACACAGAAAAGCTCTTATCAATCACGAATCTTAAAAAGTATTTTCCCATTGCGAAATCGAGTATTTTTCAGAAAGAACAGCTCTATGTTCGCGCTAACGAGGAAATTACCATAGACATTTATAAGGGGGAAACCTTCGGTCTTGTCGGTGAGTCCGGATGCGGTAAATCCACACTCGGAAGAACACTTCTGCAGCTTTATCCTCAAACTGCCGGAAGTACTATTTACTACGGACGTACAATAGCTGATTTTGCACCGAAATATGTTGAGTATACTCTCAAAAATGCCCCCAAAATGATAGCTGACTATAAGAAGCGTCAGTTGAAAGCAGACCAGCTTACTGCTATATGTGATGCTGCCGGAGATAAGGCGACTTTCTTCCAGATTCAGCAGATGAATCTGGCAAAGGCTGAAACTGAAACCGCATTCCAGAATGTGGTAAAGATCCTTGGCGGTTTTGCTTCGCTCGATGATCCGCGAGAGGGTGCTGCGGAGCTTCTTAAGAAATACACTATTGATGTTCGCGTTGCTGCAACAAAAAAGAAAATCAGCGACATCGAACGTGAGATTGGTTTCTATCAGTCGATTATTGATGATGCCGAAGCAAAGGCAAACAAAAAAGCAAAGGCAAAATCAAAAATTGATGCTTATCTCCGTCGCAAGGAGGCGCTTGAAAATGTGCTCGCCGGTGAGGAAAAAATCCTTGCTGAGAATATTGCTAACATTAATGCGCTTAAGGCTAAATATGCCGGAAATGAAACCTTTGCGAATTATGAAGCGATGCTCGATGACGGTATCGACTTAAGCCGCTTGTCATATCCCGAAATGCGTATTCTGCGCAAGGATATCCAGATTATTTTCCAGGACCCGTATTCTTCGCTTAATCCCCGTATGACTATCGGTCAGATTATCGAGGAGGGACTTGTAACACACAAGTTCTTCAAGCACGGTGCGGCGGCTATGAAGGAATATATCCTTAATGTAATGCGTCAGTGCGGACTTCAGGATTATATGCTTCACCGTTATCCGCATCAGTTCTCGGGCGGTCAGCGTCAGAGAATCTGTATTGCGCGTGCACTTGCCGTAAATCCGCAGTTCGTTGTTTGTGACGAGTGCGTTTCGGCTCTTGACGTTTCCATCCAGTCGCAGATTATCAATCTTCTTGAAGAGCTTAAAGAACGCGAAAATCTTACTTATCTCTTTATCTCGCACGACCTTTCCGTTGTACGCTATATCTCCGACCGAATTGGCGTTATGTACCTCGGAAATATTGTTGAGCTCGGTACATCGGAAACTGTATTTAAGGATCCGCGTCACCCCTATACTGTGGCGCTTATCTCGTCAATTCCGACAACCGATGCAGAGAGCCTTAAGAAAGAGCGCATCATCCTCGAGGGTAATATTCCGAGCCCGATTAAGCCGCCGGACGGTTGTAAATTCCATACACGCTGCTATATGGCTTGTGATAAGTGCAAGCGCGTACCGCCGCCTTATGTTGAAATTGAGCCGGGACACTTTGTGGCTTGCCATTTCCCGGAAAAGAAGCTCGATGAAAACGGAAACTTCCTCTTTGAGCTTAACGACAAGCAAAAGACCGTTCGTGCAGACGACCGAGCATAAAAACAACCTATGAAAGGCCAGTGATTATATGGCACTCTTTTCAAAGTTTTTTAAGAAACCCGATGTCGAAAAGCAGCGCAAGTTTCGTGAGGAGCTTGAAGATTCCGGCGGTATTGAGAAAAAAGATATTCCGGCGATGATTATGTCTGCGTATCTTGTCTTTATTCCCGTTGCGGTTATAATTCTTCTGCTGTTTTGTTTCGTTGCATGGATGTTTCTCGGTTTTATCTGATAAAATTAAACTCCCGACAGATTTTGTCGGGAGTTTTTGTATATATTCATTTATGCCTGAGTAACGACTATACCACTTTCGGTGATTTCAGTGAGCTCAGGTGTGGTTTCGTATTTGTCTGTTACGAGCATGATTCCCTCTGTGCAGTCACAAACACGGAGAAAACCGGTTCTGCCTATTTTTGTGTGGTCAGCGGCGATAATTATATTTGTGGCGCTGTTTATCATCATCCGGTCGAGGACCGCTTCCTCGGCGTGATGCGTTGTAATTCCGTTTTTTACGCCTACACCGTCGACAGCTAAAATCGCCCAATCTGCGTGATAATGCGCAAGCTTTTCTTGGGCATCGGCTCCGTATGTAAAACCATACTGCGAATTGATTTCACCGCCGAGAAGTATCACACGAAACGATGCAACACTTCCGAGTGTCATTGCAACGGAGAGCGAGTTTGTAACGATATTAAGATTCGTAAGTCCCTTAAGCTCCGTGGCGATAAGCTGTGTTGTTGTTCCAGAGTTTATAAAGAGAGTGTCGCCGTCCTTAATCATTTTTGAAACCGCCTTGGCGATGGCTTCTTTTTCTCTTTGGCAGGGGACATCGTAGCCAGACGGAGCGTCGGATTTTTCGCTGACACGGCTTGAATATACCGCACCGCCGCTCATTCTTATGAGATATCCGTCACGCTCGAGGGCATCAAGGTCATTTCTTATTGTAACGGGAGTAACGCCGAGCGACTCGCTGAGCTGGGTAACATATACCTTTCCGTCGCCTCGAAGCGTTTCGAGAATTCTATTTCTTCGAATATCAATTTTCAGTTTACTTTCAGCCATTGAACCCGTTCCTCCGGATTAAAGACTTTTTTTGTTAAGACGTTCACCAACAGCTCCGCCCGGATGAATGAGCGCAAACTGTTCCGCCTGATAGCCGGTTTCCTCGATTACAGCCGCCTGAAGCGCATGGAATATCATACAGAGAGCAGTTGTGGAGGTTGTACCCTGAGCATTCCACTTATCGGTTTCGCGGTTGACGTGCTGCTTTAAAACAACATCAGCGCCGAGCGCAAGAGGGGACTCAAGGTTTTCGGTGATGGAAATTACCTTTACTTCCTTCGCCTTGCAGATATCAAGAATCGGGAGCAGCTCTTTCGTTTTACCGCCTCTGGAGGCGAAGATCATTACGTCGCCTTTCTGGAGATAACCGGTTGCGCCGTGTACTGCCTCAGCAGGGGATATGAAGCGTGCCGGACGCTCGATACAGCACATAAGATGTGCGAAATGCTGGCAGATGATACCGGAATGTCCGCATCCTGCCGCACCGATACGTTCAGCTTTGGAGAGAAGCTCAACAGCTTTTGAGAAAGCTTCGTCATCGAAATAATCCTTCATTCCATTGATGCAGGCAGCCTCGATATCGTAGGCATTTTTTGCCGCATTGAGTGCGTTTTCACTTATCATAACATACAAACCTCTTTTCGAAAACATTTTCTATTTAGATAATATCATTTTTCTTTATAAAAGTCAATTCGCAAAATAGACAATAAAATAGTAATATTTTTGTACAAACTTTCGATAAGGTAAAAAAGTGTTGAATTTTTTGAAAATATCGTTGACAATGAGGTTATTTTAAGGTATAATTTTAATGTATAGTATTATATAGAAAGAGGGGATTTTTTTGCAGAATAAGCGAAAGATCACAGCGCCTTTTTTCGAGATCGGTCCGAAGTCTTACCTTTACGGTGATGACATCCTTGACCTCGCAAAGGCAGCCGACGCCGCAAGCGAAAAATACGGCGTTGACATCATTTTCACAACTCCTGTTGTTGATATCAGAAGAGTTAGTGAAGCAACAAAGAATATCCACGTTTTTGCGCCTCATATGGATCCTATTTATCCGGGACGCGGACTCGCTGATATTCTTCCGGAGTCGCTCGTTGCGGCAGGTGCAGAGGGCGTAATGCTCAATCACTGCGAGAAGCCGCTTGAGTTTGAAACTCTGCGCGAAACAATAAAGAGAGCAGACGAGGTTGGTCTTACCACTATCGTTTGTGCCGATTCTCTTGCTGATGCAAGCAAGATTGCAACCCTGAAGCCGGACATCATCGTTGCTGAACCGTCCGAGCTTATCGGCACCGGTGTAAGCGTTGGAACAGAGTATGTTGAGGCTGCCACCAAGTCAGTTAAGGATGTTGACGAAAACATCCTCGTTCTCACCGCAGCAGGCATTGCAAACGGCGAAGATGTTTACAACACCATCATCGCGGGTGCTGATGCTACCGGTTCGTCCTCGGGTGTCGCAAAGGCGGCAGACCGTGCAGCTATGGTTGATGAAATGATTGCCGCTGTACGCCGTGCATGGGACGAGCGCCACAAATAATTTGTCCATTTAAAAAAATTAATATATTTTCAGGAGGAAATTAAAAATGGAATTTAAGGTTTTTCAGAAAGAACTCGAGCTCCAGTCCAGAGGCTGGATCCCCACCTTCCACGATGTTTCGAAGGAAGTTATCGAGATTGTTAAGGCTTCCGGTATCAAGAACGGTACTGTTTGCCTCGCTTCTCACCACACAACCTGCTCGGTTATGATTCAGGAGTGCTCTCATGACATTGACAGCTTCGACCTCGAATATCTCCAGCATGACCTTCTCGACATCATGCGCAAGATGATTCCCGACTATGTTGACGAAGGTGACTACCGTCATCCCGGACCGATCCACGCTCAGTTCGGCAGATACGTTAACGAACCCGGCGACTTCACCTCGATGAACACCGACGGTCACCTCCGTTCCGTATTCTTCGGCAGAAGCGAAACCATGACTATTAAGGACGGCGTTCTTGACGGCGGTGAATTCGCTCACATCTACTTTGTTGACTGGGACCATGTACGTGCACGTCGCCGTCAGCTCAATGTAACCGTTATGGGTACAACCGACGACATCGAAGACCGCAAGTGGAACAATGGTGAGGTTATCAACACTCTCCATAAGTTTACCGACGAGGAAAAGGCATACGACGTTCACTACGATCTCCAGCTCAAGAGATAAGGAGATTACATAAAATGAAATCCGGTTTTGTTCCTGCGCTTGGCACACCTCTTGATAAAGACGGTAACCTTGTTGCAGAAAGCTTAAAAAAGCACATCGATGATATGATAAATGCAGGTGCTGTCGGACTTCTCTGTATGGGAAGCATGGGCATTGAAGCATTTATCCGCGACGACGTTTATCCAACAGTTGCAAAAACCGCTGTTGAGGCAAATAATGGCCGTGTTCCGCTCTTTGTTGGTGCAATGGATACTTCTATTGCAAGGGTAAAGAGAAGAATTGCAGCTCTTGAAGACCTCGATATCGCTGGACTTGTATTTACAGCTCCGTTCTATTCTCCAACAAACAGAGAGCAGATGATGAACTTTTTCCGCGGTGTTGCAGCGCTCACAAAGCATAAGATATTGCTTTATGACCTGCCGCCTGTAACTCAGGTCAAGATTACATACGATATGGTTCTTGAGCTGATTGAAACAGTGCCGAATTTTGCGGGAATTAAGTCTGCCGACACTGTTATGTTCAGAAAGCTGAAGCTGAACCCCAATGTTCCCAAGGACTTTATCACTGTTTATTCTGGACTCGATATGTGCGATATTGCATATAAATGGGGAATCGACAACTGCCTTGACGGTATGTTTGCCTGCACGCCTTATAACTCCGGAAGGATGGCTAAGGCGATGAACGAGGGCGATTTTGCTACTGCGGCGGCTTGTCTTGACAACATCACGGCACTTCGTGACTGCTTCCTCGCAAACAATCTTATGTCAGCGTTTACAGAAGCAATGCATATGCTTGGCTGCGGCGGAAACTTTGCGCAGGACTATATTAGCCCCGCAACAGACGAGCAGATCGCAAATGTTCGCCGTGAAATGATACGTATCGGCGAAATCAAGGGATAAATTTTAAAACTGTTAAAACCGGAAGAAAGAATTAAGAATCAAAAAAACAGGAAGAAAGAATTAGGAAAAGAAAAGTATATATAGCATGACTCCCGTTGAGTTGTGCGCACGGTGTTGTTTCGCGGCGGTGTGTTTTATCCGCCGCGAGAACTATACCGGTTGTTTGAAAATTTTTAGCATTTACAAGTGAAAAGAGGTAACAACTGTGTCGATTTATTTGGCAATCGATTTAGGTACAACCGGCTGCCGCAGTATTTTGTTTGACGAAAAGCTGTCGCAGCTTGCTGCCTCATATGAGGAGTATGGTCTTATAACGCCCAGAGAAAAATGGACGGAACAGGACGCAGAACTTTGGTGGGAGCTTACTTTGCGAACCGCTGAGAAAGCTATAGCCAAGGCTCATATATCCGCAAAGGAAATAAAGAGCATCTCAATAAGCTCGCAGGGAATAACGGTTGTTCCCGTTGACCGTGAGCTGAAGCCGCTCTGCAATGCAATAAACTGGCTTGACGTCAGAGCCGAAGAAGAAGCGGCTGAGCTTGACAGAGATTTCGGAAAAGACAAGATATTTAAGCTTACGGGCAAAAATATTGAGCCCGATTACACATTGCCGAAGCTGCTTTGGTGGAAAAAGCATGAGCCGGAAATATTTAACGGTGCTTGGAAATTCCTCATGCCGATGGATTTCCTCATTGCGAAATTTACCGGTAATTGTGTGACAGACCACAGTATGGCTTCGGGAACACTCATGTACGACCTGAAAAATTTATGCTGGAGTCGGGAGATACTCGATTTTTACGGCATCGACGAGGAGAAGCTGCCGAGTCTTGCTTTTGGAGGCGAATCGGCGGGATACGTTCTTCCGGAGGTCGCAGAAAAGCTCGGACTCAGTGAAAAATGTGTTGTCGGCGTGGGTGCACAGGATCAGAAATGTGCGGCGCACGGTGTTGGCCTTAGCGAGGGCGTTATGACTATCTCGCTCGGTACTGCGGCGGCAATAACAAAGCTGTGGAATGAAGCAAAGACTGAAATTAACACCGGTGTTGGCTGGTGTGGTTATGTTAAGCCGGGAGCTTTTGTAACAGAGGGTACTATCGGCACAGCAGGTACTTGTCTGCGTTTCACACGCGACCTTATGTTTAAAGATGAAGATTACGTCACCATAGACAGAGAGGCAGAAGAAGCCAGAGAGCGCGGCAGTTCGGTGATTTTTATGCCGTATATGACTGGACTTTCCGATGCGGAAGATATTATTTCCGAAGAAGGCTGCTTCTACGGTGTAAATCTCGCCACAAAGAGAGGCGATTTTGCACTGGCGGTAATGGAAGGTATTGCCTTCCAGATGAGAGCTATTCTCGAAACTATGGAGGCATACGGTAATATACATACGCTGATACTTCTCGGCGGCGGAGCAAAGAGTCAGCTCTGGTCACAGATAATCTGCGACGCAACGGGAATGCAGCTTAAAGTTCCGACGGTTATTGAGGCGGCAGGTGCAGGTGCGGCAAGACTTGCAGCACAGGCAGTCGGCGATGACATTCCGCCACTTGAAACGGCAGGAGTTTACAATCCGTCAGAACGCACTGCGGACTATGAAAAGAAGTACCGCAAATACCAAAAAATAGCGGCAAAGCTTTGGGGAATGGAGGCGAACGCATGACGGCTATAAAAAATGCACGTGTTGTGCTTGAATATGAAATAATCGACAACGGCGTTATACTTATTGACGGTGAGCGTATTGCGGCTGTGGGTAAAGCTGATGAAATCGCCATTCCCGAATCTGCGGTCTGTTATGATGCAAAAGGCAAATATGTCGGCCCCGGATTTATAGATATCCACGTTCACGGCGGAAACGGACATTTCTTCTATGAAAATCCCCTTGCCGCGGCAGAGCATTTTCTTGCTCACGGAGAAACCACAGTTCTTGCAACGCTTTATTACGACCTTACCAAGCCTGAATTCCTTGCGGCAATCGAACGCATAAAAGCGGCAATGGGTCAGGGAATGTCAGGCAATGCGATTGGCGGCTTCTATATGGAAGGCCCGTATATGAACCCCATATACGGTGCGCAGCTTGAGAATAACAAGTGGAGAGGCGAGATTAAAGCCGAGGATTATGCCGAGGTTGTTGAAGCAGCAGGAAAAGCTGCAAGGGTTTGGGCAATCGCTCCCGAAAGAGAGGGCATTGAGCCGTTTCTTACAAAGGCGAAGCTCGTTAATCCCGATGCGGTTATTGCAGTCGGTCACAGTGAAGCAACGCCGGCACAGGTTAAGGCACTCAAAAAGTACGGCATCGGTCTTCAGACGCATTGCATGAACGCAACCGGACGTCCTACTCCGGCAAGTGAGGGGACGAGAAGCTGCGGTCCGGACGAGGCTTGTCTTATGGACAAAGATATTTACTGTGAGATGATATGCGACTCGCAGGGAATTCACGTTCCGGCAGATATGCAGGAATTTATAATTTCCGTCAAGGGCATTGACAAGGTTGTACTTATTTCCGACAGCTATGTCAGCGATGAGCCGACACCGCCGGAATTTGCTCATATTACCGACCTGCAGTTTGATCCGAGCGGAGGACTCTGCGGAAGCAAGCTGACTCTTGACAAGGCTTGCGCAAACGTGAGAAAGCATATCGGATGCAGTATAAACGATGCGTTCCTTATGGCGTCACGCAATCCGGCGAGAGCCGTTGGTATGGGCAGTGAACTCGGAAGCATTGCTGTCGGAAAGAGAGCCGACATAGTTATTGTCGATGACGGATTTAATGTTGAAAATGTTATGCTGAAAGGCAAATTCATAAAATAAAGGAAGGTTATTATTATGTTAAAAGCAGGAATGACACGTGCGGATATTACACCTCCGCTTGGATTGGAGCTCGAGGGTTATCCTCATTATCCCAGACACAACACCGGAGCACATGATCCGCTTTATGCGGCTTGTATGTACCTTGACAACGGCAAGGAAGCTGTTGCAATGATTACACTCGATCTCTTGTTCTTCTCGAAGATTTATGCCGCAGAGGTTCGCCGCAGAGCAGAAGAAAAGTGCGGCATCAAGGGCGCTAACATTATGTTCAGCTGCTCACATACTCACTCGGGACCTGCAGCTTCGGGATTCATTGATGTCGAAGACCTCGAAAAGGGCAGAAAGCAGCCGATGGAATATATCAACAGCGTTATTGACAAGCTCGTTGACCTTATCGTGACAGCAAAGACAAATGCATTTGATGCATACTTTGCTTACGGCACTGCAATCTGCGGTGCTGAATCGGGAGTCGGCGGAAACCGCCGTATGCCCGGCGGCCCTCACGATCCGCTTGTTTCCGTTATGGCTGTTAAGGACACAAAGGACGTTGTTCGCGGCGCACTTGTAAACTATACTCTCCATCCGACGTTTATTCATGAGTGGAGCACACTCTGCACCGCAGACTATCCGGCTTACCTCAAAATGCAGATTGAGGAAGTTTACACCGATGCACTCACCGGCTTCTCGCAGGGATGCTCGGGCAACCAGTCGAGCCGTTACTACCGTCAGGGTGAAAGCTACGACGAAGCGGAGCGCGTTGGACGTGCTATCGGTAAGGCTGCCTGCACTGTTATCGAAAAGGCTAACTGGATGAACGATTTTGAAATCAAGGCTGCATCCACTGAAATTGAGATTGATCTTCGCAGCTTCGGTACAGAGGAAGAGCTTATCAAGCAGGTTGAGCATGACACTGCGGTTTATAAGGAGCTTTACGCAAAATACGGTCAGTCCACAAACCGCGATGAATATTATCTCTGGCAGAATGCAAACCTTAAGTGCCTCGGCTCGGAGAATCAGCTCGGTTATGTTAAGCTGCAGAATAAGGGCGTTAAGATCGAAATGCTCGAAGACGAGAATCCTGCGGAAATTCAGGTTTTCAACATCGGCGGAGTTTGCGTTGTAGGCTTCCCTGGTGAAGCGTTTGTTGAATACGGACTTTACATAAAGGCTATGGCAGGCTTCGGCATGGTTGTTGTAAACGAGCTTACCAACGGTGACCTCCCCGGCTATATGTACACTCCTGAATCACTTGTTGTTGGCGGCTACGAAACCGATACATCGATGCTTGCTCCCGGATTCGGACGCAAGGTTGTTAATACTGTACTTGAGGTTGTTGAGCGCGTAAAGTAATTTCGTTCTATTTCAGAGCCACGGCAGGCTTTGTACGGTTATCGGTAACGAAACCACAAACGGCTGTTTGCCCGGCTATATGTATACACCTGAATCACTTACTTTTGGCGGTTATGAAACCGATACATCTATAATCGGTGAAAAATTTGGTCGCCACATGATTGAAAAGATACTCGACACAGTCGAGAAAATTAAATAATTTTTAAGGAGGATCATTAATTATGATTAACGGACCCGACACCTTCAAATTTAAGCCCGCAGATTTTTATCCTTTTAAGGATGTTGAGGACATCGCACGCGTTCGTGCCATCACATATGAAGATATCGTGGCTATGAACGGCAAGCATCCCACCTCTCCCTCAATGCACATTCATCTGCCCCGTCCCGAGGAGCTCAGTATCGTAATGGTTGCAGATATGGTACAGCGCATTGTTGACTCGGACAGATATGACAAGAAGTGCGTAATGATTATGCCAAACCCCAACACCGGCTATATCCAGGTTGCACACATTCTTAAGAAGCTCAAGGTTAACTGCCGTAATGTTAAGTTCTACATGATGGACGAGTGGGCAGACGAAGACGGAAATGTTGCTCCGCTTTCTTACAAGCAGGGCTTCGGTAATGCTTTCTACCGTTTTATGGTTTCCGAAATTCTCGAGCTTGGCTTCAAGGAAGAAAACTTCATCTATCACAGCAATAAGACTACTCCCGACTACTCTAAGATGCTTGAGGCTGACGGCGAGGCAGATATTGTTTATTCCGGTCCCGGTTGGCCCGGTCACCTCGCATTCATCGACCCTGTTGAGGATTGGTACAAGCCGACTATGGAAGAATATCTCGCTCAGGGCGCAAAGGTTGCAAGCCTCCATCCGCTTACAATCGCACAGAACTCCCTCCACGGCTCATTCGGCTGCTCCGGCGATATCGCAAAGGTTCCGCCGAAGGGTGCAATGATGGGCCCGAGAGATGCTATGAAGGCGAAAGAGGTTTACGACTTCCACGGTATCACCACCGCAGGCACACACGTTACATGGCAGAGACTTACATCCCGTCTTTGCATATTCGGAAAGCCCAGCCAGGAGGTTCCCGCATCCATTCTTCAGCTTCGCGATAAGCCAACTCATGTATTCATGAGTGAGCAGAATGCGGCTACAATCAAACCCGACTACTTCTTCCAGTATTAATAAAAAAGCACACATAAAGGGCTGACTGCCATTCGGTCAGTTCCGACACAAAATAAAATAATGTCCCCTCATTTGGGACAAAAAGGAGAAAGAATTATGATTTTTGGAAATGATAACTTCACATTTAAACCCGCAGATTTTTACCCCTTCAAGGATCAGGAGGATCTTGATCGTGTACGCAAGATAACATATGAGGATATTGCCGCACTGGATGGCAAGAAGCATCCTAATGCGGATTCTATGACGCTTCATCTTGTTAAGGACGACGATATTGAAACCCTCATTGTTGCCGATATCGTAAAGAGAATTGTTGATTCGGACAGATATGACAAGCAGTGTGTCATGATCATGCCGAACCCCGGACCTGAATACCGCAAGGCGGCATACATTCTCCGTCAGCTCGGCACAAACTGCCGCAACGTCAAGTTCTATATGATGGACGAGTGGGCAGACGAGGACGGCAACATTGCTCCTCTTACATATAAAGCAGGCTTCGGTAATGCTTTCTACCGCTTCATGGTTGCAAACATTCTTGATCTCGGCTTCAAGGAGGAGAACTTCATCTATCACAGCAATAAGACCACTCCCGACTTCTCGAAGATGATTGAGGCTGACGGTGATGCTGACGTTGTATACTTTGGTCCCGGTTGGCCCGGTCACCTTGCGTTCATTGACCCGGTTGACGACTGGTTCAAGCCGACTATGGAAGAATATCTTGATCAGGGTGCAAAGGTTGCTAACCTTCATATGCTCACCATTGCTCAGAACTCGCTTCACGGCTCGTTCGGTTGCTCGGGCGATATCGCAAACGTACCACCGAAGGGCGCAATGATTGGCCCAAGAGAGGCAATGAGAGCGAAGTATGTTATGGACTTCCATTCGCTTACCACAGCAGGAACATACGTTTCATGGCAGAGAATCACATCGCGTATGTGCATTTTCGGCAAGCCGAACCAGGAGGTTCCCGGCTCTGTGCTCCAGCTTCGTGACAAGCCCACCGATGTATACTTCGGCGAAAGCTCTGCGGCTACTATTGTGGAGGATCCTTATTTCCAATATTAATTTATTGAAAAGAGGTAACTCAAATGATTTCATGTACAGAATTTATCCCCGCTTACAGCGAACTTTTCACCTATCTTGAAGATAAATACGGCAGAGATGAGGTTGACCGCTTTTGGAAATACCTCTTCGAGCCGACCGGTGACGGTATACCGCTTATCAATTTCGTAAAGAAAGAGGGCATACGCGGCTGCTTCTCATACTGGTGCGGAACTCTCAGCGAGGAGGCATCCGACTGCACCCTTTATCTTAACGAAAAAGCGGGATGGTTCATGAATGTTATGTATAAATGCCCTTCAAAGGGAAGACTTCTGAAGCTGAAGGAAGAAATCGGAATTCAACCGTATCATGACTACTGCCTGCACTGTGACAGCTATCGATCTGCGGCAGAAAAGGTGGGACTCAAGTATATTTACAATTTTAACGGTGTAGATCATGCCGCTTGTTCGATGCTCATTTATGATCCAAAGGTGTTTGACGGACGTGTAATAATCGACGAAAACACCGAAAAGCTGGAAGTTCGAGCTTCGGAAAATGAGTATTTCCACCGTGATTTCCACAGCAGCATGAATATGGGTATACATTATCTCGGCGAAAATTACGGTCTTGAGGTAGTTGAGGATTATTTAAGACGTTATACCGAAAATGTATATAAAAAGGAAATTGCCGACATTGCAAAACGCGGTGTTCAGGCGATTGCTGACAAGATTCGTGATACCTATGAAAAGGAAAAGACACCGGATGCGGATGAAATTATCTGTGACGGCAAGACTCTCACGGTAAATGTGAAGTACTGTCCGGCAGTGAAGCATCTTAAGGCAACCGGCAGAGTCGTTTCGCCGTGGTATCGCTATACAACTGAAACTGTTATGCAGGTTTTGGCTGAAAAAGCAGGACTTACATTCAAAATGGAAGCGTACGACGAAGAAACCGGCGCGGCGCGCTATACGCTCGCTTGAGTGAGGTGTCAAAATGAAGCACATAAATGAACTTTTTTCGCTTAACGGACGTGTTGCCATTGTAACCGGCGGACGCGGACTTTACGGCGCGAGTATTTCACGCGGACTTGCCGAAGCCGGTGCGACTGTTGTTATTGCATCTCGTAATCAAGAGAAGTGTGAAGAGCTGGCGGCAGAGCTTCGCAATGACGGGCTTGATGCCGTGGGAATGTCTCTTGATCTCGAAAACGATGAGTCGGTTAGGGCTCTTGCGGATGCGGTTGCTGAACGTTTCGGACGGATTGATATTCTTGTCAACAATGCGGTTGACAGGCGAAATATGGTTTCGCTGTCGGCGGCAACGCGTGAAAAGCTGCAGGCATCGGCGAGTACAAATCTCAACGGGCAGATAATTCTGTCGCAGGCTGTTATCGGATATATGGAAAAGCAGGGCGGCGGCAGTATTGTAAATATAAGCTCGATGAGGGGGCTTGACTGCCCGCATTTCCCGTTTTATCCCGAGAGTATGGGCGACCAGCCGGTCAACTATACGACCGAAAAATGGGCAATGGTTGGTCTGACCAAATATATGGCAGGCCGTTACGGAAAAAAAGGAATACGTGTAAACTGTATTGCTCCCGGGGGCTTTAATCCCGGACTTTCAGACAATCCCGAAACGAAGAAATTCGTTGATACCTATATCGAGCACTGTCCGCTCGGAAAATGGGCAAACGAAGACGATATCAAGGGACCGGTCGTATTTCTTGCTTCAGATGCCGCAAATTATGTGACGGGAGCAACTCTCGTCATGGACGGCGGATGGACTATTTGGTAACTCTTATATGAATCAAAAGCTATCACGGAAACTTGCCGTGATAGCTTTTTTGTTAAAAAACGAAAAACTTTAAAAATATTCGACAAACCCCTTTACAAATCGGAGAAAGTGTAGTATAATATTTTTTGTAAAATACTTTAGCAAAGTAACATTTTAAAAAAACAAAGGAGAACAAAAAATGAAACGTATTTTATCACTCGCACTTTCCCTTTTACTTCTTTTAACAATGGCTGTAGGCTTTGCTTCCTGCGGCAATAACAATGGCGACGACGCAAAGACAGGCGATTTTGCAAAAGTTGAAGAACGCGGCTATTTTGTCTGCGGTATCACAGTTTATGCACCCATGAACTACTTTGACGAAGAGGGTAACCTCGTTGGATTTGACACTGAATTTGCTACCGCTGTTGCTGAACAGCTCGGTCTTGAAGCAAAATTCCAGGTTATCAGCTGGCCTAACAAGTATATGGAGCTCAACTCCGGTGCTATTGACCTTATCTGGAACGGTTTCACATACGGTCTTGAGAGCGACGGCGTTTCCCGTACTGAGTATGTAGACTTTACATATTCTTATCTCGAAAATCGTCAGTGCCTTATCACAAAGGCTGACAGACTCGAAGAACTCAATTCTGCTGAATCTCTTGCAGGCCTGAAGGCAGTTGCAGAGGGCGGTTCCTCCGGTGAGGGTGTTGCAATCGAGCTTGCAGGTGACGAAGCTAATGTAACCACCTTTACTTCGCAGGCAGCAGCTCTCATGGAGCTTTCCTCCGGAAATGCTGACTTTGCTGTAATCGACTATCAGATGGCTAAGGCTATGGTTGGTGTTGGCGACTATACTGACCTTTCTATCAACGATGCAGTACAGCCTGAGGCTGAGGTTTATGCTATCGGCGCACGCAAGGGAAGTGATCTCACCGCAAAGATCAACGAAGCTATCGTTGCACTTTCCGAAAGCGGTAAGCTTGCAGAGCTTGCTGAAAAGTACGGTCTTACCAATGACCTTGTAACCGACTTCTCAAGTGAGTCTTAATGGATCTTTTAACTGTTACTAAAATACTTCTCGAGGGGTTTGGCGTTACCTGCAAGCTGTTTATTATGACACTTGTGTTTTCGCTTCCCCTCGGACTTGTGATAGCATTTGGCTCGATGTCAAAGTGGAAGCCGTTTAAGTGGCTTAGAAAATTTGAGCTGCTTGCGTTCCTTGCCGAATTCAGACCTATTGCACTCTTGTTCCGTGTCATTGTATGGATAATCCGCGGAACACCTCTTATGCTTCAGCTTTATGTTATTTTCTATGTTCCGGGAATGCTTTTTGACATTCAGCTTTTCAGCGGTACAAACGGAAGATTTACAGCGGCACTTGTGGCGTTTGTTATAAACTATGCCTGCTATTTTTCCGAAATCTACCGCGGCGGTATTGAGGGTATACCGAAGGGACAGTATGAAGCGGCTCACGTGCTTGGAATGACCGGTGTTGAAACATTTTTTACCGTCATTCTTATGCAGGTCGTTAAGCGCATTCTTGCTCCTATAAGCAATGAGGTAATTACACTTGTAAAGGATACATCTCTCGCAAGAGTTATCGCTGTGGCTGAGATATTCTTTGTAAACGAAATGGATCTGCTTTCAAAGGCGCTTGTATGGCCTATATTCTATATCGCGGTGTTCTTCCTCGTTTTTGTAGGCATTCTTACACTTTTCTTCGGATGGTGCGAGAAAAAGCTCGATTACTACAAGGTGTGAGGTGTCGGTATGGCTTTTCTTGAAGTTAAAAACTTAAAAAAACGCTTCGGCGACACATCTGTCCTTCACGGAATTGATTTCTCAATGGAAAAAGGCGAGGTTATTGCGATAATCGGCTCATCAGGCGGTGGAAAGACTACTTTTCTCCGGTGCCTGAACTTTCTTGAAAAAGCGAATGTGGGCACAATTGATATCGAAGGCGGATTCCATTTTGATGCAGTTGAAAGCTATACAAATGCGCAGATACGTGCTATGCGGTTAAAGATGGGACTCGTTTTTCAGTCGTTCAACCTTTTTCCGCAGTATACAGCGCTTGAAAACGTATATATTCCGATGCAGCTGCGTTCAAAAGAGAAAATCCGTGCCGAAATGCCTTTCGGAAAGGCAAGACGTGCGGCGTTTGCAGAAGCACAGAAGAATAACCGTGAACGTGCCGAACAGATTCTAACAGAGGTCGGTCTGGCTGAAAAAATGGGGAATTATCCCTGCCAGCTCTCGGGCGGACAGCAGCAGCGTGTCGCAATTGCACGTGCGCTTGCGCTGGAACCGGCGATACTTTGCTTTGATGAACCGACGAGCGCACTCGACCCGGAGCTTACTGACGATGTACTTCGTGTTATAAAGGAGCTCAAGGACCAGGGGCGCACCATGCTTGTCGTAACACACGAGATGGAGTTTGCGCGTAATGTCGCTGACCGTGTTGTATTTTTCGCAGACGGAATGATTGAGGAAGAGGGAACACCTGAACAGATTTTCAGCAATCCCAAATCTCCGAAAACCGCAGCATTCCTTAATCACGGTGCAGCAAACACTTAATTAACAAATTACTTAATATTTAGGATTCCAAGCGAAAATGCCGTCACATTGTGTGGCGGTGTTTTCGTTTTTTTGATTGACTTTTTCTGCGGTTTGTGATAATATTGTATATAGTAATATGGGAGGTGATTTTTGTGAAAAAACTTTTGATAACCGGATTTGAGCCGTTTGACGGTGAAAATTACAATCCCTCTTGGGAAGCAGTTTTAAGATTGCCGGATGTGATAGGTGAGTTTGAGCTTACAAAACTCTGCTTGCCCGTTGTTTTCGGAAAGGCGCAGTCTGTTTTGCTGGCGTCTGCGGATGAGCTTTCGCCAGATGTTATACTTTCAGTCGGCCTTGCCGGGGGACGTGATGCGGTAACCCCCGAATTTGTTGGCATAAATCTTCGTCATGCAAGCATTCCGGATAATAGCGGAAATCAGCCGACGGACGAGCCTATAATAAGCGGTGGAAATGCCGCATATTTTTCAACGCTTAATCCCAGGAGAATGATTCAGGCGATAAAAGAACGCGGAATCCCGGTCAAGGCTTCATACACTGCCGGGACATATGTCTGCAACGAGGTGCTTTATTCAATGCTTGCGCGTTTCGACAGGACGGGGACGCGTGTCGGATTTATACATCTGCCGTTTGTGCCGGAGCAGGCAAAAAACGGTGAGCCGTCGCTTTCGCTTTCCGCTATGTTGGATGCACTCACTGCGGCGATTGAATCTATTGAATAAATACATATTTTATATTATTAAGCGTTAAATGAGGCATAATAAGAATATAAATTTATGAAAAGGACGGACTTTTAATATGAAGCTAAACTATAAACGCACAATACTTGTCGGCTTTGCATTTTTTCTGATATGCACATTCTGGCAGGCGTATGATACGATAATACCCAAAATACTTACGGATAAATTTGGTATGTCCCAGAGCCTTTCGGGCGCGGTAATGGCACTCGATAATGTTCTTGCGGTGATACTTCTGCCGATTTTCGGTGCGATTTCAGACAAACATAACGGCAGACTTGGCAGACGTACTCCGTTTGTTCTTGTGGGAACTGTACTTGCTTCGTTTGCGCTTATCGGACTTTCGTTTATCGACAATATACAGCTTGATGCTATAAAAGACGGTGTTAACGAAATCGGACTTGAAGCAACAGAAGAACGTCTTGTATATGTCAGCCAAATAACAAAAGATAACCCTATGACTCTGATATTCTTTATATTTGTGCTTCTCGTTGCGCTTCTTTCCATGGCAACATTCCGTTCGCCTGCCGTTGCACTTATGCCGGACGTAACTCCGAAGCCGCTTCGTTCAAAAGGCAATGCGGTTATAAATCTTATGGGGGCTATCGGCGGAATACTTGTGCTTGTGCTCGGTATCGTTTTCGGAACAGGAAAGCTTGAAAACACTATTATGAGCTATACTCCGTTTTTTGCAGTGGTTGCGGCTGTAATGATAGCGGCATTGATAGCATTTGCGGTTTTTGTAAAAGAGAAAAAATGGTCTGCCGAGGCGGATGAAATCAACAGCTATATGGCCGATGAACAAGAATCATCAACCGATACGTCTGAAAAACGCAATCTGACAAAAGGTGAGCTAAAATCGCTTCTCTTTATACTCGCATCGGTTGTACTCTGGTATATGGGATACAATGCGGTTTCGAGCAAATATTCAGTATATGCCGGAGAGGTTTTGAAGCTGGACTACAATCTTACGCTGATTGTTGCGCAGGCGGCGGCTATTATTTCCTATATTCCGGTCGGAATCATCTCGCAGAAGGTCGGACGAAGAAAAACGATTTTAGCCGGTGTGGCAATACTTGGAGCGGCGTTTGGCTTTGCATATTTTATGGGCGAGGGAAGCAATGTTTGGGTGATGAATGCTCTCTTTGCACTCGCCGGAATCGGTTGGGCAACGATCAATGTTAACAGCTATCCTATGGTGGTTGAGCTTGCGAGCTCGAGCGATACCGGTAAATATACCGGATATTATTACACGGCTTCGATGGCGGCGCAGACTGTAACTCCGATACTTTCCGGTTTCTTTATGGATATCAGTTTGAAAACACTTTTCCCGTATGCAACTGTTTTTGTTGCTCTCGCATTTGTAACGATGCTTTTTGTTAAGCATGGTGATGCGAAGCTTAGCGGTAAGAAAGACTTACTTGAACACATGGATGTGGAATGATGATTGCTTTATATATAATTCTCTCACTCATACTGATTTTAACGGCAGTATATATCTTCGTGCTTGTGCGTCCAAGAGGCAGAGCACCGCAGGATTTACGCTTGCTTACCGATTATGCCCACCGCGGACTGCACGCTGACGGAATACCCGAAAATTCACTTGCCGCATTTGAAAGGGCAGTGAAGCAGGGATACGGAATAGAGCTTGATGTCCAGCTCTCATGCGATGGGGAAGTTATGGTGTTTCACGACTATACGCTGAAACGGATGACCGGGGAATCCGGTAAGCTTTCTGACTATACTGCAGACGAGCTTTCCAAAATGCATCTTAACGGCACAGAACAAACGATTCCTCGTTTATCAGATGTTCTTATGCTGGTTGACGGACGTGTCCCTTTGCTTGTTGAGCTGAAAGGCGAAAGCGGCGATACTACCCTTTGTGAACCGCTTTGTCGGCTTCTTGAAAGCTACTCGGGGGGGTACTGCATAGAATCGTTCAATCCGATATTGCTTGGCAAAATGGCAAAACTCATGCCGGAAATATACCGTGGCATACTCTATACAAATCTTATAAAGGAAAAAAAGAAAATTTCGATTATAAATATACTTTTGACCTTAATGGCTGCAAATGTTATAGCAAAGCCCGATTTTGTCGCATACAATGAGAATTTTCGCAGTAGTTTTGCAGTCGGAATTTGTACACGTTTTTACCGTGCCGGAAAGGCTTCATGGACTTTGAAAACGGATGAATCGTACAGAGCTGCAAAGGACTATAAAGAAATTGCTATTTTTGAAGCGATAACGCCCAAATAATGGCAATTTTACCTCTTAAATGCAAAAACGCCTGTTGAAATATACAAAAATAATTGTTTGTTGTTTTGCAAATTGTTATATAATTACACTAAAAAGCGAAAAAGCAATAAAATGCACCATCGTACCAGCGTACGGCGGTGCATTTTATTGTATACATTCAAAATGGATTTTGTTATAATTGCATTGTAAGTTAAAGATACCCCGGCGGCCGCGGGATTTCTTTTAAAACGACTGTTTTCTTTGAAAGGATGAATAATTATGAAGAAATTTTTTAGTTTTATTCTTGCAATGTTAATGCTGGCGTCCTGCTTTGCGGTTTCAACTTCCGCTTCAGAACGCGAAAACGGTGCTCTTAAAATGGGTACAGCAAAGGTTGACGGTATTCTCGATGATGCTTATACCGGTTCTCTTGTAATCACCGGAATCGGTGAGGATCTCACTGAAAATCAGATTGACAACGAGGATGTTGCATGGAATGGTTCCTGCACGGCTGATGTTTATATCATGTATGACAACGATTGCCTTTATCTTTTTGCACATGTTGAGGATGATGACCTCATGTCCAGAGGCAAAAGATATGCTACAGATATTGCTTCCAATCCTATCAACAATGACTGCTTCGAGTTCCGCTTGGTTTTTAACGGCGTTAACAACGATATGTTTAAGGTTTCCATCGACGGCTTCGGTTACGGAATTTTTGGTCTGCCTCACCACTATGATATAATGGACTACGATACTTTCGAATATAAGGTTGTGACCGATCAGGCTGCCGGTACATATAACATCGAGCTTGCAATCCCCTGCACAAAAGGCAAGCTTGACCTTGTGAAGAGCGGTGAGCTCGGCTTTGCATATCAGCTCAATGACATGGATTCAACCGGCTTGGCGGCATATTTCTCAACATATTATACTGCGAACAAGGCGCTCAATACATGGACTTATTCGGCGTACACTCTCACCGGTGAAAAGGCAGTTCCGGGTTCGGTTGTGCCCGTAAATCCTTACGGTAATACAAGCACACCAACAACTACATCGGCACCTGAAACCACCGCAGCTCCTGAAACCACTGCAGCTCCCGACACTACCGCTGCTCTCGATACCACCGCTGCTCCTGACACCACCATTGCAAACGAAGACACCACTGCCGCAATGGAAGACACAACAGCAGCAGACGATACCACAGCAGAGGGCGAAGAAACCACCGCAACGGATGCAGAAACCGCAGAGGGTGAAGATACCACTATTGCAGATGATACCACTGCAGCAGAGGAAGATACCACTGGAATTCCTGAAGCCACAGAGGCTGACGAAGATACAACCGCAGCTCCCGAAACAACTACAGCAGACGACGGCGAAGATAAGGGAGGCGTAAGCACCGGCGTTATCATCGGTGTTGCTGCAGCAGTTGTTGTAATTGCAGGCGCGGCTATCGTACTTGCTAAGAAAAAGAAAAATTGATTATCAAGTTTAAAGGATACACACTAAAACGGTTTGCTTCGGCAAGCCGTTTTATATATATTCAAGAATTTTGAAGTTGCATGAAATGATTATATTTTTATTCCATTTGCAATACATTTTTTGTGATTTAAAAGTACTATTTTTGCGAAAATTAGAATCAAATAACATAAAATAATGGCGAATTTGGTCAAATAATGAAAAAACATTGTTATGTTGCATAATAGATGCGTGAGAAAATTGTTACGGTTGCCCAAAAAATACAGTTCGAGCAACAGAATACAATTAAATGTGCGGATTTGGGTGGACTTACGGCACATTTGATTGTATACTTCCTATATGAATTTTGCTATAATTACATTGTAATATTAGGATTGTTCTGCGGCCGCGGAACAGTTCTCAACAATTTTTATTTCCGGGCATTTTTGTTCGGGAAAATTATTTATTCTGAAAGGACGAATAATCATGAAGAAATTTTTCACATTGGCTCTTGCAGTTCTGATGGTAGTTTCTTGCTTCGCAATTTCTACCTCTGCTGCCGACGGCGAACTCAAAATGGGTACCGCAAAGGTTGACGGTATTCTCGATGACCTTTATACCGGTTCTGTTATGATCAAGGGCGTTGGTTCCGATGCTTCAAAGAACCAGCTCAACAAAGAATGGAATGCTTCCCAGTATGCAGATATTTACATCATGTATGATAATGAATATCTCTATCTCTTTGCTCACATTACCGACGATGACCTTCTCACAAGAGGCCGTGCATTCGCAACCGGCGGCTGGAACCCGATTGAAAATGACGTTTTCGAATTCCGTCTTGTTTTCAACGGCGTTGATAACGACCAGTTCAAGGCTTCCATCGACCTTTACGGCTACAATCTGTTCGGTCTTCCTGCGCACTATGATATAATGGACTACAGCACCTTCCTTTATGAGGTAGTTGTTGACGAAGAAGCAGGTACATCGGACATCGAGCTTGCAATTCCCTGTACAAAGGGTAAGCTCGACCTCATTAAGTGCGGTACTCTCGGTTTTGCTTTCCAGATGAACGATATTGACTATGACGGAAGAGTTACAGAGTTCTCGCTTTATAACACAAACCCGAACACTAACGTTTGGACAAACGCTAAGTACACACTTTCCGGTCAGCCCGCAGTTGCAGGTCAGGGTAAGGAAGTAATCGCAGGTCCTGTTACCGGTATGATCGCAGCTCCTGAAACCACTGCAGCTCCCGAGACCACTCCGGCTCCCGAAACTACTGCAGCTCCCGAAACCACTGCAGCTCCCGAAACTACCGTTGCTCCTGATACCACCGTTGCAGACGTAGATACCACTGCAGCAGATGAAGACACAACTGTAGCAGACGATACCACTGCAGAGGGCGAAGAAACCACTGCAGAGGATGCAGAAACCGCAGAGGGCGAAGACACTACTGTTGCTGATGAAGACACCACTGCAGCAGAGGAAGATACCACTGTAGCTCCTGAAACCACAGAGGCTGACGAAGATACAACCGCAGTTCCCGAAACAACTACAGCTGACGAC
>JAZQXA010000117.1:0-10015 GCA_045632605.1 Candidatus Flemingiibacterium sp. | reverse complement strand
CCGACTTAATGGAGCCTACGCTCCTTCTCCCCATGGGTCTGGGTGCCATTCTGGTAAACCTTCCCATCAACCCCGAAGAAGCAGGAGAGGGTATCAACGGCGTATTGAATCATCTGTTCAATATGGGTATGACCCACGAATCCTTCGAGTTGTTCCCCTTGCTTCTCTTTATCGGTATCGGTGCCATGATCGACTTCGGTCCCATTCTCTCAAACCCCAAGCTGATGGTATTCGGTGCAGCAGCACAGTTCGGTATCTTCTTCACCCTCTGCCTTGCATCAATCTTCTTTGACATTGAAGATGCCGCTTCAATCGGTATAATCGGCGCAGCAGACGGACCTACCGCAATCGTTGTCGCACAAAAGCTCAACTCGAAGTTTGTCGGTCCGATTATGGTTGCCGCATATTCGTATATGGCTCTCGTTCCGATTATTCAGCCGCCGGTAATCAAGCTCCTCACAACAAAAAACGAGCGCATGATCCGTATGCCATATAAGGCTGCTAATGTTTCAAAGACAACACGCATTCTCTTTCCCATAATCATAACAATTATCGCAGGACTTTTCGCTCCCTCGTCGGTTTCTCTCGTAGGCTTCCTCATGTTCGGTAATCTGCTCCGCGAGTGCGGCGTGCTTGATTCCCTTTCGGAAACAGCGCAGAAGGTTCTTGCAAATCTTATCACAATCTTCCTCGGCATCACAATTGCATCCCAGATGCACTATGAACAGTTCCTTGCTCCCCAAACACTCCTCATCCTCGGTCTTGGTCTGTTTGCATTCATCTTCGATACCGCAGGCGGTGTCGTCTTCGCAAAGATATTAAACCTTTTCCTCAAAGAAAAAATCAACCCCATGATCGGTGCGGCAGGTATCTCTGCCTTCCCGATGGCAGGAAGAATCGTTCACAAAATGGGACTCAAGGAAGATCCGCAGAACTTCCTCCTCATGCAGTCTATGGGCGTGAACGTATCGGGACAGATTGCATCCGTCATCGCAGGCGGTCTGATTCTCAACTTCTTTATGTAACAGGAGGATATAGAGATGTTTAAGCTTTTAAATCTTATCGCCGCAAGTGTTGGAATTATCGGTTCTGCCGACGGTCCGACCGCTATACTTGTTTCAAACGACGGATTCATGTTTGAGCCAACAAATTTCATTAAAAATTTAAGTTACATGGGCATCGGCATGCTCGGAATATTCATCGTTATCGGTCTTATCATGATAGTAACAACAGGTCTTAACAGATTCTTCTCAAAGAAAAAGGACGACGAAGAATAATATATCGTAAATAATTTGGTGCAGCAAAAAAGCTGCACCTTTTTATATGAAGCAATGAGAGTTTTTCCATTTTTAAACGTCTAACAGATGAACGGCCGATCAATGGAGCTTTTCGGAAAGGAGAATATCAATGGATACCGGTGCCTGCAGCTACCGCCGTTACCTTGATGGTGATGATAACGGAATTGAGGAAATAATAAAAGAATACAAAGATGGTCTTACCCTATACATAAACGGCTATGTAAACAACATATTCACCGCGGAAGACCTTATGGAGGAAACATTCTTCAAATTAGCAGCGAAGAAGCCGCGCTTTTCAGGAAAGAGCTCTTTTAAAACATGGCTTTTCGCTATAGCACGAAATGTCGCGTTTGATTATCTTCGAAAGAATAATCCGTCCGAGTCAATCGACGACTTCAGCGACTATTTGAGTGAGGAATCAAAGCTGGAAGAGGAATATCTCATAAAGGAGCGAAAAATAACACTCCACAAAGCTATGCGAAAACTGAATGCAGAATACTTTCAGGTATTGTATTTAATATATTTTGAGGATTTTTCTAATTTGGAAGCCGCAGTAATAATGAAAAAGAATAAACGCCAGATTGAAAATCTGATTTACAGAGCGAAGCAAACACTTAAATCAGAGCTAATAAAGGAGGGTTTTGAATATGAAAACCTATAAAGAAATCACCGAGAGAATACTCACTCGCCGAGATGAATATGAGGAAGCAAAAAAAGCAAAGACAAAACGAATGCTTGGAATATCCTCCGCAGTCGGCTGTTTTGCGCTCGCCGCCGTAACAATAACCGTTTGGAATAATACACTTCCCGGCAACGGCATATCTACAGATGATCTGCTTACACCGGTTCACGATCTGCTGACTGAAACTACCGACGGCAATTCCGATCCCGCAACAGTGCCGCCATCAACCGAAACGATTGTCCCAGACAAAATCACAACCATGTACAACGCTCCAAATCAGCCGTACGATATTCCTTACAGTACAGACGGCGAAGTCGTTGGCGGTTGGTGCATCCCGTGTCTTCCCTTTGAGCGTACAATAATGATATCATGTGAGATAATTACGGATGCCGAAGCAAAAGAATATTTCGACAAAAACGCAGAGAGTATCCTCGCCGGCTTGTACGCAAGCGGAATGACGTCAGATAACGTCAGAATATCCGAAAAAGGATATTCGCACGTCTGTTATGACGGAACAGCAGGAAAGTCATTTGAATTAAGACGGGACTACCGCGACTATCTCGTTTACAGCGGCGACAGACTCACTGCAATAATTACGCTTTTCAAGGACGAAAACGGCAATATTTACAATACTCCGTCATATGGCGCAAAATGGTTTGACGGTTATAACAATTACCTGCAAAGTCACAAAGGCGAGGAACTGGTGTATGCCTACGCCGGATGGTTTGAAATAATTATCGCGCCCGATAACACTTACTGGAACCCCATGGGACTTGATGCTTCGCAGTATTTGGAGGGCATTGAAAACCCGTATGATATCTTCTACCACGAAGCCGCTGTCTATATTCCATAAACAAAGAGCTTTCTGTACCTATTGATACAGAAAGCTTTTACTATTTACCACGGCTGTACCGTTGCCGATATATCGGAAACGCTCTTGATACCGTTTTCGTCCATGTATTTTGCAATGCCGTCGATTATTTCAAGCGGCAAATAGGGATTTGCAAACATCGCTGTTCCAACGCCGATTGCATCAGCACCGGCAATAAGCATCTCAATTGCATCATCAGCACTTGCGACACCGCCCATTCCGAGAATAGGAAGGCTAACTGCCTGACGCACCTGCCATACCATGCGTACCGCCACCGGAAATACCGCGGGGCCGGAAAGTCCGCCGACATTATTGTGAAGTATCGGTCGCTTCGTTTTGATGTCGATTCTCATACCAAGAAGCGTATTGATAAGCGCAAGTGCATCTGCACCGCCGGCTTCAGCCGCACGTGCCATTTCGGTAATATCGGTTACGTTCGGTGAAAGCTTCACGATAATCGGCTTCTTTGAATGTTTCTTTACTGCGGATGTAATTTCATTAACCGTTTTTGCATTAGTTCCGAATGCAACACCGCCCTCTTTTACATTTGGGCAGGATATGTTCATTTCGATAAGATCAACATCTGTTTCTGAAAGACGCTCAGCAACTTTGCAGTAATCCTCAATCGTAGAGCCGGAAATGTTGGCGATAACTGTCGCACCGTCATTTTTAAGTCGTGGAAGTTCATCATTAATAAGCACATCGAGTCCTGGATTCTGCAAACCTATTGAATTAAGTATACCGCTCGGAGTTTCGGCAATTCGTGGCGGCGGATTTCCGAGTCTTGGCGCAAGAGTTGTTCCCTTGCAAGCGATTGCACCAAGCTGTTCGGGCTTATAGTAAGGCGCATATTCCTCGCCGAAGCCGCAGGCACCGCTGACAGTGACTATCGGATTTTTAAAAGTAACACCGGCGAAATTAACCGATAAATCTATATTTTTCATTTCCAGATTATCTCCTTTGAATCGAATACGGGGCCGTCAACACATACACGCTTATATTTTTCACCAGTCACGCCGAGATTGTCCTTAAAGGTCGTCTTGCATACGCAGGCAAGGCAAGCACCAACACCGCATCCCATGCGTTCTTCCATCGAAACCTCACAGCGTACACCGGATTCCTCGCAGATTGCCGCAACAGCCGCCATCATTCCTCTCGGGCCGCATACATAAACCACGTCAGCTTCGCTCTTTGCGAGTGTTTCCTTTACAAGCTCGGTGACAAATCCCTTACGTCCGCTTGAACCGTCGTCGGTAATAACCGAGGTAGGTATTCCGTTTGATTCAAAGAGTTCGAGCGAATTTATAAGTGAAGCATTTCTGAATCCGAATGCCGCCTTTGCTGACTTGCAGCTTTTGCCGACAGAGAGAAGCGGGTATATTCCGATTCCGCCGCCGACGAGAAGTGCACGCTCGCCGTCTTTGACAGTAAAACCGTTTCCGAGAGGTCCGAGCAAGCTGACATAATCGCCCTCACGTCTGTCGGACATCCACTTTGTGCCTTTGCCTCTTACCTCATAGCAAAGACGTACACAGTCGCCAACCGTTTCACAAATCGAAATCGGACGGCGAAGCGTCGTTCCCTCTCCGCACATGATATGCACAATCTGTCCCGGCTTTGCCGATTTTGCAATTTCGGGAGCTTCGATAAGCATATCGTAAAGCTGTGCCGCATCGCAGATACGGCGGTTGTGTATTATTTTACCGTTATCTTTTAATGTTTGCATTTTCATTCACCACTCAAAGCACAGAATTGATGTCATCGCGCATTGCGATAACAGCATCACGGGTGCAAGCCTTGAAGTTTGTTCCGTCGTCGCCGGCTTTTTTGTATGCACACATAAGCGCACGTGAGGAATTTACGATTGCGCCGGACTTGTTCTTGTCGAAAGCACCAACAATGTCATTTGCCGCACCGCCCTGTGCACCGTAACCGGGAATAAGGAAGAATGTGTGAGGCATTGCCGCACGAAGCTCTGTAAGCTGTTTCGGATATGTCGCACCGACAACTGCACCGCACGGGCTGTAGCCGGATTCGCTTACATAAGGTGCGCCCCATTCTTCAACCTTTGCCGCAACCTTGCGGTAAAGTGTACCGTCACCAATTTCAAGGTCCTGGAAATCGCCCGAAGATTTGTTCGAGGTCTTAACAAGAATGAACATAGACTTGTCATTTTCTGCCGCGATGTCGATAAAAGGCTTAACGCCGTCAATTCCGAGGTAGGGATTTACGGTAACACAGTCAACTGGAGTTGCTTTTGCACTCGAATTAAAGAGCTGTGTTTCTCCGATAAATGCCTTTGCATATGCTTCTGCGGTAGAACCAATGTCATTACGCTTAACGTCAAGGATAATATAAAGCCCTGCCGCCTTTGCATATTCGATTGTACGCTCAAGTGCGATAAGTCCCTCAATGCCGTACATTTCGTAAAAAGCCGACTGCGGCTTCACCGCCGGAACAAGCTCTGCTGCGGCATCAATGAGTCCCTTGTTGAATTCAAATATAGCTTCGCCTGCCGCCTTAAAGGTGTCGCCATATTCCTTGACAGCCTTGTCACGGATATATGCCGGAATATAATCAAGCACCGGGTCGAGTCCCATAACGGTAGGATTGTTTTTTGCTCTGATTTTTTCGATTAACGGTTCAAAAGACATGGTGATAATTCCTTTCAAAAATATATTGTAATTAATTTAATTCAAAAACACATTTTCCGTCAAGATAGGTTGCGTCTATACGGGCACCGAATGTCATGCCGACAAACGGTGTGTTCGTAGATTTTCCGCAAAGTGATTCCTTTGTGACAGTATTCTCACAGCCGAGCGTAACAAGTACAAAATCGGCAGGCGAACCAACCTCAAGCATACCGAGTCCGAGATTGTCGAGTCCTGTTATGCGAGCGGGATTAACGCTCATTAGTTCAACAAGTTTGGAAAGGCTAATGTGCCCTGCCATAACGAGATTGGTATATGATGCGGCAAATGAGGTTTGAAGACCGATTATTCCATTGAGCGCAGTTTTGACATCTCCCGATTTTTCCTCAGCCGAATGCGGAGCATGGTCAGTCGAAATACAGTCAATGGTGCCATCGCAAATTGCTTCTATAACCGCCTTTACATCATCCGAGCTTCGAAGCGGCGGATTCATTTTTGCGTTTGCACCGTAGTAAATAACATCCGCATCTGTAAGCGAGAAATAATGCGGACAGGTTTCTGCGGTAACACGCACTCCGCGAGCCTTTGCGCGTCTGATGCAATCGAGCGAGCCACGGGTTGAAACATGACAGATATGAAGTCTTGCCCCAGTTGCTTCGGCGATCATTATATCACGCTCTGTTGCAACATCTTCCGCTAAATTCGGGATTCCCGGCAAACCAAGCATCTTCGATATCCTACCGTCGTTTATAGCACCGCCCTTTGCCAGGGACATATCCTCGCAATGTGACATTATAAGAAAATCGTTTTCCGCTGCAATTTTCATTGCTTCATAGAGGAGCTTCGAAGTCATGACCGGCTTTCCGTCGTCAGAAAACGCCCATGCACCTGCCTCGCGGAGTGTCTTCATGTCAGTAAGCTCACCGCTTTCGAGCCCCTTCGTTATCGCCGCCACGGGAAACACACGGCAGTCTGCTGATTTTGCTTTATCTGAAATATATTTCAGAACTTCCTCACTATCCGTCGCCGGCTTGGTGTTCGGCATCGCAAACACCGAGGTAACACCGCCTGCCGCGGCACATTTCGAGCCGGAAGCAATGTCCTCTTTATATTCAAATCCGGGCTCACGCAGATGAACGTGCAGGTCAATCATGCCGGGGATAATATATTTTCCGCCCCCGTCGATGACCTTATCGGCTGTAAAATCAGCCGACGCCGCACGCGGTACAACAGCGGCAATTTTTCCGCCGTTTACGCCAACAGTGCAGATTTCACTGCTCCCGTTCGGAAACTTCACCCGTCTGGCGTTTGTTATCATAAGTTCAAAATGGTTATTCATCGGTATTCTCCTTATCGGGTTCATTTTCCGTATAATGTATCTTTGCACGTCCGCCGGGATTTTCATAAGCGTAGACATATCCCTCGCCTCTGACGGCACGTATCAGGCGCAGTCCGAGCGGCTCATCAAGCTTTGAGCGCAGAAAACGCACATAAACGTCAACAATATTTGTATCGCGTGCATTTTCGTCCCGCCATAAATTTTGCAGTAATTCTGTACGCGATATTGTTTCGCCCGGTCTTGCGTGGAGATATTCGAGCAAAGCAAGCTCTCTGGCAGTAAGCTTAACCACTGTTTCGCCGAAGCTGACAGTTCTGTCTTCCGGTGATATTATAAGCTGGTTTTCTTCATATTCCCCATCGTCAGAGCGTTCACAAATATCAGTTATGAATCCGCGAAGCTCGGCAAGCGAAAACGGACGCTCCAAAATAAGAACCTTAACCTGCTCCGGCATTGCTGCACTGAGTATACCGCAGTCGATAAAAACAGCACCGCGAAGACGTCTTATCGGCGGCAGCTCACAAAGTCCCTCTGCCGCTAAAATATGATAGTCCTTTGCATCCTCGTCGGCTTCAATAAGTCCGAGTCGCAGTAATTCAAGCTGTAATGTTCGTGCCCAATATGGGTCGCTTGCCATAACCTTGAATTTTAACTTTTCCATAAGCTATCACCACTCTATCTTTTCGCCCGCAATTTCTCTTTCCATAAAGAGCGTAACCTCATCGCCCTCATAACCGAGCGAGTAAGCAAGCGCGAGCTTCATATATGCACATTCGTTTGTCAGTGAAAATATCGGTTTCATTCCGCAATTCACAAGCTCTGCCGTCGTCGAATATGTTCCAGACGATGCACGCATATGCTCGGGAAGCGGCGACAAGAATACGTCAATTCCACGTTTTTTGCAAAGGGCAAGCAAATACAGTGCTGAGCGACGGGTATACCCATCTGCCACGCCGGAGCGTTCCACACAAGCTGTCGCCGAGTGGTAGCTTCCGTGAAGCACCGCACGTATATTTTCCGCCGGATTATATGCCGAATAATCAATTCCGACATACGGTTCAATACGCATGACACACTCATCCAGCTTACGAAGTGAACCGATCAGCGGATAATCCACATCTATTTTATATGGCTTCGCTTCTGAAATCGGACACATATCCAGAGAGAAGAAATCCCCCGTAAAGTTTGCACACTGACGCAAATGCGCTCCGTGATGCAGATATGTAACCCCATCCGAATTACGGTAAGGCACATAAACGCCTGCACCAAAGCCCTGCATTGCGAGCTTAACTGCCGCACGGAAATTATCGTAACCGTTTGCCCTCGAATCAGTGAGCGTATAATCGCTCGAAACGAGGAATATCGGCTTATTCCACCACCCGGCGAGCGCAAGCGATAATAGGCTTGATGTATATGCAAGAGTGTCAGTGCCATGCGCAACGATAATTGCAGAATATTCTTCCGGGTCAAGCTCGGTAAATGCATCAAGCAAACGGTTAAGTCTTGGGAAAGTCATATTCTCACTCAGTATGTCAAGCGGATGCGAATATTCAAACTCTATGTCTGTAATTCCGTCTTCATATACTTTCTTTGCAAGCAGTGAAACTGTTTGTTTTCCGTTTGCGGCAAGATGACCGTTTTCATTGACTGTAGTGCTGATAGTACCGCCCGTCATCATAATGAGTATCTTCATAAGCGAACCTCCGAAATCAGTTTGACACTCCGTCAAGTACAGCCTTAATTTTTTTCATATCCACAAGCATATCCTCTTTCTTATGAGGATCACGCAGAAGCGCTGACGGATGATAAACCGCACATATGCGTTTTCCGTCACGCTCAAACCATAAACCGTGCTCTTTTGTTATCTTAAAATCCGGCTTGATAAGCCGCATTGCCGAAATTCGTCCAAGACAAACGATAAGCTCCGGATTGATAAGCCTTATCTGCTCATCGAGATAGCCTATGCAGGCATCCTCCTCTATTGGCAGCGGATCGCGGTTTTTCGGCGGACGGCATTTTAATATATTTGCTATGTAAACATCCTCACGGGGAATATCAACAGCCTCGAGGAAGCGGTCAAGCAGCTTTCCTGCCGCACCGACAAACGGTATACCTGACAGATCCTCCTTTTCGCCGGGTGCTTCACCGACGAACATAAGCCTTGCATTTTTGTTTCCGGTACCGAACACACAGTTTGTCCTCGTTGCAGACAACGCACACTTTTCACAGTCACGGCAAACCGCCTCAAGCTGTTCCCACGTCATGGTCAAAATTCCTTTCGTTTATGTAATATTTATATTATACCATATATTTTTATTAAAAGATATACTTTTTTGAAAATTTTTAATTTTTTAATAATACTTACACATATTAATTTGGGTGATGGAAAAAATTTAGGGGTTTCAATTTTGCGCCTGTTCGCTTATAATAATAGTAAGACTACTCCGCGTGTATACTCTGTACCGTGTCCACTATATGACGAAAGGATCCCACTATGGAACATATACTTATAAGCCCGGGAAAACTCAAACTGATGCTCACAAAGTCTGATCTCGATAAATATGAGCTCGACTGCGAAACTATCGACAGCGAAGACACGCTGACCCGTCGGGCATTCCGAGAGCTGCTTGATGATGTAAAGCGTGTATCGGGCTTTGATGCATCTGATGATAAAGTATTTATTCAGCTTTATCCCTCACGCGACGGCGGAGCTGAAATTTACATAACCAGACTAACTGCACACAAAGAAGAAAAAACGCACCGGGATGAAACAATAAAATTATCAAACGTATACCGTTTTGAATCAATTAATGCCCTGCTTGATCTCTGCAAAAAAATCGGCACACAACCTCACACCGCCAATCCACAGAATCACCTGCCATCATCAAGCACAGCGTGGGAAGCAGACGGAAAATACTATCTCGTCTGCGAAGACAATATTACCTACCGCGATTATCTGCGAAAAGGAAAGACTGACCGTTTTGGTGAATATATTACAGATTCGGCAAAACGTCTGCAAACCACCGCCGCACTTCCCTATGTAAAAGAGCACGGTACCTGCATATGCCCTCGCGATGCCATAACCGTGCTTTCCTCACTCGCATAAACAAAAACCAATGCCTTCCGCAAAAACTGTGGAAGGCATTTTCTATTATACAATTGTCATCGTACCGA
>JAZQXA010000116.1:0-9596 GCA_045632605.1 Candidatus Flemingiibacterium sp. | reverse complement strand
AAACAAACACTAACCGCGTGCCGCAAACGCCAAAAATATGGTTAAAGAAGCGGTAAGCCTTCGCGGTTGTTGGGATACCGAGGGAGCACGGAGGAGTGCGAGCGAGGCGGGCCCCGACTACCGAGAGCGTATCCTCGAAGCCTTATGCGAAACCTCTGTGAAGCGATAGCGTATATTAAAGTTCTTTGCCAGGCTTTCTTTCAAGAAAGCCGCGTAACTCCTATACGCTTCGCCTACCATTCACTTCAAGAAAGCCGCGTATCTCTTATACGCTAACACATCCCCCTCACAAAGAAAGGATATAACCAATGACACATACAATAGCAGCGATATCCACAGCCTTTGGGCGCGGCGGTATTGCGGTGATAAGAATATCAGGAGATGAAGCCGTTTTGATTGGAGATAAGATGTTCAGGGCGGCTAATGGAAAGAAGATTAGTGAAGTTGAAGCAGGGAAAGCCGTTTACGGAGAGATAATAAAGAGCGGTATTTGCATTGATAGGGGAATTTGTACAGTATTCAGAGCTCCGCATTCTTTTACGGGTGAGGATGTCGTTGAGATTAGCTGTCACGGCGGCATTATATTGACGCAAAAGGTGCTTGAAGCGGCATTTGAAGTCGGAGCTGTGCAGGCAGGTCCGGGAGAATTTACTAAAAGAGCTTTTGTAAACGGTAAATTGTCGCTTTCACAGGCGGAAGCTGTTGGAATGATGATTGATGCCGAGAGCGATGAACAGCTGGCACTTGCAGTTTCGCACGGTAACGGTGCGATGAAACGTAAATCGGACGAGCTTTATGAGGGACTGAAAACTGTTGTAACGGGCGTTTTTGCGAATGTGGATTTTCCGGATGAGGATCTCGCCGAGCTGTCGGACGAGGAGGTTCTGATTGAGGTTAAAAAGATAGAAGAGGAGCTTTCTGCGCTGAAAGGCTCGTATAAGGTCGGAAAAGCGGTTGTGGAGGGTATAGGAACGGTTATAGTGGGCAAGCCTAATACGGGCAAATCCTCCCTTTTAAACCGTCTTGTAGGGCGTGATAGGGCGATTGTGACTGATATTGCCGGAACAACTCGCGATACGATTGAAGAAAGCGTCGTTTGCGGACGTGTGATGCTGCGGCTTGTTGATACGGCAGGCATACGCGAGTCGGAGGATGCCGTTGAAAAAATCGGCGTTGAGCGTTCACTTAAAGCGCTTGAAGAAGCGGAGCTTGTTATTGGAGTGTTTGATTTGTCACGTAAGTTTGACGGTGAGGACGAGCTAATAATTGATAAGCTGAAAAAATCTCATGCCGTAAAAATAGCGGTACTCAATAAGACTGACCTTGATGAAAAATTTGACCGGACGAAGCTCGACGGCGGCGTATTTACGAATATAATTGAGATTTCCGCAGAGAGCGGAAGCGGAATTGATTCTTTGAAAAATACAATAAATTCACTTTATATTGACGGAGAGATTGATTATAATTCCCGTGCGGTAATAACAAATGCGCGTCAGAATGCGTCGGTCAGCCGTGCGCTTGAATATGTACGCTCGGCGATAAGTGAGCTTGAGGGGGGAATCAGTGCCGATACGGCAGGATTTGACCTTGAAGCGGCACTGTCGGAGCTTTCAGAGCTTGACGGAAGGAAGATTACCGAGGAGATTGTTGACGGAATTTTCCACCGTTTCTGCGTCGGAAAATAAAAAACAGCCCCGCTTGTTTGCAAGACTGTTTCACTTGAAGATTTCTTTTACTCCTTATTTTCTTCTTCCGAAGAACGAGAAGAGTAAAACAGCAATTGCGGCGATGATTGCGATAATGATGATAATTCCCCAAATTCCCATGCCGTCTGTGGCATCACCGACAGCATCTGCGGCATCGGTCACGATTCCGTCTATGGCGGATTCAACGGGACCGGTTCCGTTACTGTTTGAGTTGCCGTTCATGGAGCCGCTGTTATTTGAGCCGTTATTTGAGGTGTCATCGCCGAATTCTCCGGTACCGGGAGCAGTGCCGTCGGTTCCGTTAGTGCTGCTGTTACTGTTATTATGATTTGAGTCGGCGTGTGAGGTGTCCGGCTCGTGGACAACGCCGTTTTTATCGGCTGTGTCGTCGGCAAGCTCCTCGGAGCTGCGGCTAATACCGCCGCTGCGGAATTTTAAATTCGCCGATGCGCCGAGCGTGAAAATTACGCTTATAAGCATTGCTGCAAGGGCGAAACAGATAAATTTATATATTCTTGATTTCATTTTTAAAATCATCCTTTCGGTTGGTTTCACGTTTATTATGAAACGAAAGGAATGAAAATATTCAAAAAATTCGGAGAAATTCATATGGAAGAAAAAAGATTTCAAAAAAATGACAGCGGTTTCACCTGCCGAAATTGCGGATTTGAAGTAAAGCCGCTCGGAGTTACTTCACGTGACCACTGCCCAAAATGTCTTTGTTCGATTCACATTGATATAAATCCCGGTGACCGTGCAAACGAATGTCTTGGCACACTTCGCCCGGTGCAGGTGCTTCCCGATCCGAAAAAGGGTTACATTATCGTTTACCGCTGTGAAAAATGCGGAGCAACCGTTCGCAACAAGGCGGCGTATCCGGCAAAGGTTCAGCCGGACGATATTAATCTGCTCATTAAACTCACCGCCGGCACAGGTTTTTGACAATGTTCAAAAGAATGAGTGATACAGTGAATTGACGCAAAAAACCGCACAGCATTTATGCTGTGCGGCTATTTTTATTATTCGGTTGTGCCGGCAGCCGGGATGCTGTCATCGGCTTCGGGAATCTTTCCGTTTTCGAAAATTCCCTCATAAATTCTGCCGCTTGTCCAAGTGTATTTTCCCTGTCCGTGCATTTTATTTTCGGAGAACTGTCCTTCATATGTGTCGCCGTTTGCGAAAATATAAGTTCCCGTTCCCGAACGCATATCGTCCTTGAATTCGCCGATATACTTGTCGCCGTTAGCAAAAATGTATGTTCCCGAGCCTTCTTTAAGTTCGTTTACATATGTACCCTGATAAGACGAGCCGTCTGCCCAGACATATGTACCGCTGCCGTTTTTAAGGTCGTTTGAAAATGTTCCCGTGTAAACGCTTCCGTCTGCCCACGAGTAAGTTCCCTCGCCGTCTTTCTTTCCGTTTTTGAGGTCTCCGTCGTAAACGTCACCGTTAGCAAAGGTATATCTTCCCTTTCCGGTAAGACTGTCCTTGTCAAAAGCACCCTCATAAACGTCGCCGCTTGCGAATGTCATTTTTCCGATGCCGTGACGGTAGAGCTTGTTAAGTCCGCCCTCATAAACATCACCGTTTGAATAAGTGATTTTTTTAGCGGTCATATCGACCTCGGCTTTGACTCCGTTCGCGTAGTAAAGCTTTCCGAGAATCGGTGTTTCCTCATCATCGACACGGCCGAAATATTTCACTTTTCCGCTATCCTCTGTGTTCAGCGAGATATAGCGTATTCCGCTCGCATGGAATATTGCGGCGATAACTGCAATACACGCAGCAGAGATTATGACCGTTGTAAGAATGATGCCGGAAATACTGCGTTTTTTTGTACGCTTCGGTTTTTGTTGATAATTCATTTAAAACGCTTCCTTTCGGAGGAAATTAAATCAGAGGTAATTGTTTTTCGGGGCGATGCTGTTAATAAAATTTGCAACCAGTGTTATAATATCTGGGATGAATATAAGCGCCAAAACCGCCACAGCGATTAAGCCTATAACCGAGAGAAGTACGTTTCCGACGGTAATATCGGATTTCCCGTAAGTCACCTCAGCGCGGCGAATTTTCTCTTGTGGGATATAGAGCTTTGCATTCGTCTCAAATTTCACTTGCCGGGTATCTGTATCGCCGCAAAGATATACAATCCTGCGGAGCGAGCTGTTTTTGCGCAGTGCAAACCTTATGAAGGCACTGTCGCATTCAATTTCCCCGATGCAGAGGGCGTTTTTCTCAGTGTGAGCTTCTTTTTTCAAAAGTGCTCGGACCGCTTTACCAATGATAAATTTATTATAAAGTGTCGCAATTATCGCTATCATAAAACCGATAAACAGCGACCAAACGATGATGTTAAGGGTCGTTACTGCATTGGTTCCAAGCGCTATATCTCCGCCCGTCAGGTTATTGAAATCTCGCCATAATGCTTTGAAAAATTCCATTTTGATTTCTCCTTTTAGAGAGGCTTTTTAGCCGTTAAAGGAAAATCACATATCCTTTTTAATAACCTCACAGCCGATATACTTGCGCAGAACTTCAGGTACGACAACGCTGCCGTCTGCAAGCTGATTCTGCTCAACAATAGCCGGAAGAATACGGCTTGTTGCAAGACCCGAACCGTTCAGCGTGTGAACGAACTCAATCTTGCCGGTGGATTCTCTCTTGAAGCGCATCTGACCGCGGCGTGCCTGATAGTCACGTGCGTTCGAAACGGACGAAACTTCCTTATAGCCGTCCATCGATGGAATGTGGATTTCGATATCATAAGTGCGTGCCATCGAAGCCGAGCAGTCCTCTGCCGCAAGCTTTACTGTGCGGAAATGGAAGCCAAGCCCCTTAACGAGAGCTTCTGCCTTACCAACGAGCTCCGCAAAAGCGTCGTCGGAATCCTCGGGACGGGTATACTGAACCATTTCTACCTTATTAAACTGATGTCCGCGAACCATTCCGCGTTCGTCTGCACGGTAAGAACCTGCTTCACGGCGGAAGCAAGGAGTATAGCTGATATACTTTCTCGGAAGGTCAGCTTCGGTGAGAATTTCGTCACGGTGGAGTGCAACAAGTGCGGTTTCAGCTGTAGGAAGCATGAAACGGCGACGCTCATCCTCGGCGGTTTCAAGCCAGTAAACATCGTCAGCAAACTTCGGGAACTGACCTGCGGTAAGACCGCATTCATAGCCGAGCATATGAGGAACGAGCACAAGCTCATAACCGTCTTCAATGTGAGTATTTACAAAGTAATTAAGCAGCGCCCATTCAAGACGTGCGCCCATACCGCGGTAAATCCAGAAGCCGTTACCGGAGAGCTTTGTGCCGCGCTTATAGTCGATAAGACCGAGGTCGGTACAGATATCAACGTGATTTTTCGGCTCGAAATCGAACTTGTGAGGCTCGCCGTAGTAGCGGAGAGGCTCATTATTTTCCTTTCCGCCGGGCTTTAAGTCCATATCGGGCAGGTTCGGGAGAGAGAGCATGAGGTTGGAATACTCAAGCTCGACCTCTTTGAGCTTTTCGTCATTTGTTTTGATTGTTTCGGAAAGCTCCTTCATCTGTGCGAAAATCGGAGCAACGTCTTTTCCCTCTTTTTTAAGCTGCGGAATCGACTTGGAAACCTTATTCTGCTCTGCTTTTAGCGCCTCGTTTTCGGAAATCATCGCGCGGCGCTGTGTGTCAAGCTCGAGGATGCGAGCTATTTCTTCCTTTGCGTCCTTACCCTTATTTGCAAGGCGCTGTATAGCTTCTTCGGTGTTTTCTTTGATATATTTGATGTCAAGCATGGTTTTTTCTCCTATATATTAAACAAATAAATTTTCAGTGTTTTCTTCGCCGACGAGCTTTTTGATGATTTCGGTCAGTTCATCGGTATCTTTATATGTAATCGAAATGGATTTCTTACGACCAAAATGGGAAATTTTTACATGAGAACCAAGTATTTCCTTTATTTTGGATTCGAGAGAGGCGTAATATTCGCGTTCGACCGAATTATCTTCCTCGGGTTCGTCATCATCAACCGGCTCACTGTTAAGCTTGTGCACCAGTTCTTCGGTGGCACGAACTGATAATTCACGAATTATAACGGTGTCTGCAACCTCGGAAATTCGAGATTTATCGACAAGACCTAGCAAAGTGCGCGCATGACCGGCAGAAAGTGACTTATCAGCAACGAGCGAAAGTACATCATCCGGTAAATCAAGAAGACGCATAGCGTTTGTAACCGCCGCACGGCTCTTTCCAACCTGTTTTGCAACCTGCTCCTGGGTCAAATTATATTCTTCGATTAGTGATTTATATCCCTGCGCTTCTTCAATTGGAGATAAATCCTCGCGCTGGATGTTTTCGATAAGTGCATATTCTGCAACTTTTCTGTCATCAGCCTCGAGAATTACCACCGGAACCTCGGAAAGCCCAGCCATTTTTGCCGCACGCCAACGGCGTTCACCGGCGATAATCTGATAAAAGTCCGTTCCCTCGCGTTCTCTGACGACGATAGGCTGTATCAGACCGTTAACTGCGATTGAATCGGCAAGCTGTGCGAGTGCTTCCGCTTCGAAAACCTTTCGCGGCTGACCGCGGCGGGGTTCAATCTCGGATAAGCGCAAAGTACTTGTTTTTTCGGGGGAATCGAGCGAATTATCAAGGAAAATCGCATCCATTCCGCGACCGAGTCCTTTTTTCTTTGTAGCCATATGTCCTCCAATGTTGTTTATGTGCGTTCAATTATCTCTTTTGCGACATCCATATACGCCTGAGCACCTTTTGAGTGCTTGTCATAGTAAATTATCGGCTCACCGTAGCTTGGGGCTTCCGAGAGCTTGACATTGCGTACTACGCCGGTCTTGAAGAGCTTGTCCGCATAGTATTTTTTGAGTTCATCGAGAACCTGCAGCGACAGATTAAGTCTGCCGTTGAACATGGTGATGAGTATGCCCGTAATTTCGAGCGACGTGTTGTAGAGCTTCTTGACCTGCTTAATCGATAAAAGCAACTGCGAAAGCCCCTCAAGCGAATAAAATTCGCATTGCATAGGTATAATTACGCCGTTTGACGCAGCAAGAGCGTTCAACGAGAGTATACCGAGCGACGGCGGGCAGTCGATAAAGATATAATCGAAGTCAGCTGCAATCTCTGAAAGAGATTCTTTGAGCAGTAACTCCCGATTCTCGGTGTCAATAAGCTCAAATTCAGCACCTGCAAGCGAAATTTGAGATGGAATAACAAATAAATTTTCAAAACCGGTGTCTATTATCGCTTCGGCAGCTTTTGCTCTGCCAATTATCAAGTCATATGAGGAAATTTTGACTTTTTTGCGCGAAACACCGACACCGCTTGTAGCGTTACCCTGCGGATCAAGGTCAACGAGCAGAACGCGTTTGCCGAGAGCACCGACAGCCGCGGCACAGTTGACAGCAGAGGTGGCTTTTCCAACTCCACCCTTCTGATTCGCAAGTGATATGGTATATGCCATTGCTATCCTCCGTTATAGTGTTGTTATACGATATATTATAGCAAAAAATGCGCCAAAAGTCAATGGTATTTTGTAAATATACGGAGATTTTGTTTAAATGTTTCACGTGAAACATTTACTTTGCGCTGATTTTGAATGTTTCACGTGAAACATTATCTGGCATTCGGTATGCGGATGGTGAGAACTGTGGCATCGGCTTCGTCCACACGTTCGCTTTCCACTTGTATTCCGGCTTGTTTGACAACAGATATGGCGCGGTCAACCGAATTGTAAAAAATGCGTATATCTTTTAAAACGATTTTTCGAGGCGAACGTGGCTTGCGTACAGACTCGTTTTCGCTTAAAAAACGGTCGATATAGCTTTCGGTCGATGCAACATTCAAACTGTGCAAATTTATGTATTCGATAGCACGTAAGCGCTCGTCAACAGAAGAAATTCGCAAAAGAGCACGTGCATGACGTTCGGTTAAAGCGTACTTGAGTATTTTTTCACGCTCCACGGAGGTTAAACGCAATATTCGCAGTTTGTTTGCTACAAAAGATTGACTCATAGAGAGCTGACGTGCAACTTCTTCTTGCGTCAACCCGTACATATCAATAAGCGATGCGATTGCACTTGCTTGCTCGAAAAAATTAAGATCCTCACGCTGGATATTCTCAATAATTGCAAGCTCGGCTGATTTTCGACTGTCAACTTTTAAAATAATACACGGAATATCGCACAAATCAAGCAATTTTGCCGCACGCAGCCGTCTTTCGCCCGCAACCACCTCGAACAGTGCGTTATAAGTCCCCTGCCCCTCAATTCTGCGTACTGTCAATGGCTGAAGTATCCCGTATTTTCTGATGCTGTCCGCAAGCCGTATTATTGCATCGTCGTCAAATTTGCGTCTCGGCTGGCTGGGATTTGGGAAAATCCTATCGACTGAAATCATATGTATTCGCCCAAATTCCTCAGTTTCGTTGAAATTGCGCTCTCGCATTTCAAGTTGATTCCATGAACGTCGGAGCTTTTCCCGCTCATTTTCAAGCTGTATCTCGGGGATTTTTTTAAAAATACTGTTTATAGCATTCATATTTCGCTCTCCTTTGTTTTTTATGTAAGTCTATAATAACACAAGCTGCTTGAAAAAATGGGCGAATTTTGGATGGCGAAAAATAAAAAAGTCCGTCGAGAAAATCGACGGACTGTCGTTTATGAAACGATTTATGTGTATTACAGCGGTTTTTTCTTGATTTGAGAGTTATTTCGCGGATAAATTTTAGGGGTTTCTGAAGATTTTTCGATTCCCACAATACAGCGGGGGTCATTAGCCGTGTCTGATATTAGCGAAAAATCATCAGCAAATATCAGCTTGCCGCCGAGCTTCTTTACAGCAGCTACAGATTCTGCAAGCTCATCTGCGGCATTAGCCTTCATTGCGACGAATTTGCCTCCGATTTTCACGTACGGCAGACAAAGCTCACACAGTATATTCAGCCTTGCGACAGCTCTTGCGCAGGCGATATCATAGGTTTCCCGCTTGTTTTCATTATTTACATACTCTTCAGCTCTCGCCGCAACCGCGGTGATACCAGTCAAACCAAGCATGTCTGCAGTTTCACTGATATATGTAATACGCTTTGCGGTACTGTCGAGTGCAGTGATTCTTAAATCAGGACGGGCAACTGCGAGTGGAAGGGTAGGGAATCCGGCTCCGCATCCGATATCAATGACAGAAGCGCCTTCGGGAATATACTTTGCTACTGTCAGTGAATCGGCGTAATGCTTCATTATAATGCCGTCGATATCAGTTATCGCTGTAAGGTTCATATAGCTGTTGACTTCGAGCATACGCTCGGTCAGACGGTATAATTTTTCAACAATTTCAGCGGAAGAGAAGTGGTTTAACCCGTTTTTTTCAAAAGAATCAGCTAATTTCTCAGAGAAAATGGAAAAATCTGTCATTAATGTAATTCCTTTCCGTGGGTTGAGAAGTATATAAGCAGTACGGAGATATCAGCCGGGGAAATTCCCGAGATGCGAGATGCTTGTCCGATGTTAGCCGGCTGGAATTTGTTAAGCTTTTGTGTGGCTTCAAGTCTGATTCCCTTAACAACGCTGTAATCGAACGGCGTCGGGAGCTTTTTCTCCTCTAATTTTGCTGTACGTGCAACTTCTGCAAGCTGACGCTTGATATATCCGGCGTATTTAATAGCTGTTTCTGCCTGTGTGCGAACGCGCGGCGGCAGCTCGGGGCGGGTCGTGTCAACATCGGTGAGTTTGTCATACGAAAGCTCGGGACGGCGGAGCAAATCTGCAATGCGAATGCCCGTTGTAACTGCCGTTGAACCGTTTTCTTCGAGTATCCTCGCAAGCTCGTTGCTTGGCGGCAGGGAAGTGCTCTCAAGCCGCTTCACTTCTCGCTTTACTGCTTCTTGTTCAG
>JAZQXA010000115.1:0-3102 GCA_045632605.1 Candidatus Flemingiibacterium sp. | reverse complement strand
AATATTACCGATGATCCGGGCTTCGGTTATGTAAATTCGGATGGAAAAATCGAAGAGCTTATGGATGTCAAAAAAACTGCCGCACTTGCCGCTTCGCTTGACGGCAGGAGCACTGTTACAGTAGTTTACGGTTACGGTGCTGCAAGTGAACAGCTTATTTCGAAAATGGATACTGTAATCTATTTTGACAAGACAATGCAGTCGATGCAGTGGCAGATGTGGGACGGGGAAATGATTCCGTTCGGTCTTGACTGCCCGGATCCGGATTATAACTGGAAAGAATTTAACTACTGTGACTTTTATCTGCTTTACAGACACAAAAAGAATCTTTACACAAAGATGGATTACTATGTTGAAGCTGTTGAAAGCGACAATATGAAGATGGTCAGCAGTGCGCTTTATGACGAGATAATTTCGACAGCCGTCACACAGCCGATAAAGCAGGTTCAGATTTTCCAGCCCGGTCCGTGGGGAGCATACCGATATCGCGATCTTTGGGATATCCCCGGACTTGAATGCAGTGCATGGAACAAGATGTCCGGTCCCGAAATGAGTGTTGTAATTGACTTCGGCGGCAAGGATATGCTGAATATTCCGCTTATCAATCTGCTTCGCTACAATGCCGCGGTTACCGGAAAAAAGGTCAGCGAAAAGTATCCCGACCTCTTTCCGCTTGACATATGGCTTGACGACGGATATTTCCCGGAGCCTCAGCCGGCAGAGCGTATCTCAATGCCGATTCACAATCACCCGGACAGCAGCTATGTGGAAAGGCATTTTAACGAGCCGCTCGGACGTTATGAAACCTATTACATAGCTGAGGCTTATGAGGGCGCAAACACATGGATGGGTTACTATGACGACTGCGACCTTGAGGAATGGGAAAGAAAATGCAGAGAATCAAACAATCTTACACCCATTGACGACTGGAAAAAGTATGTCTGCAACTGGAAATCAAATGTCGGCGACCTTTATCTGATACCGCCCGGAACAGTTCACGGTCATGGCGGAAACCAGATGGTACTTGAAATGGATACCTCGCCGTCTATCGCCGGAACAGAATACTCATTCTTCCAGTATGACTTTGCACGAAATTCTTGGGATGACAGCACCAAGACTATGACCGGCAAGCCGCTTAAAATGCATCTTGAGCATGGCTTCGATAACGAGCGTTACCGCAGAGAGAGCTTTGTAAAGGATAAGCTCCGCTCAAGACCGGAGATCGTTTCGTGGAATAAGGAATGGTATATGGATCGTTATTCCACCCTCGATGAAATGCCTTTTGATGTCGAAAGAATCTTCTTCGACAAGCGTGCGGAATATACAACGGACGGTCGTTTTCTACAGATACTCACCTTGACTGTCGGTCATAACGTGACTATCCGCTCAAAGAAGAACCCTGAAATTTCGGCGAGCATCGAAAGACTTCAGTGTATCGCAATTCCGGCTTGCTTCGGCGATTACGAAATCATCAGCGAGGACGGAAGTGCCTGCACTGTGGTTTGCTTCCACCTTAAAGATTGCTGAATATGAAACCTCCTCGAAAGCTTTTGTCTTCCGAGAATAAAATTTTTATATTTCGGGCATTACGATTTCAATCTCGCGTCCGAGCTTTGCTGATTTTACGATACCGTCGAGGATTGCCTGATTCTTGATAATCTCGCTTGACGGAATCGGTGCTGTTTCGCCGTTCTTAACAGCGTCGATGAACGAACGTAGTTTCTTGTAGAAGAGTCCCGGACCCTTGTTCTGAATGATTGGAACAACGGTTTCAACTCTTGCACCTGCAACGTCGTGATAAATTTTCATTTGACCGCCAACAGTGCCGTTCCAGCAGTCGGTTGAGGGAATACGGAGTGCGCCCTTCTTACCGAAGATTATGGTGTCACCGGGGGTATCAACGTGCATTGCCCATGCAATTCTGAAGTCGAGTACGATGCCGTTCCTGTCACCGAATTTACCCGGCTCAAGGCGGATAAATGCTGCTGCGAAGTCATCAACATCGAAGCGAGCCGCGTCGGTGGGGTTGTTATATATTGGGCTTGTTCCGAAAAAGTCTGACGTATATGCCGAAACTGTTTTCGGAGTAGGATAACCTATTGTATTGAGTACCATATCGAGAGAGTAGCATCCGATATCGCCGAGTGCGCCGATGCCTGCTGTTCTCTTTTCGATAAATGTGGAGTTCGGGATGCCGCGCCGACGTCCGCCTCCGGTCTGGATGTAGTAAATTTCGCCGAGCTCACCGGATTCAACAATCTTCTTTATCATCTTCATGTTGTCGTCGAGTCTTGGCTGGAAGCCGATGGAGAGGAGCTTGCCGCTCTTTTTTTCTGCACGCATGATGTCTGCCGCTTCCTCAAGGGTTACGGTCATCGGATTTTCGAGCATTACGTTTACGCCGTGCTCAAGTGCATAAATTGTACATTCCGCGTGAGTTGCATTGTATGTACATACGCTTACGATGTCAAGCTTTTCATTGTCGATCATCTCTTTGTGGCTTGGATAGAAGCGAACATTACCGGGGATATTAAATTTCTTTTTGAAAGCTTCCGCCTTGCCGGGGATGAGGTCTGCCATTGCAACAATCTCAACGTCGGACATTTCATTGTAATTTTTAGCGTGCGCTTCTGCAATCCAACCGGTACCTATGATACCGACCTTTATTTTTTACTGCTGCAAACAGCAGCATTCTCCTTTTGCCTGGCAAATTGGCTGAGAACTCCGTCTGCCATTTTTGGATTCCTCCGTGATAAATAGAATTTGCGATATGACTGCCGTATCCTCCGCTTTGCGATAAACCCCGCATCATTTCGGACACCGTTTCGCCATTCACGTTTCCATTATACACCATATTTTGGAGGATTTCAATAGCTTTCCCAAATTATTGTCAGGAAACAGTCAGTTTTCGATACTGCTTATCCGGTTATAGGCTTCTGCGAGGGCGTTCCAGGTTGCCTTGTCAACTCTGCCGGTGACAGGTAAGCGATGGGTTTCCTGAAAGGCTTTTATATCCTTTATGGTGGACTCGTTATAAACTCCCTCCGGCGGCATACCGTCGATATTATCGTAAGCGTTGGCAAGCAAACGGAGCATGAACTG
>JAZQXA010000114.1:0-2287 GCA_045632605.1 Candidatus Flemingiibacterium sp. | reverse complement strand
TAAGCTACAAAACCCTTATGGCAACCAAGCCTGAGCTTGCTATGCAGCTCGCAGTTAAGGGTATGCTTGCAAAGAACAAGCTCGGTTCCGCACAGATCAACCGTCTTAAGGTATATGCAGGTGCAGAGCACAAGCAGCAGGCTCAGCAGCCTGTAGCATATCCCGCAGAATAATCGAAAGGAGATAATACACAATGTATCAGAGTGCAAAGCCGTATTTCTACGGCACCGGCAGAAGAAAGAAATCCATTGCTCGTGTACGCATTGTTCCCGGCACCGGCAATATCACTGTCAACGGCAAGTCCATTGACGAATACTTTGGTCTTGAAACTCTCAAGCTCATCATCAATCAGCCTTTCGGAGTAACTGCTACCGAGGGTAAGTTCGATATCATCGCTAACGTAAAGGGCGGCGGACTTTCCGGTCAGGCAGGCGCTATCCGTCACGGCCTTTCCAGAGCTCTTCTTCAGGCTGACGAAACCTATCGTCCGGCTCTCAAGAAGGCTGGCTTCCTCACTCGTGACCCGAGAATGAAGGAAAGAAAGAAGTACGGTCTCAAGGCAGCTCGTCGTGCGAGCCAGTTCTCAAAGAGATAAGTTATTATTTCAAACATCAAAAATCCCGATGGTTTCGTGCTTTTCGGGATTTTTTGTTTGTTGTAGTTGGTATTAGTTTGTATTGTTTAATTGACTTTTTTATAGGTCAAATAGTGGACAACTTGGGGTTAATAGGACAATAAATAGGACAATATTTATTTATATTATGTTTTGCATCACTCATGGTGAGTGATTGTGTGTAATTGAATATTTTACTCTGGTGACAGATTTATTTTGTGGGTAATAACAAAATACAACTCATCGCTTGACATGAACTGAAGTAATGTGATATAATTAGAATATATTAGTTTTATCATTTCACAGAGGTTGGGAGGAGGTGTGCATATTGCAGTTCCCAAACAGTATAGTTCATATTGCGCTTCCCGGGATAGATGTATATTTAACCAGCTTTTTTTGGGGAAGTATTCTCGACAGACCCCGAAGATCTCATTCACATATTTCATATGAACTTGTTTGTATAGAATCCGAGAGCGGGATGCGGTTTATAATAAATCCGCCGCTTTATGACCATATGAACGCTGATGCACCGCCTGAAACGGTAAAATCATTCTTGTTTTCGTTAACTGAAAATGACGGAGGTATAATTTGCGAAACCTTTGCAAATTTAAAGGAACCGATAGAAATCACTGATAACTTTGACGGATATGAGCGTATAAAATCACTGAAAAAGACTATCAGTGAAGCAGGTTTTGGCGTAAAAGAGAAGACTTCTGCCGAGCTTTGGCTGCTCTTTGTCGGACTTGCCAGGGCTATACATTCCAGCGGTGATGCTCCGGAGCAGTTTCCAGCACAGACCATTGATGAAGAACGAATCGCGCGTATAAACGATTTCTTCCATATACATTTAAGCGATCCAAACTGCTATAAGGTTCAGCTGGCAGACTATATCGGAGTCAGCGAGCGTCAGCTGTCGCGCATACTAAAAGACATTTACGGCATGGGATTTTCGGATATCCTTAACAGCATGAGAATGAATATAGCCGAAGCGATGCGAGAAGAAGGACGTGCAATTGATGATATTATAAAAGTGACCGGATTTTCATCACAGCGTGCGTTCAAGTATGTTTATAACAATTACTGGCAGCGGTCATTTAAAAGTAAAATGTAATTTACAAATTTAATCAGAATATTTTCGCCGACAGTTCGCTTAAAAGTGCGTAGCTGTCGGCATTTTTGGATTTTATGTGAGAAAATAATTATAAAGCGTAAAGTATATATTAAGGCGAATTTTTACCAAAACAGGACATAAAAGCAAAAAAGATGGCTGTATTTGGTTCTTTACTCGGATAGTAAAACATGATATAATTACATTAAGGGAAATTTGAAAAAATATTCATTTCTCCCGAAAATTTTAAGATTTGGAGGAAAACCTTAATGAAAAAGCGAATTTTATCATTTTTATTGGCGGCACTCATGGCAGCGTCAACCTTATCGCTGACGGCTGTGAATGCTTCCGAAACAGCTCAGACTGCAGATTCTGCAAGCTGGGTTGACGGCGCGGGAAATCCCATTGCCGAAATCAGCAACGAGGGATATCTCGACCCGAGCATTGCTGATCATTACTACCGTTTCTCCGATGCAGTCGGAATCGCAGACGATAACGGCGAAATGTATCAGACACGTCACGCATTCCGCTACTATAAGGGCAGTTTCGGTCTTACCGTAGGTAAG
>JAZQXA010000113.1:0-47219 GCA_045632605.1 Candidatus Flemingiibacterium sp. | reverse complement strand
AACGCTTCCGGTCATGCTCGATATGCAGAGGCGTGTGCCGGACGGTGAACGTCTTATTAATCCGATAATCAGTGCGATTTACGAAACGGTAGGAGAAACGGACGACGGCGATCTTATGTTCGACGGCGTAAACAATCTTCTTAATTATCCGGAATATTCGGATATTGACCGGGTACGAGATATGCTCGGGCTTTTCGACAAGCAGGACGATCTTCGCGAGGTGCTTTCCTCGGATGCTTCCGACAAAACAAATGTATATATCGGTTCGGAGAATTCGGTTGAGGTTATGAATAATTCCTCACTTATCTTCCGGACGGTAAAATCCGGTGAAAAGGTCATCGGTGCGATAGGAGTTATCGGTCCAAGACGAATGGACTACTCAAAGGTGGTTACACTCGTTGATTATATGTCAAAAAACATCAGCGGAATGCTCGAGCCGAGCGGACTGCTTGATGGGGTTAACAGCGATTTGGAGGAGGATAGTTAATGGCAGACGATAAGACAAAGGAAATGTCGCCGGAGGAAGCAAAGGAACAGAAGTGGGAAGAAATTCTCGCCGAAACCGAAGATGCTCCCGCTGACGGCACACAGAAAAAAGATAAAAAACGTGAGGACAAACAGCTCAAAGACGAAAATAAAAAGTTGAATGCGGAGCTTGCCGAAGCAAAATCGGCACTTGAAAAAGCGCAGACGGAGCTTTCGGAGATGAATGACAAGTATCTTCGCTGTGCGGCTGAATACGATAATTTCCGCAGGAGAAGCGCAAAGGAACGAGAGGGAATATATGCCGATGCTTATTCGGATGCGCTCGGCGCGATACTTCCGGTTATAGACAATTTAGAGCGTGCGGCGGCATACAGCGATGGGGCGCAGCTTGCAGACGGTATACAGCTTATTTTCAAGAGTGCGAAAGAGGCATTTGAAAAAATAGGTGTTGCTGAGTTCGGCGCGCCGGGTGAACAGTTTGACCCACAGATTCACAATGCTATGATGCACATAGACGATGAAAATTACGGCGAGAATGAAATCGTCGAGGTTTTCCAGAAAGGCTACAAAAAGGGTGAGCGCGTACTTCGCGAGGCACTTGTAAAAGTGGCAAACTAAAATTTTAAGTCAACAATTACATTTATATATTAAAAAGGAGTAACTATTATGGGAAAGATTATTGGTATAGATTTAGGTACAACAAACTCTTGCGTTGCAGTATTTGAAGGCGGTGAGCCTACAGTTATCACAAACCCCGAGGGTGCGAGAACAACACCTTCCGTTGTTGCATTTTCGAAGACCGGCGAACGTATGGTAGGTCAGGTTGCAAAGCGTCAGGCTATAACAAACCCCGACCGTACAGTTTCCTCGATCAAGCGTCACATGGGTTCTGATTATAAGGTTGCTATCGACGATAAGAAATATGCTCCGCAGGAAATTTCCGCGATGATTCTTCAGAAGCTTAAAGCTGACGCAGAGGCTTATCTCGGAACAACCGTAACAGAAGCGGTTATCACTGTTCCCGCATATTTCACCGACGCACAGCGTCAGGCTACAAAGGACGCAGGTAAGATTGCGGGTCTTGATGTAAAGCGTATCATTAACGAGCCTACAGCGGCTGCACTTGCTTACGGTGTTGACAAGGATGCAAAAGAGCAGAAGATTATGGTATTTGACCTTGGAGGCGGTACATTTGACGTTTCCATTCTCGAAATTTCCGACGGTGTATTTGAGGTACTCGCAACACACGGCGACAACAAGCTCGGCGGCGACGACTTCGACGCACGCATTATCGACTGGATTGCAGAGGAGTTCAAGCGTGAAAACGGTATTGACCTGCGCAGTGACAAGATGGCTCTCCAGCGTCTTAAGGAAGCGGCTGAAAAGGCGAAGATTGAGCTTTCCGGCGTTGCTTCGTCGAACATCAATCTCCCGTTTATCACCGCAGATGCAACAGGCCCCAAGCACTTTGACGGCACTCTGACAAGAGCAAAGTTCAACGAGATTACAGCAGACCTTGTAAGCGCAACTATGCAGCCCGTTAAGCAGGCACTCTCCGATGCAGGTCTTTCTCCCTCCGACATCGCAAAGGTTCTTCTTGTCGGCGGTTCAACCCGTATCCCCGCGGTTCAGGATGCAGTTAAGGACTTTATCGGCAAGGAGCCTTTCAAGGGTATTAACCCCGATGAGTGTGTTGCTCTCGGTGCGGCTATTCAGGGCGGTGTACTCGGCGGCGACGTTAAGGATCTTCTCCTTCTCGACGTAACTCCCCTTTCTCTCGGTATCGAAACTCTCGGCGGTGTATTCAACAGAATCATCGACAGAAATACAACTATCCCCGTAAAGAAGAGCCAGGTTTATTCAACTGCGGCTGACGGTCAGACCTCTGTTGAAATTCACGTTCTCCAGGGTGAACGCGATATGGCGGCAGGAAACACCACTCTCGGACGTTTCTCGCTCGACGGTATTGCTCCCGCACCTCGCGGTATTCCGCAGATTGAAGTTACCTTTGATATCGATGCAAACGGTATTGTTAACGTAACCGCAAAGGATAAGGGTACCGGCAAGGAACAGCACATCACAATCACTTCTTCGACAAATATGTCGCAGGAAGATATCGACAAGGCTGTCAAGGAAGCAGAAAAGTTTGCTGAAGAAGACAAGAAGCTCAAAGAAGCTGTTGAAGCAAAGAATAACGCTGAAAACACAATCTTCCAGACTGAAAAGACACTCGGCGAGCTTGGCGACAAGGTAACAGATGATGAAAAAGCACCGGTTAACGCTGCTATCGAAAAGCTCAAGGAAACCATAAAGAGCGGCGATACAGAAGCTATTAAGGCAGACACCGAGGCACTCCAGAAGTCGTTCTACCCGATTGCTGAAAAGCTCTATGCGCAGCAGGGCGCACAGGGCGCAGGTCCCGACATGGGTGCTAATCCCGGTGCAGGTGCTCAGGGCGGCGACGGTGACACATTCTATAACGCAGACTTCGAAGACAAGACAAACGAGTAATCAAGCGGCAGAGCCGTTTAATACAAAAATCGCCGGCTTAGCCGGCGATTTTTGAAATATTCGGAAAGTTACGCTCCGACAACGCTAAATTTACAAATTATTGTTTATTTGTTTCAAATATTATAGTATAATAATTAAGTTAAAAGTATTGAAGAATAAATCTTTTAATATACCTTTTCTGACCATACTTTAGTCTTGGGCTGAAGTTTTACTGCGCAAACCGTGCAACAATAAGGACAGATAAGGTGGCTTTCGCAAAACGAAAGCCATAGTCATAAAAATAATTTATCAATTTTTTGAAAAAATTGAGGAGATACACATGGCAGACAAAAGAGATTATTATGAGGTGCTCGGCCTCGATAAATCGGCGGATGAAGCTTCAATTAAAAAGGCTTACCGTCAGCTCGCAAAAAAATATCATCCCGATATGAATCCCGGCGATGCCGAGGCGGAGAAAAATTTCAAAGAGGTAAACGAGGCTTACGCTGTACTGTCTGACCCCGAAAAGAAGTCGAGATATGACCAGTTCGGTCATGCCGGTGTTGACGGTCAGGGCGGATTTGACGGCGGCTTTGGCGGCTTCAGCGGCGGATTTGATGCTTCCGATATTTTTGGAGATATTTTCGGCAGCTTTTTCGGTGGCGGAATGGGCGGTTCACAGTCAGCTCGACGTAACGGACCTATGCGCGGAGGAGATATACTACAGCGTGTGACGATTTCGTTCGAAGAAGCAGCGTTCGGATGTAAGAAAGAAATAAGCTACGGCAGAGTTGAAAAGTGCCCTGAATGTGAAGGCTCGGGTGCTAAAAAAGGTACAACCGTTGACACTTGTTCTACTTGTCACGGAACGGGTACTGTACGTGTTCAGCAGAGAACCATGCTTGGTATGATGCAGACAACGCGTCCTTGTGAGGATTGCGGCGGTACGGGCAAGAAGATAAAAGAACCGTGTACTTACTGTAAGGGCAAGGGATACGTTAAAAATTCAAAGAAGCTTGAGGTTACGATCCCGGCAGGTATTGACGACGGTCAGAAGGTTGCAATTCGCTCGCAGGGTGACTGCGGCAGAAACGGCGGTCAGGCAGGCGACCTTATTATATCGGTTTCTGTTCGTCCTCATCCGATATTTGAGCGCGACGGATATAATATTTACTGCGAGGTGCCAATAACCTATGCTGAAGCGGCTCTCGGCGCACAAATTGAAATTCCCACACTCGAGGGCAAGGAAACCTACACAATCCCAGAGGGTACACAGCACGGAACAAACTTCACACTTCGCGGACGAGGTATTCCCTATGTAAACAGCAAGAGTCGCGGCGACCTGGTATTTGCGGTTGCAATCGAAACTCCGCGCGGGCTTACAGACGATCAGAAAGATCTGCTTCGCAAGTTTGCGGATAGTCTGGGTGAAAAGAATAACACCAAGAAAAGCGGATTCTTGAAAAAGCTTTTTAATAAATAATTTAATAAAAAGAGTTGGACACTCACAAAATATAACCTCCGCTGTCCGTGACGGCGGAGGTTGCTCATATACTATGTTTTTAAGGAGATTATTATGAACTGGACACAACTTCGCGTGGCGGTCGCGGTAAGCGATATTGAAAGAACTGCCGCTATTATGAGTATGCTTGATAACGGAATTATGATTGAAGATTACAGCGATATTGAGGCAGGACTTAAAACTGTTTACGGAGACCTCATTGATGAAAGTATACTTAATGCCGACAAGACACGCGGTGCGGTATCAATCTATATTCCCGAAGATAAAAACTATAATGATTATATGGCGTTTCTCAAAGAGCGATTTTCCGCAGAGGGAATTGATGCGAAATGTGAGCTGATCGGTGTTGACGAGGAAGAATGGTCAACTGCGTGGAAGAAGTATTATCATCCGATTCGTGTCGGTGAAAGACTTGTTGTTGTTCCTGCATGGGAGAAATATGATGCTGAGCCGAACGATATTATTGTCAGAATGGACCCCGGTATGGCATTCGGAACGGGTACGCATGAAACCACACGTCTTGTTTGCGGACTTATTGAAAAATATCTCGCTCCCGGACAACGTATGCTTGACGTCGGAACGGGAAGCGGAATACTTGCGATATGTGCTTCTAAACTCGGGGCAAGTGAATGCTTTGCTTATGATATTGACCCCGTGGCAGTCCGTGTTGCACGTGAAAACTGCAAGGATAACGATTGCAGCAATATCACCTGTGATGTTTCCGATTTGCTTGCGAATGTTGACACTGCCGGAGGACTTTACGATTTTGCAGTGGCGAATATCGTTGCTGATATCATTGTTCGTATGTCACCGGATATCGGCAATTATCTCAAAGGCGGAGCTTATCTTATCACGTCCGGCATCATTGAACGCTATGCTGACGACGTTAGAGCGGCTATGACGAGCCACGGATTTACTCTCGTTGATGAGGCTATGGAGAGCGATTGGGTGGCAATGGTATATCAAAAAAACTAATATTTGGAAAAAATAACGGTTTTTTTCGCGTTTGATAAAAAAATATGCAAAAAATTTCGCTAAAATATTTGACAAAATGACGAAAGTGTAGTATAATATACAATATAGTCGGGCTAACGAATGATAAAAGTTGTGCCAATTTTGACTAATCGTAATTTTTGAGGTTGAAAATGCCGCGTTTCTTTTTGTCGGCTTCAAATATCGCAGATGGAATTGTAACCCTCTGCGGAGATGATGCTGTTCATATCTCGCGCTCGCTTCGTATGCGTGTCGGTGAGCATATCACCGTATGCGATATGCAAAAAAATGAATATGACTGTGAGCTTGTTGCGTTTTCTTCCGACAGCGTTACGGCGAAGATAATTTCATCGAAGCAGTGCGACACAGAGCCACCGTACACAGTGCGACTTTTTCAGGCTCTCCCCAAGTCGGACAAGCTTGATTTCATTATTCAGAAATCGGTCGAAACAGGAGCGCACGAAATAATCCCGTTTGAATCGGAACGCTGTGTCGTTAAAACGGACAGCGATTCTCGAAAAGAGCAAAAAAAGCTGGAGCGGCGTTCGCGTATTGCGCTTGAAGCTGCAAAGCAGTGTGGACGGGGAACTGTGCCGGAGGTTATGATGCCGGTTTCATTTGGCGAAATGTTAACAAGGGCTGCGGAAAGCGAGCTGGTGCTATTCTTCTACGAGGGAGATGATACGGTTCCTTTGCGAAAGCTTTTGACTGACAAATACCCTGACGGAAGTATCCCTGAGAGCGTTTCGGTAATAATCGGCTCTGAAGGCGGTTTCTCTCTTAAAGAAGTTGAGAGAGCGCGTGAAGCCGGATTTGATATTTGCGGACTTGGACGGCGGATACTCCGCTGCGAAACGGCACCGAGCTTTGTGCTTGCGTGTCTGACTTATAATTTTGAATTGTAACCCGGAGGTTTTAATACAGTGAGTAACAATAATATTAAAGAAAAGAAAGCCGCTCGCCTTGCGGCTGAAAAACAGCAGGACGCCAAGCTTTACCGCTTGATGATACAGTTCGCGCTTGTTGTTGTTGCAGTGCTCTTTGCAATCAAGGCTGGAAATAATCAGATTTCAACACTCTATTATGTGATGCCTCCGTATCTTTTGGTTACCGGTATCCTTTTCGCTCTTTCGGCGATACTGTTTACATTAAAAAAGAAAAATAACTCTGACGAATCTTCAAAGGTAATAACAAGTGCGCTTATCTTCGGTAATGCAACTGCACTTTTCGGAGCCGGAGTTATGTATTATCTTTATTGGGATGCAAAGCTTGTTATAGCATCGCTTATTACACTTACCGTTCTTTATTTTGCACATAATATTTACGGCGGAAACTTCTTTGCATATTCGCTCTTTACTGCTGCCGGTTACATAGCTCTGCAGGTTTCAAAGGCTGAACCTCATATGTATCCTTTCGGCGAAATCGGTGTTATTGCCGCAAAAGTACTTTCGTTTGCGATTCCCGTGGCAGCAATCATTCTCGGTATAATGCTCATTTCCAAGAATAAAAATTATTCATTTGCCGGTATCACAATCGGCGGCAAGAAATGTGCTGTTACATTTTTCATTTGCGCAGCTGCAATTCTTCTCGGTGCAATTCTTCCCATCTTTGCGCCGTCATCTGCGGTTGCCGCAAACTTTATTCTCCTCGGTTCCTATCTTGTAATTGCTGTAATTTGTACCGTAAAAATGATTTAAGCGCTGCTGCGTTTTAAAACAAAAATAATATTTTTCATTAAAATTATTTCACTTAAATTTTTTTAAAAGTTGAAAGGAGTCGCCCCCATGTCAAACAGATTTTTCCAAGGTATTATTCATCAGATGAAGGATGCTGTGGATCGTGTCATCGGCGTTATCGACGAAAACGGCGTAATTATTTCTTGCAGTGAGCTTGTTAAAATCGGAGAAACCGCTCAGGGTGTACGCGATGAGCTGGCATACACAGCTGAAGCTATCACAACCGGAGGCTATACATACAGACAGATAGGTCAGGGTGCAAAGGCTGAATATATTGTGTTTGTTGAGGGAGAGGACAAGATGGCTGAGAAGCTGTCGATGATCCTTTCGGTTTCGCTTGCAAACATTAAGAATCTGTATGATGAAAAGCTCGATAAGGGCTCGTTTATCAAGAATATCATTCTCGATAATATTCTTCCGAGCGATATCTATCTTAAGAGCAAGGAGCTTCATTTCAATTCCGACGTTATGCGCGCCGTAATTCTTATCAAGTTCTACGGAAAGAGCGATGTTGTACCGTTTGACATGGTTCAGAATATGTTCCCCGACAAGAACAAGGATTATGTTATCAGCGTAAGCGAGCATGATATTGTACTTGTAAAGGAAGTTAAATCGGGACACGACAACCGTGAAATCGAAAAGACCGCAAAGAATATCGCCGACACTCTTTCAAGCGAATTCTATGCAAAGGTTACTATCGGTATCGGTACTGCTGTTGATAACATAAAAGACCTTGCACGTTCCTTTAAGGAAGCGCAGGTTGCTATTGAAGTAGGAAAGGTATTTGACACCGAAAAGAATATTATCAGCTACGAAAATCTCGGCATTGGCAGACTTATTTATCAGCTTCCGACAACTCTCTGCGAAATGTTCCTGCAGGAGGTATTCAAGAAAGGTTCGCTTGAGTCACTCGACCGTGAAACTCTTATGACCATCCAGTGCTTCTTCGAGAACAACCTTAATGTTTCCGAAACCTCGAGAAAGCTTTTTGTTCACAGAAATACTCTTGTTTACCGACTCGAGAAAATCAGAAAGCTCACCGGTCTTGACCTTAGAGAGTTTGAGCACGCAATTACCTTTAAGGTTGCGCTTATGGTTAAGAAGTATCTTACTTCCAAACCTGTTAAGTTTTAACTGAATTATTTGTCCGTCCGCCCGTTATATTAAACTATAATTGGCGGACGGTACGACTGCTAAATGCCGACAGCCTCGATTTTTTGTGTAGTGTATACACTCGCTTCGACATTTAGCATTTTGCGTTTATTAAATTTCACGAAATTCACGGAGCTGCTTAACGAGATGATAGAATTTAAAGATGTAAAAAAAGTGTATCCGAACGGAACCGTTGCACTCGACGGCGTTAATCTTAAGATAAACGACGGCGAATTTGTGTTTATCGTCGGTGAATCGGGTGCCGGAAAAACAACACTCACGAAGCTCCTTCTTCGCGAGGAAAAGGCTTCAAGCGGCAGCATAATTGTTCGCTCGGAAAAGACAGAGGACAGTAAAAAACAGCCCGCTGTTTATAATTTATCGAAAATTTCCAACTTCAAGGTTCCGTACTATCGCCGTGAGCTTGGAGTTGTATTCCAGGATTTCCGTCTTTTCCCCAACAAGACGGTATTTGAAAATGTCGCTTTTGCGATGCAGGTTGTCGGTGAGCCGAAAAAGCTCATCAAGCGCCGCGTACCTGCTATACTCAATATTGTTAACTTAACGGAAAAATTCAATTCCTATCCGTCACAGCTTTCGGGCGGAGAACAGCAGCGTGTTGCTCTTGCCAGAGCACTTGCAAACAATCCGCAGATTATCATTGCAGACGAGCCGACGGGTAACATTGACCCACAGATGAGCCTTGAAATTATGAATCTGCTTGTTAAGATACATAAGCGCGGAAAAACTGTTATTGTTGTTACACACGAAAAGGATCTTGTTGACTATTTCCAGCAGCGTGTGGTTAAAATTAAAGATGGAAAGGTCGTCAGCGACGGTGTCGGAGGTATGAGCGTATGAAAAGATATCGTTTGACTTATTTCCTCGGTCAGAGTCTTAAGGGGCTTTGGCGAAATGGCATTATGACCGTGGCTTCAATTACAGTTCTTATGAGCTGTCTTGTTGTTATGGGCAGCTTTGCGCTGATGATTTTCAATATTGATGCAAATCTCGAAAAGCTCGGACTTCTTAATGAAATCGTCGTATTTATTGACGAAACCAAAAATGACGAAGAAGTTGCAGATATCGGAAAACAGATTGAACGCCTTGACAATGTTGCCAGCGTTACATTTATTTCAAAGGACGAAGCGCTTGCAGAGGAAAAGGAAAAATATTCCGAATATTCAGGGCTTTATGAGCTTGTTGAGGGGGATAATCCTCTGCGCGACTCATATGTTATAAAGTATGAGGATAACTCAAAGGTTTCAACGCTCGACTATCAGATAGGTCAGATTGACGGTATTGCAAAGAAAAATAACCGTCTTGACCTTGCGATGAAGATTGAAAACATCAAAAGTAGTATCTCGCTTGTGCTTATCTGGTTTATGGCAATACTCTTTGTTGTAAGTATTTTTGTTATTATAAATACAATAAAGCTTGCTGTTCATTCAAGACGCGCTGAAATTACAATAATGCGATATGTCGGTGCTACCGACTGGTTTGTAATATTACCGTTTATTTTTGAGGGTATATTCATCGGTATACTCGCGAGCGCATTTGCGTTCTTTATTCAGTGGTATATTTACAGCTATGTTGTAAATATGATGGACGGAACATTTGACTTTTTAACGATTATTTCTTTCGGAGATATCGGCTACTATGTAGCGGCGATATTCCTTGGAATCGGAGTTGTCACCGGTATTATCGGAAGTACGATATCTACAAGAAAATATCTTAAGGCATAGTTTGAAACTAAAAAGAGAGGTCATTTATTTATGGAAAAAACAAAAAAAACGACCGCTTTCAGTTCTGTCAAAAAAAATATAATCCGCGCAGTCGGACTTATGCTTTGCGCTGTGCTTATAGTTCTTGCTGTTCCTTCGGCAAACGATGCTGTTTCAGCCGCAAAGGTCAGCGACTCAAAGTCGAAAGATATGGAGGCGCAGATTGCTGCTCTCAATCAGCAGATTGAACAGATTAAAAACAATATTTCAACAACTTCAAACAATATTGATGCGGCGATCAAAGAAAAAGAGCGCCTTGACACACAGCTCAATCTTCAGATGAAAAAGATAGAGCTTACAAACGAGCTGATTGCCGAGCTGTCAGGAAATATTGAGCAGAAGGATACCGAAATTGCTGACAGCGAAGCCTCTTATCAGGAAAAATATGCTCTCTTTAAGACTCGCCTTCGCGCGGCACACGAGGAGGGACATACGAGCTATCTTGAGATGCTTCTCGGTGCAAAAAGTCTTTCAGATTTTCTTTCGCGTGTAGACCGTATCGGAGCGATGTTAGCTTATGATACCAAGATTATGGAGGAGCTCAAGAGTGAAAAGGCAAGTCTTGAGTCTGCACGTAATGATTTTTCCACAAAGAAACAGGCTCAGGAAGAGTATCTTGCCCAGCTTAAAGAGGATGAAGCAGAGCTCGAAAAACTGAAGACAGAATCGGCTACATATCTCTCCAAGCTTCAGAGCAACAAGGCATATTATGCTGCACTTTACGAAAAACAGCTTGCGGCTGAAGAACAGCTTCAGGAGGAGCTTCAGGAATATCTTGCAGAGCTTGAGCGCAAGCAAAATTCGAAATTTGTCGGCGGTACATTCATGTGGCCGGTGCCGCTCAGTTATACCCGTGTTTCTTCGCCGTACGGCTGGCGCAACAGTCCGCTTACCGGAAAGCCGGAGCTTCACAACGGTATCGACATTCCTGCGGCAGGCGGAACAAATATTTATGCTTCTAACACGGGAACAGTCACTATTGCTACATATCATTGGAGCTACGGAAACTACATAATGATAGACCACGGCGGCGGATATGCAACACTGTATGCACATTGCTCAAAGCTGCTTGTTTCAAGCGGTCAGAAGGTGAACAAAGGCGATGTTATTGCGCAGGTTGGCTCAACGGGAAGCTCAACCGGAAATCATCTTCATTTCTCGCTCTATGAGAGCAGTAAGCATACTGACCCGATGAAGTTCTTCGGCGGCTGATTTGCGGCCTGTCAAATTTTAAAACCAGGAGCAATTTATAATGCAGAAAAAAATATCACTCGGCATGGCAATACTCCTTATACTTCTTGCTGTGCTTGTGACATTTCAGATTACATTTGTTTCACTTTACAGCAGATATTCAAATGCCCTTGACAATTTTGAATCTTCGGTGACGAAGTTTCAGAAGCTAAGTGACGTTGATGCCTATTACCGGGAATATTACATCGGTGAGATTGACGAAAAAGAGCTTACTGACGATATTCTGCGAGGATATATCGCCGGCACGGGAGATAAGTATGCTTATTACCTGAGTGCAGAGGAATATGCTGAAAATATGTCCGACAACAATGCGGAATATGAGGGAATCGGTGTTCGCGTAATGTGGAGCGAAAACACCATTGAGGTTATCAATGTGATGCCCGATTCTCCGGCGCTTGAAGCCGGAATACTTCCGGGTGACTATATTGTTGCCGTTGAGGGAGATTATGTTTCCGAAATCGGTTACAACGAGGCTGTTGACCGTATGCTCGGTAAGGCAGGAACAGAGGTTAAATTCACGGTGGCAAGAGGTGGAGAATTGCTTGATTTTTCCGTTGTTCGCGGAAAAATTAAAGAAATTTCGGTTATCAGCCGTATCTTGGAGGAAGACCCTACGGTTGGTATCGTCCAGATTCTCGAATTTGACCTCGGAACACCGGAGCAGTTTAAAGCTGCCTGCGATGAGCTGCAGAAAAACGGTGCGACGCGTTTTGTTTTTGACGTCAGAAATAATCCGGGCGGAAGTCTTGATGCTATATGTGATATACTCGATTATCTGCTTCCCGAAGGACCTATCGTTCATATCGTATATAAGTCCGGTGAAAAGGAAACCATTTCTTCTGACAAGGAATCGGTAAAGCTTGACTGCTGTGTGCTTATAAACGAAAATACTGCAAGTGCCGGTGAGCTTTTCTCATCTGCGCTTCAGGATTACGGATACGCAGAGCTTGTTGGTACTGTAACCTACGGAAAGGGAACTATGCAGAATGTTCTGCCGCTTTCCGACGGGTCAGGATTTGGAATTTCGACGGCGCTTTATTATCCGCCGTATTCCGATAATTATGAGGGAGTCGGTGTTCAGCCGGATTATCCCTGCGAGATAGCTGAGGAATTTTCTAACATCAGCATATACAAGCTGACATTCGAGCAGGATGCACAGCTTAAAAAGGCTATCGAAATACTTGATTCTGCCGCAGAATAAAAGCTTTTGCGGTGAATACAATAATATAAATAACATTTCAAGGAGATATACAAAATGGCAAACAAACCTTTAGTTTTAACACCCGAAGGTCTTAAAATAATGACCGAGGAGCTTGAGTATTTAAAAAACGTAAGACGAGTTGAAGTAAAAGAACAGCTCGCAATTGCACGTTCCTTCGGTGACCTTTCGGAGAACAGTGAATACGACGAAGCAAAAAATGAACAGGCTAAGGTCGAAACCCGTATCAATGAGCTTGAACAGCTTCTCAAAAATGTTGTTCTTGTAAACGAAGAGGATCTTAATTCCGGTATTGCAAACGTGGGTACGACTGTTCGTGTTTATGACGAGGAGTTCGACGAGGAAATCGAATACAACATCGTCGGTACAAACGAGGTTGATCCGCTTAAGAACAATATTTCTGACCAGTCGCCTATCGGTAATGCCCTTATCGGAAAGAAGGTTGATGATATCGCAGAGGTTGAAGCACCGTCGGGCATCATTAAATTAAAGATTCTCGAAATCCGCAAGAAGGCATAACAGCGACACTTTGACACACCACGAAAGGATTTTAATCATGGCAGAAAACGAAAGAAATGCTCAGGCAGCCCCCGAAGCTGCTCCGATGAGTGAAAAAGAATTAAATCAGCTCCTGCAGGTTCGCCGCGATAAGCTCGCAGAGCTTCAGGCGCAGGGCAATGACCCGTTTGTTATCACAAAGTATGATGTTACTCACCATACCACAGATATAAAGGAAAATTACAGCGAGCTTGAGGGCAAGGATGTTACTATCGCAGGCCGTATGATGTCGAAGCGCGTTATGGGTAAGGCATCGTTCTGCAATGTGCTCGACCTTAAGGGAAACATTCAGTGCTATGTTGCACGCGATGATATCGGCGAGGAAGAATATAAAGGCTTTAAGAAGCTTGATATCGGTGATATTATCGGTGTTGTCGGAACTGTATTTACAACAAAGACCGGCGAGATTTCCGTTCATGCAAAGACGGTTACTCTCCTTTCAAAGAGCCTGCAGATTCTTCCCGAAAAATATCACGGTCTGACAAATACGGATGCCCGTTACCGTCAGCGTTATATCGACCTTATTACAAATATGGAGTCGAGAGATACATTCATCAAGCGTTCCAAAATTATAAGCACAATTCGCCGTTATCTTGACGGACAGGGCTTTATGGAGGTTGAAACTCCCATGCTCGTTTCCAATGCGGGCGGTGCGGCTGCAAGACCGTTTGAAACACATTTTAATGCGCTTGACGAGGATTTCAAGCTTCGTATTTCGCTTGAGCTTTATCTGAAGCGTCTTATCGTCGGCGGACTTGAGCGTGTTTATGAAATCGGACGTGTTTTCCGTAACGAGGGACTCGACACCCGTCACAATCCTGAGTTTACTTTGATGGAGCTTTATCAGGCATATACCGACTATCACGGAATGATGGATCTTACCGAGAATATGTTCCGTTATGTCGCGCAAGAGGTTCTCGGTACAACAAAGATTACTTATAACGGCGTTGAAATGGATCTTGGAAAGCCGTTCGAGCGCATTACTATGGTTGATGCGGTCAAGAAGTATGCGGATGTTGATTTCAGTGTAATTCATACACTTGAGGATGCACGTAAGGTTGCGGATGAAAAGGGCGTTCACTATGAAGACCGTCACACAAAGGGGGATATACTCAATCTGTTCTTTGAGGAATTTGTAGAGCATCATCTAATTCAGCCGACCTTCCTCATGGATCATCCGATTGAAATTTCGCCGCTTACCAAGAAGAAGCCGGATAATCCCGAATATGTTGAGCGTTTCGAGTTCTTTATGAACGGCTGGGAAATGGCGAATGCTTATTCCGAGCTTAACGACCCGATCGACCAGCGCGAGCGATTCAAGGCACAGGAAGAGCAGTTTGCAAAGGGTGATGAAGAAGCTAACCACACTGACGAGGACTTCCTTAATGCACTCGAAATCGGTATGCCTCCCACAGGCGGTATCGGCTTCGGTATTGACAGAATGTGTATGCTGTTCACCGATTCCGCAGCTATCAGAGATGTTTTGCTTTTCCCCACGATGAAGAGTATTGACTAATATTATAATATTAATTGTTTAATCGCCTTGCAGTTTTGTGGGGCGATTAAATAAAATGTGTAGAAGTATTTAGGCAGGAGGGTAAATATGAAAGTCATTTCAAATGCAAATGAAATGGTATTAAAGCTTTTAAGCAGATTCAAAAAAACAAATTCCCACTACCGTATGATGAAGTATTGCGTCGAGAACCGCATTGATGACGGTGTGCTTCTTTTTAATGTTCTTACAAGAGAAATGGTTCTTCTTACAGAGGATGAATATGCACATTTTACCGAACTCGAATATCTTAAAGACCGTTGGTTTGTCGTACCCGAAGATGCAAACGAAAAGGAATATGCTGAATTTGTCAAGTGGTATATAAAGAATACGAAAAAAGAGAATTTCAATCCGATCATAGAATATACAATTTTTCCTACTACTGACTGTAATGCGCGCTGTTTCTATTGCTTTGAACATAGTTTTTCAAAGATTACTATGTCTGCAGAAACCGCACGAAAAGTTGTACAGTATATAAAAAAGCACAGTGGCGGAAAACGTGTCTGGTTACATTGGTTTGGCGGAGAACCACTTTACAATCAGGAAGCTATGGACATTATTTGCACCGGCTTGCGTGAAGAAGGAATTGAATATGATTCAATGGCAACCACAAACGGATATTTGTTCGATGATGAAGTTGTAAAAAAGGCCGTGTCGTTGTGGAATCTGAAAAAGGTTCAGATTACGCTTGACGGTACAGAGGAGGTTTACAACCGAATCAAAGCATATATATACAAAGAGGGGAATCCCTATCAGATTGTTCTGAAAAATATAGAGCGTCTTTCTGATGCTTCTGTTACTACAACTATTCGTTTAAATATGGATCTTCATAATATCGACGATTTGCTTGAGCTTTCCGGAGAGCTTAAAGAGCGCTTTGGCGGAAGAAATAATATAAAGGCGTATGTCTATCATTTGTTCAAAAACAATGAGCCGATGGCGGAGCTTCATTCCGAAGAAGAATGGCAGATACGTGATGTTGCAATGCAGAAAATTGAAGAGAAGTTGGCAGAAGGCGGACTCCTTTATGCTCCTAGACTTTCGAAAAATCTTAAGCAGACTCACTGCATGGCAGATGCAGGAAATGCTGTAACAATATTGCCAGACGGAAATATCGGTTTGTGTGACCAGTACAGTGAGCCGGAATACATTGGAAGTATTGACACCGAAGGATTTGATGCAGATATCGTAAAAAGCTGGCAGGAAACTGTACCGGAAATTCCAGAGTGTGCAGACTGCTTCTATTACCCCGGATGCGTTAAAATAAAGAGATGCGGTCTTTCGAGCGTATGCTTCGACTGCTTCCGTAAATGGCGTTTCAGGGATACAAAGCGTGCCATGGTCAACGAATATCAAAAATGGCTTAATAACTGCCAAAAAGAAAATGATGACGAAGGACTGAATTTACACTGATTTTCAGGAGGTTTGATGAAAACAGAGAAAAATATACTTATTGCATTTCTTTTAAATTTAATATTTTCGATATTTGAATTTTTTGGCGGTGTGTTCACCGGAAGTGTTGCAATTATTTCCGATTCTGTGCATGACATCGGAGATGCTGTCAGTATTGGAATATCGTATTTTCTTGAAAAGAAAAGCCGGAAGCAACCGGATAATTACTATACCTACGGTTACGCAAGATATTCTGTCATAGGCGGAGTTATTACAACGCTGATTCTTTTGTTTGGATCGGTGACGGTAATATACAATGCAGTTTGGCGTATAATTGAACCGACTCAAATTAATTATAACGGTATGATAGTTTTTGCGATTGTTGGGGCAGCGGTCAATTTCGGAGCGGTATTTCTCACACGTGATGGAGAATCGATCAATCAAAAGGCGGTTAATCTTCATATGATTGAGGATGTGCTCGGTTGGATTGTTGTGCTGATTGGCGCTGTTATAATGCGTTTTACCGATTTTGGTCTTATTGACCCACTTATGTCAATTGGTGTGGCGGTGTTCATATTTGTAAACGCTATCAAAAATTTAAAAGAAGCTATTGATATATTTCTCGAAAAGACTCCGAACGGGGTGGATGTTGATGTAATTAAGGCACACATACTTGAAATTGAAGATGTTATTGGTGTTCATCATGTTCACGTCTGGAGTATGGATGGAAGCGGAAACTATGCAACGATGCATATTGTAACAAATGCCGATTCTCATCAAATTAAGGATAAAATTCGTGAGGAACTCCGTGAACACGGTATATGCCACGCAACGCTTGAACTCGAATCAGAGGGCGAGCACTGTCACGATAAAGAGTGTCATGTTGAGATAAATCACGAATCGGGACACCATCACCATCACCATTGAATATTAGAAACGGACTATACTGTAGTCCGTTTTAATTTTTGTTTATTTTGGAACTTTTTGTGGATTTGGACGTCAGATAAGCAACAAATAAATTTTTTGTAGTGAGAGGGAAAGTCATGAAAAAGAAAATATGGATTCCAATCAGTGCGACAATTATCTTGATTTCCATATTATTTGTACCTGTTCCGAAGGGCTCGTACGATGACGGCGGTACGAGGGAATATGTTGCACTGACTTATAGAATCGTTGACTGGAATCGCATATATTTTGGCGGCGTATATGAAAAAACGAGCTTTTACGGTGCCTCTGACAGAAACAAATCTATTGATGAACTTTGGGCACGTGAATCGGCAAAATTCGGTAAGCGCGGAGAATTTTATAGTGACGAATGGCTTGAAAAATCTGAGTTTACCAAGAGTGATGTTAATATGCCTCAGCAGGACCATGTTCGTATTACTGAAATTTATGCGAACTGCTTCTTTGCCTCATCCATTGTTCCGATGCCTTATCAGATGAAATTTAACGGTACGCTTTCGGCTGATTGGTGTATTGGAGATCAGGTGCTTGTAACATATGAAAATTACTATTACGACGCTCGGACAAACCGAAGTGAAGCTGATTTTATTTTATTGGAGCCGAGCGATTTTGAGCTTGATCCCTTTATGGCATATAAGCCGGTGATTTATCTTTACCCGGAGAGAGAAATGTTAGTTGACGTAAAGCTCACGCTTGACGGTACATTAACTTGCACATATCCGGCATATAATGATGGCTGGACAGTCACCGCCGCGCCGGATGGCACACTGACCGATGCCAACGGTCAAACTTATAATTACCTCTATTGGGAGGGGGAAACCTTTACGGAATATGATTTTTCAAAAGGCTTCTGCGTGAGTGGTGAGAATACAGCCGCATTTTTTGAAGATGCGCTTGAGCGTCTTGGACTCAACCGCCGTGAAGCGAATGAATTTATTGTATACTGGCTGCCGCTTATGCAGGAGAATCCGTATAATATAATATCGTTCCAGACGGATGCTTACACAGAGTCGGCAAAGCTCAATACAGCACCTGCACCGGATACGCTGATTCGCGTCTTTATGGCGTATAAGGCATCGGATCAATATGCAGAAATCGAGGCACAGGAATTAACTGCTCCAATACGTGAGGGATTCACTGTTGTTGAATGGGGCGGTACAGAAGTGAAATAAGGAAGGTAATATATGAAAAAATACTTGATTATCTCATTAACACTTGCTGCATTGATTTTTGCAGCTGGATGCAACCATGACGTGGAAGATGTTGCAGTAAAAAATCACAATGTGACTGAACCCGTTCAGGTGACAGAACAGTTACTTTCTCAGAATAATTTTGAAAACTTATCCGCCGATATATATTTGTGTGACGATGTATATCGGACGGCGGAAACACCGACACACGGAAGCGGAACGATTACACTGCCGATGATGAAAGACGGTTTAATTATTGAAGACTATAAGATTATTCGCTGCGACGACGGTTGTGATCCGGTTCATGTTGTAAGCCGTGCTTCGCAGGGATACGCACTGGTTTATAGCGTTGCAGCCGACGGTGAGCTTGAGGGAAATTTCCCAATTCTTAAATTTAAAATGGAAGTTCCGGCTCCAATGGCGGATGAATTAAAAGAGCAAGGTTCATATGAACGTATTATCGGCCAAATAGAGCGTGAATATTATTATCTGTTGGTTCTTGACGAGGAGCATTATGCCTATATTGCTCTTCGGGGGGATGAGAATTTGCAGGATAGTTCTGAATTTGCTGATGATATAATGAAAAAAGCTACAGTTCAGTATGAATCAAATCCGGTGAAAATAGAGCTTACTCTTCCAAAGGTGAGAGAGCTTGCCTATAGAGGCGACGAGCTTACATGGGACGATTTTGCAAGATATAACAGCAGGGATGTCGGTTCGGGACTGTATATTCTCAAATTTGAACTTGATGAAACATTTTATCTTCTTGTTGGCGGTGTGCCTGCACCGGGTGAGAAACCTATGTATGTATATCTTTGTTTAGATGCTGCCCCTGACAAGTATATTGATATCAGAACAGACGATATTGAGGCGTTTATAAATGAAACAACACTATATTTTAAGACCTGCGATTTTCTGGAAAAGGAATTTCACCGTGCATTCGATTCTCATTATGATATAAAGAGTCTGACTATCTCAAATTGGAATGAAGATGGCGACCAAGCTACATTTTTCTATAAAATGACGCACACATATTACAACAGAGATCCCGACACGGTTGGCGATATTAAAAAGGCAAAAGACGAAGGATCACCGAATTATGAAAAAATGTATAACGATTATCTTGCTGAAAAGGAAGCCAACTTTGAGTTCAAAGTGGTTCTGAACGGCAGTGACTTGGAGCTTTATTCCAATGTATCTCCTAAAGGTGTTGAATGGGAGCCGGTGAAAATTGATTATTATGTTTTAGGTAACGAATAATTTATGCAAATATAGGAGGCAAAAATGAAACGAATCTTTTCTTTTGTATTTACTGTTGTTTTTGCATTATCGGCTTTGACTGCTTGTGCAAATCCGTATTCACATAATTTGATGGATAATATTTATCCGAACACTCATATGCCCGAAGCCATCGAGCTTTCCGATGTCAGCGATGCTGCTGTGAACGATTTTGCGCTCCGCCTTTTTAAAGCAAGCATGGAGGACGGTAAAAATACGCTGATATCTCCGCTTTCAGTCCTTGTTGCACTCTCGATGACTGCAAACGGTGCTGACGGTGACACTCTTTCCCAGATGGAAAGCGTACTCGGAATGCCGATTTCCGAGCTGAATACATGGATTAATGGCTATATGGAGGCACTTCCCGAGGAGGAAAAATACAAGTTAAATCTTGCAAATTCAATATGGTTCAAGGATACGGATACTCTGACGGTTAAAGAAGATTTCCTTCAGACTAACGCCGATTATTACGGTGCCGGAATATATAAAGCTCCGTTTGACAACACCACACTTAAAGAGATAAACAAGTGGGTTGAGGACAATACAGACGGCATGATAAAGGATATTCTCGATACCATTCCTGGAGATGCCGTCATGTATCTTATAAACGCGCTTGCGTTTGACGCAGAATGGCAGAAAATATATGAAGAACATCAGATAAGAGAGGGACAGTTTACAACCGAGGCCGGTGAAAAGCGTGATGTGGAGCTTATGTATTCCTCGGAGAACAAATACCTCGAGGATGAGTATGCGAGCGGATTTATCAAGTACTACAAAGACCGTAAATATGCCTTCGCCGCACTTCTTCCGAATGAGGGCGTAAGTGTTTCGGAATATATTCAAACTCTCGACGGTGAACATTTAAATGAGCTACTTTCTGGTGCGCAGGATAACACGGTAAGCACAGCTATTCCGAAGTTTGAAACGGAGTATAAGGTTGAAATGTCGGACATTTTAATGGATATGGGAATGACTGATGCGTTTAGCGGTTCACTTGCCGACTTCTCAAAGCTTGGTGAATCGGATGAGGGCAACATCTGTATCAGCCGTGTGATTCATCAGACATATATTAATGTTGACGGAAAAGGTACAAAAGCCGGTGCTGCTACAGTTGTTGAAATGAAATGCGAATCGGCTATGATGGTAACGGAGCCGCCGAAGGAAGTTTTTCTCGACAGACCTTTTGTTTATATGCTAATCGACTGCGAAACCAATCTGCCGTTCTTTATCGGAACTTTGATGGATGTGAAATAAAAAAGAGCGGACTGCATAGTAAAATGCAGTCCGCAAAAGTTTATAATTACAAATTGAAGAAGACAATTGAGATAATACCAAGAACAAGACCGAGGTGCTGTTTTACAGTTAATTTTTCCTTATAGAGGAATACAGAAACTGCCCAAGCGATTATTATTCCGCCGGCACCGTTGAGAGGGAAAAGGAGCGACTTATTAACACCAAGACCGGTTGAAACCATTACAAGAAGATTTGTGATTGCATTGGAAAGACCGCAGGCTATCATCAGGTGTACGTTAGTTTTTACGGTTGGTATAAATATTTTTCTGTCTTTTACAAGGGCAAACGACATGAGGATAGCAAACACTATTGCGAGTGAAATAATCATGAACATATCGTCGTACTGATTGTTGAACAGTTCACTCTGTATAGGCTGAGTGGTGGAACAGATTCCGTTACCTATGAAGGAGATTGCTATACAAATAAGCCATTTCAGTGTGATTTTTGATTCAGCGGTGGTTTTGTTGATGAAAAACATACTTGCAGCTAAAAATGCAAGTCCGAGATAGAACATGATGCTTGCTGAATCACCGTCGAAAATAAGTCCGTAAAGAGTTGGGATAACAATCGAATATGAAATAACCAACGAGGACAGCGCAAGCGAACCGCACTGAATTGCAATCAGATTGAATATTGATGCAGCACAGTAGGTCAGTGCAAAAACAATGGCGTAGGGAAGTATTCTTATATCAAAATTAAGGCTTCCCGTAATAAGTGCTCTCACAAAGAATACCATCCAAGCACTCAAAACAGCCAGTGCACTGAATATGTAAGGACTGCTGCTGTTTTTACGGGTGCTGTACGCTTTTTTGAAAATATTCTGAATTGAGCACGTTATTATAATGGTAATCATACAAAGGGTTTGAATCGAATTCATATTTTTCTCCTGATTTTCTAAAATGCTATATACTTACATCCTGTATTATATCATGACTTACAGGATTTTACAATAGACAAATCGTCCTTATTTTTTGCATTATCTTCCCCCGGAATACAAATAAACAAAAAACATCTTGACATTTCTGATTTTTTATAGTATGATTATCCAAAGGGAGGTGAATATGCGATGAATATCAGGTATGACGTTGAAAAAATTAAAGATATTGTGGACAGTCTTTACGGACTTACCGGACTCAGCATGGGGCTTCTCGATATGAGTAATATATACATATATCTCCGCAGGAGGGAAAACGACGATATCTGTTCAATGGTTCAATCGACGCCGCAGGGACGTGCACGCTGCATCTGTTCTGACCTCGATTTAGTAATGAAATGTAAAAAAGAAAAAAAGCCTGTAGCGCATATTTGCCATGCCGGTCTTCTTGATACGGCAGTCCCGGTAATAAAGAATCACAGCGTTGTTGGAATATTTATGATAGGACGCATAAGGCCGAACTTTGAAAACAGTGAGCCACCGCCATTTCCGGTACAGCAATATTCGATGATGAGTACACTCACAGAGGAACAGTATAACAGCCTTATAAATCTGATATCAAATATTATTTTCGAAAATGCAATAGATGTTGACTGTGATGACATTATTGTAAGAGCGCTTGAGTATATCGACAAAAATCTCGCTTCTGACCTTTCGATAACAAATCTTTGCAACTATCTGTATGTTTCGCGAAATTCGCTCTATAAAGCTTTTCACAATTATTTCGGCTGTACGGTGAATGAATATATAACCAGACGGCGAATCAATAAGGCGGCGGTACTTCTCCGTGAAAGCCACGACAGCGTGACAAGTATTGCCGAATCTGTCGGCATACAGAACTACACATATTTCTCGCGACTTTTTAAAAAGAATATGGCGATGTCCCCGATTCAGTACAGAAAAAAACAGTAATCATGTATTAGAGTATGTGATTGCTGTTTTTTCTTCTTGACAACCGGCTTAAAATATGCGATAATATTATAGTAAAATAATCCACGGAGGATAACAATGACGACAACATATGAATACGTTGCCACCTGCCTTTTCGGGCTTGAGGCATTGCTCGGCGAGGAGATTGATGCCCTCGGTTACGAGCGTATAGAAACAATAGACGGTCGTGTAACATTTCGCGGCGATATGGCGGCGATTGCACGCTGTAATATAAATCTGCGTTTTGCAGAGCGACTTTACATTAAAATGGGCAGCTTCAGGGCGGCTACATTTACCGATTTATTTGACGGAACAAACTCATTGCCGTGGGAAATGTGGATAGCTGAGGATGATGCGTTTCCCGTAAAGGGACACAGTATAAAATCTGCCCTCACAAGTATTCCGGACTGTCAGAGTATCGTTAAAAAAGCGATAGTTGACCGGTTGTCGGGAGAATACGGAGTTTCATGGTTCAAAGAAGAAGGCGTTAAATATCAGGTTGAATTTTTCATTTTAAAGGATATTGCAACGCTGATGATTGACACATCGGGAATCGCACTCCATAAGCGAGGTTACCGTCCTGCGGCAGGTGTTGCTCCGCTTCGTGAAACTTTGGCGGCGGCGATGGTCAAACTCTCGCGTCCGCGTGATGAGGTATTGCTGTGGGATCCATTCTGCGGATCGGGTACAATTGCGATTGAAGCTGCAATGATGATGACCGGCACGGCTCCGGGACTTGGTCGCAGCTTTGCGGCAGAGGAATTTTACGATATCCCCGAAAAAATTTGGAGGGATGCACGCGAGGAAGCAGAGAGCTTCCGCAGCAAGACAGATTTTGAAGTATATGCGAGCGACATTGACCCACACATGGTCGATTTGGCGCGTGCCAATATAAAGCGTGCTGACATGGGAGCACATATTAAATGCTTTGAGCGTGATGCAACGCAGATTGTCAAAGCTGAAAGACGTGCAACAATTGTCTGCAATCCACCGTACGGCGAAAGACTTTCGGATGCAAAAGAAATTGAAGCATTGTACCGTAATATGGGACGCTGTTTCTCACGTCTTGCACCGTGGCAGATTTATATACTAACCTCTGTTCCTGATTTTGAGAGATTGTACGGAAAGCGTGCCGATAAGGTGAGAACACTCTATAACGGCATGATAAAATGCGGATATTTTCAGTATTTCAAGAATAAATAAAAATCAGCACCCGATATTTTTATGTATCGGGTGCTTGTATGTTTTGTTAGCAGTCAATCTCAAAGAATGCGGCAGTGCGTCCGCGGTGGAATTTAATCGAGAGCTTGTTTGCGGATGCGCTATATTCGGCATTCGGAATAAGCGGATATGCGAGCTTGACATTACTGATTTTATCGTCAAGCGTGATGTCGATGTCCGTTTTGTCGGTCAGAGTCCATACAGCAAGGAATATTTTGTTTCCGCTCTTAAAGCCGGATACGACCTTTTCATCTCCGAATCCGGTAAAGCCGCATGGCAGATAGGGAAGCGCATTATGCTTGTACGGTGAAATTGAATTGTAGTATTCGACTCCCTCACGGACAAGTCCGAGCTGATGTTCATTCATCCATTCGAGATGGCTCGCAAGATGCATTCTTCCGAGGAAGCTGTTTATCATGTTCATGACTATCTGGTCGTCATTTATTTCTTCTTTGGTACATTCTCCAACGGGATAGCTCCAAACAGCCGCCTGCTCGGGAATTACCGCAGAAAGGATGTTTCCGGCGATATATGGATACTGTAAGTAATTGGTCTGGTCAGAGGTGGAGATAAGCGAAAACGAGGAAAGAGTGCGGTAATCCATTCTCATGCCGCCGGAAGCACATCCCTCGAATACGACATTCGGGAATCGCTTTCTCATTTCGTCAAACCAATCAAGGAACGCCGCAGAGCAGAGCTCGAGTCCTTCTCCGGGGGTCAGGCAGTCAACGTCAGTGCCAACTCCCATGTCGCGGTTGTAGTCGAATTTTATGTAATCTGCGCCGTAGTCTTCAACCATGCGGCGAATTGTTTCGCTCATATAGTCGATTACTTTCGGATGACGGTAATCGAGAAAATAACGGTTCTTTACTGCAATTTTTTTACCGTAACGCTTTATAAAGCAATCATCACCGTAATAATCAAGCATTTCCTTGCAGTGAATACCAACGACCTCGGGTTCAATCCAAAGGCCTGCTTTCATGCCGAGTGAACGGATAAAATCGGTAGTTGCCCGTACGCCTTTGGGAAAGCGAGCATGGCTTTCCTTCCATTGACCGACATAAGGATATACCTGGTCGCCCGGTTCTTCGTTGTGCCAACCGCAGTCGATAACGTAATATTCAACGCCGGTTTTTGCAAGTACAGGAGCATAAATTGCGGTATTTTCCTCTGTAGGACTGTCCCATGAGAGGTGCATATATTCGTTAAAAATTGTCGGAAGAGCTTTGTCGGCCTCGGCGAGTCCGCAGATAGCACGACGGTATTTTGTCATCTCTCCGAGAACACCGTTTAAGCTGTCGGAAACTGCAACGGCAACATTCGGGGTGCGGTATGTTTCGCCCTTGTTAAGTGATTTGCTCCATGAGCCGAACGGAAGATTCGCGCCGCCGAGCCAAAGGTAAAACTCCTTGTCGCGGTCGGAAATTTCGTAATACCACGAGTTGTTCGATTCAATCTGGAACATTATGAAACTGTTTTTGTTTGCATCTTCAATGATGCCTTGCGGAAGTTCTTCTTTTGTGGACCAGCTTCCGACGTTAGAGCAGGAGATACGCTTCTGCGACTCAGGCTGTTTGGGGTCAGAATGAAATCCGAGGTCGGCAAAAGACAGACGTTTCGGCTGACATTCGGTGTGGTGACTCTGAACAAAGCGTGTGTAATAAAGTCCCTCAACATTTCCAATATCATCTCCGATTCCGGGGAGAACAAAAGCGGATACCTCTTCGAGCGTAACTGCTTCGTTGGAAATGTTTGTAATTTCAGTGTAAACACGGACGGCATTCGCGTCAGCGAGAGATTCAAAAGTGGTTTTAGCTTTAATAAGCTCTGAACGCTGTGTTATCGAAATGGAGTTTCCCCCGAGCTCATGACTTACGTAAGAAAGGCGTACACCCTCGGATGAATTTGCCATTTTTGCGCCCATGTGGTTCATTTTATTTTCACCGGCAATCTGTACTTCAACAAAATTACCGTTGATTTTGCTTTCAGTCTTTCCGAAACGGCGAATCGATACTTTTCCGTCCGCTATTTCGAAGGTAAGGCATTTAAATTTTATTTGCATTTTGTTTCTCCTCCATGGAAATTTACTACAACATTAGTATACAGCAAATATGTTATTTTGTCAAGATGATAACACTGTACCTGAATTAATTTCGCAATAATGCAATAATTTTGCGCGCCGTTATGCGGCGCGCATTGTCACTTATTTACGGCTTTTACACAATATCCGTATTTTTTTGCAAAACTCCCTGACTTCATCCTCTGTGTTGTATATGCCAAAGCTGACTCGGACTGCTCCGTCACTGCCAAGTGTATCGTGTGCGAGCGGTGAGCAGTGAAGACCTGCGCGTGTGCAAATTCCATGCCTGTCAAGAAATTCCGCGACTTCTTCTGCGGCAAAGCCGTCAATATTAAAAAGCACGATTCCGCTTTCACAGTCCGGAAGAAAAATGCGCACACGCCTGTTGTCAAGTCCTTGCTTCATTGCGGCGGCAAGTTGTTTTTCGTGTTCCAAAATTGCGGCAGGAGATTGTGCTTTTACAAACTCAATCCCATGTCGGAGTCCCGAAATCGAGGGAAGCGGAAGTGTTCCGGCTTCATATCTTTCGGGCGGCAGCTCGGGCATTGTTTTCGAGCGCGAATCAACACCGCTTCCACCAAACATAAACGGCGGTAATTCCACATTTTTGCCGAGTATCATAAGTCCGCATCCCATAGTGCCGTATAAGCCTTTGTGACCCGGCAGACAGAGTATATCAATACAATCGCGCACCATGTTTATGTCGTGTGTACCGCCTGCCTGAGCCGCATCAACAATAAACAGTATTCCTCTTTTGCGGCAATATGCGCCGATGTCCGAAATTGGCAGAGAAGCACCGCATACATTAGAAACGGCAGTTGTAACAAGCACGGATGCACCCTGCGAAAGCGAATCAATCGAAGCTAAAATCGCCGCTGTACGGTCATCACCATGCATATGCAGTGCAGAACTGAAAATCCGCACCTCTTTGCCGCTTGCAAGTGCCGGGCGCATTACGGAATTGTGTTCGAGGTCGCTTATAATAATTGCTCCCTCGCGGTATTTGTGTGCTCCAATTGCCATGTTGAGGGAATGAGTTGCCCCGAATGTGATGATTACACGCTCGGGAGCGGCATTGAAAAGCTCTGCTGCCGCTTTGCGGCAATCGTAAATTTCCTTTGCCGCACGCATTGCAAGGGCATGAGCACCGCGCCCGGGGTTACCGAAGGTTTTCATTGATGTGCTTACAGCACGGATAACCTGCGGCGGTTTTGGGTAAGTTGTGGCGGCATTATCGAAATATATCATTATTATTCTGTACCGTCGGACGTTTGACCGCCCGACGGATTTCCTCTTTATTACCGCGCCGTCAGCGCTGAATTTTTGTGAATTTTATCTCGGCTTTAGTTAGCAGAGAAGCGGCTTCGGAAACATTTCGCGACGGTATCTGCAGTCCGAAAGCACATCCGTTTGGTGTTTCGGTTGGGTGCAGACGGACAATTTCAGCTGTAATACCGTACTTTGCGAGTATTTCACGAGCCTGTATCGCATAGGTCACGGAGCTGACGGCAATGCGTGCACCGTGAGACATTTTTTCACCTCCTTTCTTTATTAAAATATGCGGCGGCGGTGCTTCGGGTGATGGAACAGAAAAGAAAAACGCACTCGCTATAAACGAGTGCGTTTGGAAAATTGATTTTACTCACAAACAGAACGAAGTTCTTTTATCGAAGCTGCCGGGTCAGCAGCCTTGAATACAGAGGAACCTGCAACGAAAACATTTGCACCTGCATCGTATGCGGTACGGATTGTACCTGCGGTGATTCCGCCGTCAACCTCGATGTCGATATTACGTCCACAAGCGGCAATCATCTGCGAGAGAGTGCGTACACTTTCCATGGTTTCGGGGATGAAAGACTGTCCGCCAAATCCCGGTTCAACCGTCATAACGAGCACCATGTCAACATATTCGAGCAGAGGCTCAAGGATGAATGCCGGAGTTGCCGGCTTTATCGAAATGGACGGCTTTACGCCAAGCTCACGGATTGCTTTGAGAACCTCAATCTGATTGTCACAGCTCTCATAGTGAATTGTGATAATATCAGCGCCTGCCTTTGCAAATTCAGCGATGTAACGCATCGGATTTGTAATCATGAGATGTACATCAAAAATAAGACCGGATGTCTTTCGGATATCGGAGATGAGTCCGGGACCGAAGCTGATGTTCGGAACGAACATTCCGTCCATGACATCCAAGTGGAGCATATCCGCTGAATCCTCAATACGGGAAATACAAGTATCAAGCTTTGAAAAATCAGCAGCTAAAAGAGAAGGGGAAATTTTAATCATAATAGTTTGTTTTCCTTTCAAAAATATATGTTTAGGCTTTAAAAGCCGCACGGCTGTCTTTCACCAACCGCGAATATTGACCATATTATATTAAAGAGCAAAGGCTCAGACGGTAAGGCGACGGTTGAGATGTTTAAAAATAAGGATCTGAAGTGATTTTCCCGTCGTTTTCCGTCTTGTGCGCTGCCGCATATGCGGCGCCGTTTTTATGTGTTCTTTTCAATCATTGCAATCGCCTGTGCTGCGATACCTTCACAGCTTCCTGTAAAACCGAGCTTTTCCTCGGTGGTTGCTTTTACGCTCACGGCTGTGATATCGAGTCCGAGTGCATCGGCAATATTTTTCCGCATTGCATTAATGTATGGTGCAAGCTTCGGTTTCTGTGCAATTACGGTTGAATCGACATTGATTATCTTATATCCGTCTTCAGCTAAACGCCGCGAAACTGCTTCGGCAAGCTTCAAGCTGTCAGCGCCGCGATAATTTTCGTCGGTATCTGGGAACATTTTTCCGATATCTCCGAGCGCCGCTGCACCGAGAAGCGCATCCATTATTGCGTGTGTAAGGACATCCGCATCCGAATGTCCGAGAAGCCCGGTTTCGTGTTCGATTTCAACACCGCCGAGTATAAGTTTGCGTCCGGCTGTCAGACGGTGAACATCATAACCTTGTCCGATACGAAGCATAGTGTTCTCCTTAATTTATCTTCTTTAAGAGTTCAATTCGAAGATTAGAGTATTTATAAGCATTTTCAAAGTCGCCGCAGCATTTACTGCAGAATTCAATGTCAGAATAAATGTCATAAAGCATTGACGGCGCCATATCCGAATTAACAAGTGCAGTAAGCTTTGACTTGGCGGCAAGATAATCGGCACCAAGCATATCGAGCTTGGCAACAATGTGTGCTTTGAAAAGTCCGTCTGATAGACTGCCAATTATCGGATCAAGCTCCGCACGAAGCGGTGCTGCACTTTCATGCGGCTGTGAATACGGCATTGCAGCAATATCTGACAGCTTCATGCGGCAATAAAGATATATTGCCATATCGTTGTTATCGAAAATTATCTGCTTCAGCCGTTCGCTGTCGGATGGCGTTTCAGAAGTATATGTTTCCTTCGATGCGGCAGAGGAAATTATCAGCGTTTTTAAGAGAAATATATTACCGCGGCAGAGCTTGTTTTCGGAAATGTCGGAAAGCAGCTCCGCCTCTGAAAGAAGATTAAGTGAATCTGTAAGCTTACCGATTTCATAGAACTCTCTTGCTCTGGCGATGTAGATGCGGCAAAGCATTTCCTTTACATAATCAGGCACCTTGTCTATGTTTGAGGCTCTGTAAGCTTCAATCGCGCGCGAGTACTTTCTTGCGCCCTCAAGCTTTTTCAGCGTGTCCGAAAGGCGCTTTACAGCATAGTCATCGAGGTCATCAAACAGCGCCCCAACAGGAATATCAAGCTTATTACATATTGCGCAAAGTGTGGGGAGTGAGGGAAGTGCGATACCGTTTTCAATACGGCTGAGCATATTACGGGTAATTTCCCCGTCGGCAAGCTCGGCTTGAGTCATTCCAAGACGTTTTCTTATTGTTCGTATACGCTCACCTAAAAGTGAAAGCTGCGATGATATCTGATCAGATTTATCGTGGTTCATAATTCATCCTTTCCGGGTGAAAATTATGTCGGGTAATATTTCTCACTATATTTTACCACAAAACTAAAGAATTAGCAAGAGAAATACGAAAAAATTTCCTCAAAGCGATTGATTTTCGTAGGAAAATGAGGTATAATAAAATATATATTTGAATTTTTCGTTTGTTATGGCAATGTTGCCGCATAATCGTTGAGGTCATTTTCTTCGTCCTCGTCGATTTCGTAGCGGTTTATTGCGGTGTATGCATCGGGCACTTTTCCGACTATCACTGTTTCAGCGAGAGTTATGTCGCTTGCGATTTCAAGCTTTACTGACGAGCCGGCTGTCAATACATTAAGCGTTACACGAACGCGCATACTTATCTTGTGTAAGGTTTGATTTATTCCCGATTCGATAAACTCGGTGTGTATATCCGCTGTGACGTCACCTATTGGGACAAGCCTTATTTCAATCGGCATACCTCTGCCGGCAATCAGCATACTGCCGCTTAAATTTCCGAGCGGAACAGAAAAGCTCATTGCTTTGGGATCTGAAAGAGTATCTGTAAGAGCTTTTATCGCTTCAGCGCGGAGATGAGAAAGAGATGCAATGTCAGTTTCAACGCTTGCCACCCCGTATTCCCCGGAGCTTACACGCACCAGCGGACTGCTGTTTGAGAGTGTGTCTGTAACCGAAAGATTTATCATCTCTGACGCAAATGATCTTGCTCGACTTTTTGCAGCCTCATTTACTATCGGACGTATGCGAAGCTCGGCGAAGCACAAAACGAAAAATATTACGACTGAAACAGTCAGAACGGCAATCCATATATATTTACCCGACAGTCGGCGTTTCATAAAAATCACCTCTTAATGACAGCTTATGAAAAAAATTGCGGTGGGTGATTGTTTTTAATTTAAAAATCAAATTTTTTCAAAAAATATAATAATCCGGAGTAAAAAAATGAAACTTTTAGAAGAACGCATTATTTCTGATGGTGTAATCAAAGAGGGCGGAATTGTCAAGGTTGACAGCTTCCTCAATCATCAAATGGATATCTCGCTCATAAACGAGATTGGCAAGGAATTTTACAGACTTTTCAGTAATGACGGAATTACAAAAATTTTGACTGTTGAGGCATCCGGAATCGGTATTGCCTGCATTGCGGCGCAGTATTTTAAAGTGCCCGTTGTTTTCGCGAAAAAGTCCGAGTCGAAAAATCTTGACGGGGATGTTTATACCTCAAAGGTTGTTTCATATACAAAGGGCAAGGAATATGACATCCGCGTTTCGAAAAAATACATATCCGCCGATGACCGTGTGCTTATAATCGACGATTTTCTTGCAAAAGGAAAAGCGGTATTCGGTCTTTGCGACATCCTTGAGCAGGCAGGAGCAACACTTGCCGGTGTGGGTATCTGCATTGAAAAAGGCTTTCAGGAGGGCGGCGCTCTCATCCGTGAAAAGGGAATACATCTTGAATCTCTTGCGATAGTTGAGCTCGACGAAAACGGCGGAATTAAATTCAGGAGCTAAAAAATGAATTTACAACCAAAAACACCTATGGATTCGTATACAGAATCCGTTCAAATATTAAATCTTGGAACTATGAACGGCTATAACCGTCTTTTCGGCGGAAAGCTGATGGAATGGATTGACATTTGTGCCGCAGTTGTTGCACGCCGTCACGCTAACCGAAATGTTACAACTGTGCTTGTTGATACGCTTGAATTTAAAGATCCGGCTTATGCAAACAGTCTTGTTGTACTTTGCGGAAAAGTCGTTTATGTCGGCAGAACTTCAATGGATGTTCGCGTTCAATCGTACGTCGAGAAGCTTGACGGTTCACGTCAGCTTATAAATTCCGCATATCTTACGCTGGTTGCGCTCGATGAAAACGATAAGCCTACTCCTGTGCCGGCGCTGACTTTGACAACCGACGAGGAACGTACTGAATGGGATGCGGCAAAATTACGCCGTGACTCACGGAAAGGGACAAAATCATGACAAAAGTACCTTTTTTAAAATGGCTGCCGTATATTGCAGTTATGGCGGTGCTGTTTTATCTCATACCGCCTCTGCTTGCCGGTACGGGATTTGAAGCTTTTGCGCTAAACATAATAACTCCGGCGTGCTGTCTTGGCGGCGGAATTATATTCGGAAAGATTAACGGCTGGGTGTGGTATTACTGCGTTATAGTGGCGCTGATTTTTGCGCCGACTATTGTACTTAACTATGCACAGAGTGACCTGCCGCTGATTTTTGAATACGGTGGACTTGCTCTTATGGGAAGTCTGCTCGGTTATGCGTTCCACCGCGATAAATATTGACACAAAGCACCCTCTGCCGCGGCAGAGGGTGTTAAGTTTTTTATAAATCAGTGTACACAGCCGCCCCATTCAATGGCAGAGAAACCGTGACGGTGGAATGCCGGAAGCTTCTGTTCGACCACGGATACTTCGTTTTCAAGCGGCTTTATGTGCATCGCTATACGAAGAAGTGAATCCGGAGCAGGGGAAATATACAGTGCATTTGATGCTTCGCGTTCATCTGTCAGCTCGAAGCGGATGAGGTTATATTCACTCTGCTCCATAATCGGGAGCCAGTAGATTATAAACTCATTTGCCTCACGTTCATTAAAACCGAGTTTCGCTAATTTTTCCTCTAAAAACTCTGCCGAATCCTCGCCCTTTACACAGAATCCGTCGGTGAAATCATAACCCGGTCGCTCACGTGATTCTTCCCAGTAGAGTGCGTAGTAGGAGCGACCGCGTGCATCTTTTAGTGTGCCGTCAGTGGATGCCGTGACATGCCAGCCGTCGTTATATACAGGATAATCAACGATAAGCCTTTCAGGATGCTCAAATTTTACACTGACTTCAGTTTCCTCGGTTGGGTAGAGATAGAGCACCGGCTTTGCGAGAGCACCTTCAAAGTCGTAATAATCAATTATGCCGGATTCACCGGTTTCAGGAATGTAGTAATACTCATAAAAATGTGTTCTGCCGTTTTCATCGCTGTCGGTATAGTCACTGAATACGAAATAATATCCTTTTTCTTTATAGTATCCGGACATATAGCGGTTGTAACCGAGATTCTCGGAAATCTTACCAAAATCGTATACAAGCTCGCCGTAAGGGGTATAAAAGCAGAGTGTATTATCTTTATCAAGTGAAAGAACGATATCCGTTCCGACGGCTAACCAGTTAACATTATCGGGTGAGGAATAAACCACATTTGCTTTGCTGTCATAAATGCGGTAAGGGCCGCTAAAGAGCTGACCGATATAGTTTCCGTCAGGAAGCTTATTGAACGATTCAAAAATTTCATCAACAAAGAGCGAAAGGTCGGGATTGTGTACCGTAACATCAGTGTAATCGCTGTTATTTGTACCGTTTATGAGAAGTTCATCGATTGTAGAGAAGGCACCGTAATTAGCGCTTTTATTAAATGTGTATACGAGCTTACCGTCCTTTACTGCGTAGGAATATGGGTCACTTTTTACGATAATATATTCGTTGTAATCGAAATGTGTATAGTCCTCTATCATATATTCAGAGCTTTTTTCATTTACAACGAAACCGGGATACCAGTCGCCGGGAGTTTTTCCCGAATATACCCATTCAACCGTTATTTTGTGGAGCTCTCCGCCGTTAATGCTGACAAACTCCACCATTTCGGGATGAATCAGCGAAACACTGTCGTATTCACCGCTTATGGGAAGAATTACTGTGATGCCCTCGTTTTTGAAATAATACTTCGAGTCATGCTTGTATATTGCGCTTTCCTCATCCCAGACTGTCTTAGAGTCGAGTAAAATGCTGCCATCAGGAACTGTATCAATATGTTTGAGCCTTGGGTAATAAGTATTTTCACCGACCTTCAGCGAATCGGTTTCGGGGAAATACTGAGCATTAATATCAGAGAGCTTTTCATAACGGTAGTAGCCGATATATTGGAACTTTGCGTTATAAACGCTATAACCGCAGATTACATAATTACCGATGACGAGAAAGTTCTCGCTTGCCCAATTGGTGTTTTGCGGTATTCCGTTCTCGCTGAATACGTCTACATTGTTTATAAGTCCGTTTTCTTCGTTATACAGAAGAAAATTCTTTACGACATTGCCGTAATCGTCTATGTACTGCAGGATATGTGCCTTATCTCTTGCGCGCACATGATTCGGTGATTTCGTGATGCAGTGATATTTTCCGTCCGAAGCTTCTTTTACGGTAATATAATCGTTCGAAAACGGAAATTCAGCCACAGGAAGTGCGGGTGTCGGTTCTGCTGCGGTTGTATCTTCGATAGCCGCCGTATCTTCGGCAATAGTAGTATCCTGCACAGTTTCATTAAGCGGCAGGTCACGCTCAAAGCATGATGTGAGAAGCAGACACGCCAAAATTGCAGCTGCAAAAAGTCTTTTTTTCATAGTCATTCTCCTTATCATTATTTAATAAGCCCATTCTTTGACAGTATCGCAGATTCCCGTGTCGGGGAAGTAACGGAAAATAACATACTGCGAGTCATCGTCGTTCGAGTCGTCGAAAATTACTCTCCAATATTTTACAATCGGGTGGTCGGCGTTTTCAATATCAAATACACAGTTTTGATAGGGAGTATACAAGACAAGCTCATCATTCCAGCCGTCAAGTTCATCATGTGCGGTGCCGTCATTGGTGATAAACTGCACCTTGCCATCTTTCGTAAGCACCGCCGCACCGAAGCTGTCGAGTATCAGCGGACGTTCGATGTGGTTGGTTTGATATACGGTTTCACCGTCCGTTGAAACAATCATAAATTCCTTTGTATCTCTGTCGAAAAGGGTGAGATATCCGCTTTCTCCGCTTAGTTGTTCGCTGCATATTTGGAATATTTCGGCAGGAGAAGTGTTTATCGGATTAAGTTCTTTGTCGTAGAGGGTTATTTCGTCGGCAGGCTCGGTTGAATCTATGATATATTTTATTATGTCCGGCTCATAAACGTAATTCGGATAATGCGTTGCCAAAACATTTCCGTCAGTCCAGATTTGCTCTCCGCAGAGAAGTATTTCGCCGTCCTCACCGAGAACCCACGGAGATGAAACTGTCATTCCATGAAAATTACCGTCTAACATAACATCTTTGATATCCGCACGTACATAATCGGGCAGATCGCCGACGTTAAGCGGTCCGATTATCCAACAGTTTTTCAGCCCTTCACCCTCGCGGTAAAGGATGTGTACATCATAAACGCCGTTTCCGGCGGCGTCGATTATTTCTCCCGAAACAGAAAAAGCAAGCTTATAATATTCACCGTCTTTTTCGAGAATGAAGCCGTTTTCGCCGTCTTTGATGTAGAGCGTACTTCCGTTTGCACTATAAATTTCCGTAAGAGCTTCGGGGTTGGTGTAACATTTCATCACGCGTACATATTCCGATTCATGGTTATAATCATTATTCCATGCGGTAAGACGTGCGCCGTCCTCAAAGGCGGCTTGCGAGAGGATATCTCCTCTTAACGAATGAGCTGTTCTGTTTAAGTTGCCGTCAAATAAGGAGCGGTTGAGAAGTATATAATTACCCTCGACGGCAACCTCGTTGTAGGAAAAATTAAAATCTCTGGTTTCGAGTACGCCGTCCCTTAATATATAAGCGAATGTCTTTTGAAGAAAAACGTACTGCGATTTTGTTTCGCCGTTTTCTTCAAATTTAACTTCGCCGAAGTCAAGAAATTTACGAAGCCGTTTGCCGGTTTTCATTTCGTAGAGGATGAATTTATCCTCCGACTCAGTAACGAGATATTCGGGGGTGTTCAAAACTATATCGCCTTCATATACGAAATCTATCACCGGAGTGTCGGTTTCAGGGGGAGTATCATTATCTGCGCAGGATACGGCAAACAGGGTGAGAAGCATTAATATCAGCAATAATCGTTTCATGGAATACCTCCGAGCGTTTTAGTTGTTTATTAGACGAAAGCATTGTAAATTTTGTTCCGTAAAGATCATAAAAAAATATGAGTGACCGTGAGAGATCACTCATAAATATTTTTATTAACCGAGATCGCGGAAAATCGGTTCTTCCGGATCCTCCTCCGGTTCCTCGTCCTTGTAGTAAGGATCAATCATGATCTCCTTTATTTTCGGGAATGCAGCATAAACTGCCATAAATGCGCAGTCGCCGAACAGAAGAATAAACGGCATTACGATTCCGAGAGGGAAGTAAAGTATCATAAGCATATATGTCAGAACTAACATTACGATTATTCCGAGCGTTGCCATGATATTGCGCTTGAAGCCGAGAAGCGCGAAAATGAGGGCATTTTTCAGTATCTTGAATATCGACAGGTCAAAGGTTATCATCAGGATATACATATAGAAGCGCATCCAGAACCATATGATGGCGATTGCGATAGAGGCATAGAACATTATATTCATCACAACGGATACGTTCATATTAAGGCTGAAGAATATAATGTCGTAGATGCAGATTCCGGAGATGAGCACGTCGAGCAGACCGAGAATAAGCCCTTGCTTTTTATTGCGTTTTATTGCATACCAGAAGTCATCCCACATGAATATCGGCTCACCTTTTACCATATTGCGCATGATATATGATGTACCGGTGTTAACATAACCAAAGGTTATGAGCGTCAGCAGGGACAAAATAAGCGCAACGGTTGTCCAAACGCTTGGAAGCGTGTTTTCAAGCTGTACACCGTATATTCCGAAGAGTGCGGCGGTGACGGGGGAGTGTTCATGGGTCATCACTCCGTACAAAGGGGCAAACAGTTTACTCGAAGGAGAAAAAGAATCGTGTCCGACGATACCGCTTATTGCGAGCAGAAGGAAAAATATCGGGAAATTGCCCAGTACGAAATACATATTTACGGTGACAAGGCGAGTGAATTTGTTTTTAAAATGCTTAAAGAAGTTAACAAAATTCTTCGGGCCTTCGGGCTCTTTTTTTACGCCCTTTCCGTCTTTGTTAAAATTAAAAAGTTTAATTTCTTTTCCGAAAATTTTCAAGATTTTGCATATCCTTTCGATTTAATATTATCAAATGTAAACGTATATTAAAAACAGCATAAAGAGTATATTCGCCGCAACGAGCGCACAGATTCTCAAAAATATGAGAACATAATTAAGCGTCCGTCTGCTTTTTATTACCGGGTGACGTTCGGGAAAGTAGAAGAATATTGCCTCGGTTGAGAGAAGCGCAAGCAGAATCGACACGGCAAATGCGGCGCACAGATACACGATGGAATCGAGCAAAAGTCCAATTCGTGTTGAAAATTGCAGCATAGTTACAGCAAAGCCGAACAGCAGTCCGCGGTAAAGCAGTGCCGCCGCTGATATTATTGGAGCAAAAAGCGTGAAGCCGGCGAAAAATACTGCCGCGAATATCCATATCTCATGAAGCACACAGTCTGCTGCGACGCGTATCACATCTGCAGGGGATGCGCATTTATAGAACAGCGCAAGAAAATAGCGTTCTATAAGATTGTCATATAGCTCGGATTCGCCTATCCCAAGCAGACGGTATACCGCACAGCCGAGAAAGGTTCCGAATATGAAAAGTGAAGCCGCACAGAGCATCACTGTCCGCTTGTCAAGTGCACATGAAGCTCGTCCGATGGAAAAAATACGATTCAATCAAAATCACCGCCGATAGTTTTTTATACATTCTATGCGGTGTGGACTTGCCTTATGACTTATGCGCCGTAAGCTTTTGACATTTCTTCGGCTCTGTCTGTGCAGGCACGCATTGCACGGTCAATGATTTCGTCGGTCTTTTCAGCGTAAAAGATGTTCATTGCACGCTCGGTAGTACCGTTTGGTGAGGTGACAGCACGGATGAGCTCCGCAGGAGTTTTGTCAGATGCCATAAGCATTTCGGCTGCACCGATTACCGTACGGCATATAGCTTCAAGCAGTGTTTTATCATCACAGTCGAGCCCCTGTGCCTTTGCCGAACGAACCATTGCATCGATGAAATAGTAGAAGTATGCAGGCGAACTGCCGTTAGCACAAATTACTGTGTTAAGTTGGGATTCATCGAGTGAGAGGGTCATGCCTGCACTGGCGAAAATTGAGTGAACGAGTGAAAAATCCTCGTCAGATACGGCAGCATTTTTGCAAAGCGCAGTTACGCCGTGACCAATCTGAAGGGGAGTATTCGGCATGCAGCGAACGACAGCTGCATCACGTCCGAGCATTTTTGAAACCGCACCGGTTGAAATTCCGGCGGCGATTGAAATGAAAATTTTCTTTTCTGTGCTGATTCCGCTTTCGGCGATTTCAGCGAGAACTTCGGCGTAATTCTGCGGTTTTACGGCTAAAAGAATAAATTCACTTGCCGCGCAGGCGTCTGCAATATTTGCTGCGATGTTTACGCCTTTCTCGGCAAAAGCCGCCGCCTTTTCGGCAAATTTATCGTAAACGGTTATAATTCCGGCACTGTGACCTGCTTTGAGCATACCGCTGATTATTGCAGATGCCATATTGCCGGTTCCGATGAAAGTGATTGTTTTCATGGGGGCTCCTTTTGTACATTGGGTTGTTTTTAAACTATTATACCACATTACCGCGGATTTCGCAAGAAATTTACAAAATAGTTTACATAAACAAAATAATATGATAAAATATTCAAGGATATTGCATTATACCTCTTGAAAAAATCTGACGTATGGTGTATAATATCTGTTAGGATAATTTTGCCGGAGGTGATTTTTCGTGAGGCGTGCTGTAATTTATAAAATATTTTCGAGCATTCCGACTCTGAAAACCGAAAGACTTACTCTCAGGCGAATGAAAGTTTCCGATTGGCAGGATATGTATGAATATTCAAAAGAGGAATGCGTTACAAAATATCTGCTCTGGGATGCGCATAAATCCCCGGAACAGACTCAGGATTATCTGAGATTTTTGCAGACACGTTACCGTACCGGTGATTTTTACGATTGGGCAGTTATCGATAAAGCATCCGGAAAAATGATTGGCACCTGCGGATTTGCAAAGTTAAGTTTTGAAAACAATTCGGCAGAGGTCGGATATGTTTTAAACCCTGAATACTGGGGGAAGGGAATTGCCGCAGAGGCACTGATGCGTGTAATGGAATACGGCTTCATGGAGCTTAACATCCACCGTATTGAAGCAAAATATATTGTCGGAAACGATGCGTCACGGCGAGTTATGGAAAAGTGCGGCATGACATTTGAGGGAATAAACCGCTCATCAATGTATATTAAAGGTGACTACCGTGATATAGGCATATGTGCCATTATCTCCGATGAATATATGAGAAACCGATAATATTTCCGAGGAAATCATGACAGAGATAAAGAATAATATAATTTCGCTTATTGGTATGACCGGCTGCGGAAAATCGAGTGTCGGACGGATACTCGCAAGAAAAATCGGAGCGCGGCTCGTTGACCTCGACGATGAAATTGTTTCACGTCACGGTGAGATAAAAAAAATATTTTCAGAAAAAGGCGAGGCGGAATTCCGCCGGATTGAATTTGAAACGCTTTCGGATATAATAGCTGAATTCGGGGACGCTCTTATGATTCTTTCATGCGGCGGCGGTGTTCCAACATATGAAGCGAGCCGGGAGCTTATCTTCGAAAAGACCACAGTTGTGTGGTTAAGGCGTAGTGCCGACAGTGTTGCGGCGGACAAGAACGTCATTATGCGTCCGCCGATAAACGGGGATATTAACAATTACAAGAAATTGCTTGAAGTAAGATATCCGATTTACAGAAAGACTGCACACTATTCATTTTATAACGCATTTCCGCAGCGTACAGCTGCGGCAATAATAAAAAAACTTGAATTGATTTAAAAGGAGAGAAGTTATGAAAATCAGAAACCTGATAGATTTTAATGATATGACTCTTGACGAGTGGGAAGAGCTTCGCACTCTCGCTTTCAGAATAAAAAAATCCCCGGCAGAGTATCGAGATGTCTGCAAGGGAAGAATTATGGCAACGCTTTTCTATGAGCCGTCCACGAGAACACAGATGTCGTTCCAGACAGCGATGATGCGACTCGGCGGAAAGGTTATTGGCTTCTCTGACCCCAACTCCAGTTCGGTTTCAAAAGGCGAAACTCTCCGAGATACTGTTAAAATTGTCAGTGGTTATGCGGATATTGTTGTTATACGTCATCCTGTCGAGGGGGCGGCGTTTGCTTCAAGCCTTTATTCTCATGTTCCGGTCATTAACGCTGGCGACGGCGGTCATCTTCATCCGACACAGACGCTTACTGACCTTATGACCATATCTGAGCTTAAAGGTAAAACAAGCGGTCTTACCGTCGGTTTTTGCGGTGACTTACTCAACGGACGTACTGTACATTCGCTTTTGCGTGCTCTGATGCGTTTTGAGGGCAACCGTTTCGTTTTGATTTCAACTCCTGAACTTAAGCTTCCGTCTTATGTCACCGATGAGCTTATAGCAAACGGCTGTGAGATAAAAGAGGTTTCGACTCTTGAAGAATGCATCGGTGAGCTTGATGTTCTTTATATGACGCGCATACAAAGAGAGCGTTTTCCCTCGCCTGAGGCTTATGCCCGTCAGGCTGGTGTTTATCGCTTGACTTCCGATAAAATGCAGCTTGCCAAACCTGACCTTGCTGTGCTTCATCCGCTTCCAAAGGTTGATGAGATTGCATATGAGCTTGACGATGACCCGAGATGTGTTTATTTTGAGCAGGCAGAGAACGGTATGTTCATCCGCATGGCGCTTGTTGCAAGGCTCGTTATGGCAGAGCGTACCGGACGTGCTCCGGCATATCCGCTTCCCGAAAAAGCGTTCTGCACCAATCCGCGCTGCATTTCAAACCATGAAAAATATTTGCCCCGCCTGATAAAGGAAATTGACGGTGAGGTACGCTGCAATTACTGTGACCACGAAATAAAATAAAAAAATTGCCTCCGATAAACTATGTATCGGAGGCAGAATTTTATTGGTTAAGCATCAATCACGAATGTGTGCGGTGCTGCACACGGAATAAGCAGTACACGCGAGTTTGGGCGATTTGCGGCTTCGAGCGCACTGACTGTGGTGTTGTAGCGTTTGGCAACATTCCAAAGAGTGTCGGATTTTGAAGGATAGCAGAGTGTTAATGCCGATTCACGGGGTGCTGTATGCGCTTCACCGATCAGCTTCACTGTTTCGACGGTACGGCGTCGTGAACGCTCGAATAATTCTGTGCAGAGCGAAATCTCAAAGTCGAATGAAATGTGGTCGCTGTCAAGTCTTGTACGCAGGTCTGAAACATTTGCCAAGCAATGCGATGCAAACGGCTCATTTATCTCACCAGCGCTCATTTCACAGCGAAGCGGTACTGTGAAATCATTTGACGAAAAGCAACCGGAACTGTCTGTGAATATACATGATACTGCGGCGGCGCCGTTAATTACTGCACGGCCTCGTTCTATCGAAACCGAAGTTGTATTGACAGAGGCAGAAGCATCGACTACTGATGCTCCATCCGGGAGATTTATACCTTCAAGCGGTAAATTTTCGCTTATCGAAAAATTGGAGAAAATCACTTTGCCGGGAGCTTCACAGTCGATGTCGTTCATAATACATTCCGAGTCACGCTCCACAGAATAGGCATCAAGTGTCAGCGGTATTTCCTCGCCGCCGATGATGTGCATATTCACATCTGCAGTTATGTCAAGCTCGATGATTCTTCGCTCACCATAGCTGTTTTCGGTAACAACCGCATTGATTTCAGTTGGTACAGCCGAAGCATATGCAGTAATTGTTTCAGGACGGCAATCCGCAAAGCTTTCCTTGAATTCTTCGGCGCCGACAATATAAGCAATCGGTATCTTTCTTGAAAAGCTTCGGTAAGTGCCGGCTTCGCTCTGCGATTTATAAAGAAAATCGACAATTGCTTCACCTTTCAGAGAAACTGTGAAATCGTCTGCAGCATAAATTGGTTTTGCTTCATGAAAATGAAGCGAAATATCGCAGGTGACGATTTCGTCAATGGGCGGCAGAGTTGAATCCGGCTCGATGTTTTCACTGATTCGTAGCGGTTCGGCAGTAAAGGTTCGTTGCCGTTTTGCAGTTATTGTTTCGCAAAGACGTTCAAGTGCAAGTTCTTCTTTGGGACTGCGTGCGCCCTCGCATTTCGCTGTGCATGGAAGCATAGGGGCAATTTTTACGTCGGTCGAAACTGTGCAGCGGATAGAGAGCTTGCGAGGATTTGACAGGCGTACATTTAGTGAGCCGATGTGCGGGGTTAGGCATATATCTGCGCTGTCGAGGTTTTCGAGTTCTCCGAGTGACGATTCAAATTCTCCGGCAAAATGAACGCAGTGAAGTGATTCGCCGTTTTCACAGTCTGCAGAGAAAAGAACAATGTAATCAACAGCACCAGAAAACTCAAGCTTGCGTCCGGAAATATATCTGCCGATTAAAACCGGACGGGCACGTACGCGGAGTATTTTTTTTACATCGGGATATGTATCCGGCAGGATATAATCCGCAGACAGTTCTGACGGAACTGCGCCGTCGAAGGTCGGAAGCTGAATAAATTTTGGAGTTTTATCTTGTTTCATAACGGTACCATCCTTTTGGTTTTTGTAAAAATATATGCTTGTTCTGTACCTTTAATTCATTTCGAAAAAAATTGTTGAGAAATTTATCAAAACCCCTTGACAAGGCGATTCAGTTGTGCTATAATATAACAGTCGTCAAAAGACGGTACGCGCTTGTAGCTCAGTGGATAGAGTGCCCGGCTACGAACCGGTAGGTCGCAGGTTCGAATCCTGCCAGGCGCGCCAAAAAAGCACTTGCGAAAGCAAGTGCTTTTTTCAACAAAATTTGCTCTTCGGACAAGTGAAATAGCCTCGTTGAAGCCTCAAAGATTCAAATATCTGACACAAAACGTGATAGACCATGTACATGAAAAACCACTTGATTAATCAAGTGGTTTTTTTAGTGATTTATATTATTTTTCTTTTCTTATCTCGCTCGGAGTTTTGCCGGTTGCGTTCTTTATAAATGCGCTGAATGCGGATGTATTGCTGTAGCCGAGAAGCTCGGCGATTTCGGAGATGCTTTTATCTGTTCCCCTGAGAAATCCCATTGCAATTTCAAGACGGGTTTCCTTTGATTTTTCACGGTAATTCATATGATATTTTTGTTTTATTAAACGTGATAGATGTCTTTCGCTGACATGAAGCTCCTTGGCAAGCTCTTCGATGGACGATTTTGGCATGAACTTCAGTGCCATGAACGTATCGATTATATATTCATCGGAAAGTGATGGCTTACTTTCCGGCATATCTTCAATCGGTGCTGTACTTGCTGCTTGCTCAAAAAGATCTACTAAAAACAAATTGCAAAGCGCACGCATTCGTTCGGAGTTAATATATTGAAGCTCACGGTCACAAAGCAGTCCGTGTATGCGCTCAAGCGTTTGTTCAAGAGTGGGTGTTGCCGATGTTTTCAATGCTTCTCCCGAGAAGAAGAGATTATAAAACGCCATGTCGGGAGTGCTTGCATCCTGTGGAGGAGTGAGTATGTCAATTAGCAGACAAAGCTTCTTCATGTCCTGCGAAATATGTGTTTCGTGGTGATAGACACGTGGGGGAATGATCAGGATATCGCCTGCACTTAATTTGAAAACCTTTTTCTGGCAGGTGAATTCGCAATAGCCTTTTTCTACATAGTGGAGCTCCGGGCAGGAATGGTGGTGCTCATAATATTTATTTGTTATATCAATCGGCGTAATTTCAGACTGTATTCTTACTATCTGACAAACAAGCTTTCCAACACGGAAATCAAGAGAAAAATATGCCATATGACACCTCCTTGCTTAATAAAAATTATATCACTGCAATTTTTTAAAGTCAACCGCTTTTTCGGGAAATTTACGATTTTCGGACAACTTTTAATAAAAAATGGCTGACTCTAATAGAAAATATCCGAATTTATGATTTTCGGACATATTCAGCCGAAATATGACCGAATGAAAAATTGATATTTCACCTTCAAAGGATTATAATTAAGAAAAACCTTGAAAGGGGAATAAAAATGGATTACAAAAAATTATTTGACCTCACCGGTAAGGTCTGCATCGTAACCGGTGCAACCGGTTATCTTGGTTCTGAAAACGTCAAGATTCTCAAGGATTTCGGTGCAACAGTTGTTGCGACTGATATCCGCGAGAGTGAAACACGTTGGGAAAGCCAGGAAACATACTACGATATGTTCATAAAGCTGGACATTTCTTCTACTGAATCGTTCAAGGCTTGCTTTAAGGCTGTTGCCGAAAAGTACGGTCATATCGATGTTCTTGTAAACTGTGCCGCTTTCGGTGCCGGATACGGAAAAGACAGCAATCTTGAGTTTATGAGTGATGAAATTTGGGAGAAGGGTATCGACGGTTCGCTTCACTGCGTTTTCAGAGGAGTTCGTGAGATTATTCCTTACATGAAGGATAGCGGCGGTTCAATCATCAATTACTGCTCGATGTACGGTCTTGTTTCGCCTGACCTTCGTATCTACGGAGATAACCCTCAGAAGCAGCCTCCGAACTACGGTGTTGCAAAAGCAGGTGTTGCACAGCTTACACGCTATGCTGCAGGTGCGCTTGCTGAATATAACATTCGCGTTAACGCTGTAACCCCCGGTCCGTTCCCGAACCCTGCAAACGCTATGGACCCTGATTTCAACAAGGCACTCTCGAACAAGACCATGCTCGGTCGCTTCGGAAAGGCTTACGAAATGGCAGGCGCTGTTCTGCTTCTCGCTTCCGATGCTTCTACATTTATGACAGGCTCCAACATCGTCGTTGACGGCGGTTGGACTGCTTGGTAATATCGCGTTTTTCTGCACCATTCTGACATAAGGAACGCTCCGTTTTTAGGGGCGTTTCTTCATTTTTATTGACAAATGCGGAGCGGTGTGATATACTTTTCATAAATATAATATTTTTGAGAGGTAAAAAAGTAATATGTTATCATATACAGCTTATTCAGAATATATTGAAAACCGCATGGCAAAGCTTTATACCGCTGTTCTTCTTCCTGAAAAAGGAGGGAAATTTCCGGTAATTGTTCGGCGTACGCCTTATATAGATGCTTTTGAAAATTACACCGATGCCGATTATGAATCAGAAGCACTCGGCGAGCATAAGAATTGGCTGAAGAGAGGATATGCGGTTGTTATTCAGCACTGCCGCGGACGCGGAAAAAGCAGCGGTGACTGTGTTCCTTATATTAATGAGCGTGAGGACAGCCGTTCGCTTTACGACTGGATAAGAAAACAGAATTTTTATAACGGAGAAATCTTCCTGTGGGGTTCAAGCTATCCTTGCTCGGTACATTATACCGCAGCACCGTACGGCGATGATATAAAGGGCGCATATTTCGGTGTTCAGGATACAGAGCGTTACAATATCTGTTACCGCAACGGCTTCTTCAAAAAGGCACTTCACGGAAATTGGTACACAACTATGTACAAAGCGAAGCTGAAGCCGCAAAAGAATTATACCATGAAAACCTTCGATATGCTTCCGCTTTCCGATTTCACCAAAACGGTGTTCGGCGAGAGCATTGCCGATTTTGATGATATGCTTAAAGCGCCGAAGCGTGACGATCCTTTCTGGAATACGAGAGCCGGCGGAAGCGATGCACGCGGTGCTACGGATAACATTAATTTCCCGGTACTTTTCAATGATGGCTTCTATGATATTTACACCGGCGGAATGTTCGATATGTGGAACAGTATGAGCAAGGAGAGCAAGGCGAGATCGGCGTTTATCGTTTCACCGTATGACCACGGTGACTCCTGTGATGCCGCAAATTCGATTGTGTTCCCGAACGGTAAGCGCGAAGAAGCTTTTGGTGCGGAGTATGACCTTGATTGGTTTGACTATTTAAGAGGAGTTCGTGAAAAATCTCCGGTTGAGCAGGGAAAGGTTACATATTACCGTTTGTTTGAGAATAAATGGGCGGCTGACGATTTTTCATCAGGCGAAGAGAAACTTAACCTTGTGCTTGGCAAAGAAACTGCGACTTACACATATAATCCTTTTGACCCACCGTCATTTAGGGGGGGGCTTTCGGCGGCATTCGGCGGTGCGATGTTCCAGGATAAGCCCTATTCAAGATATGATATTGTCAGCGTTTATACCGAGCCGTTTGAAAAGGATGTATTCGTAAAAGGCAAGATGTCAGCGCGTCTTACGGTCAGCTCCGATGCGGAGGATACCTGTTTTTATGTCCGTGTCAGCCTGACAAAAGAGCAGGGCGACTATGGGCTTCGTGACGATATCACTTCGCTTTGCCATCAGCTCGGGGATTATACGCCGAACAGCGAGGTAACGCTTGATTTTAACTTTGACGAACACGCATTTTTAATTAAAAAAGGTGAGCGGCTTCGCATAGATATTGCTTCGGCGGATAACGATCATTATGTTCGCCATACCAATAACAAGGGATTATTCTCTGAGCAGACCACTGCTAAAATTGCCCATAATACAGTCTGCCTTAGCAAATCAGTCCTGACTTTGCCTACAGAAAAATAAAATATCAATAAAATTTTGAAAAAACTATTGATTTTATCACACTAATATGTTATAATAATATAAATTTGTGTCGAAAAACATAGATTAAATTCATTTTTCTTGGAGGTTCAACATATGAACGGTGACATTCAGATACTTATTGCGATGATAATTTATATGGCAGCTGTTATCCTGATAGGTGTCTACTATGCAAAAAGAGCAAACAAGAGCTCCGAGGAGTATTATCTCGGCGGACGCTCACTCGGTCCTTGGGTTACGGCAATGAGTGCCGAAGCATCTGACATGAGCGGATGGCTTCTCATGGGACTCCCGGGTGTTGCATACTGGTGCGGTCTTGCAGATGCGGCATGGACGGCAATTGGTCTTGCACTCGGTACATATCTCAACTGGCTTATCGTTTCAAAGCGCCTGCGCCGGTACAGCGAACGTGCTAACAACTCAATCACGCTTCCCGAATTTTTCTCAAACCGTTTCCGCGAAAAGAAAAAGACCATTATGTTTATTGCGGCGGCGTTTATTCTCGTGTTCTTTACTGTTTACGCTTCAAGCTGCTTTGTAACCTGCGGTAAGCTTTTCTCAACTCTGTTCGGGGCAAGCTATCAGTCGATGATGATTCTCGGTGCTGTATTCGTTCTTGTTTACACAATTCTCGGAGGATTTCTCGCAGAGAGTATTTCCGATTTCATGCAGGCGGTTGTTATGATTACGGCTCTTGCTGTTATCGTTATCGTGGGTACTGTTAA
>JAZQXA010000112.1:0-21403 GCA_045632605.1 Candidatus Flemingiibacterium sp. | reverse complement strand
TAAAACGGACGTATTTTGAGAGGGTGACAGCTGACCCTTTTGCATTAACGAGTCGTTGGGTAGCGAAGCGGCGGCATGGGAGTGAATGACTGCCGGTGGCAGTCAGAGCCATGCCGTGACCGAGCCGCAGCGAGGAGGGCTCCCAACTTACTCTGTGGCTTTCGAAGCGAGTTCGAGCGACCTGTGAAGCGATAGCGTATATTAAAGTTCTTTGCCAGGCTTTCTTTCAAGAAAGCCGCGTACCTCCCATACGCTTCGATTAGCATTCACTTCACCATATGCAAAATCTGAAAGGATTACATACAATGGAACGAATAGAATTTACAAAAGAGATGAAAAAGGATTATACAATCCTTGTCCCGAATATGCTTGGCACGCATTTTAAATTACTTATGCGAGTGTTCAAGAATGAGGGATACAATGTAGAGCTGTTGGGGAATGAAGGGCGGAGCGTTGTTGAAACGGGACTGAAATATGTCCATAATGACACTTGTTATCCTGCGCTGCTTGTTATCGGACAGATGATAGATGCTCTGAAGAGCGGAAAATATGACCTTAATAAGGTGGCATTGATAATAACGCAGACGGGCGGCGGATGCCGGGCATCGAATTATATACATTTGCTCCGAAAGGCGCTTGCGAATGCGGGACTGGGACATATTCCGGTAATATCGCTCAATCTTTCGGGACTTGAGAGGAACAGCGGTTTTTCGCTTACGCTCGGACTTATAAGAAGACTTATCGCGGCGATGGCGTACGGTGACCTTTTGATGCTGCTTGCGAATCAGGTACGACCTTATGAAACGGTGGAGGGCGCAACAGATAAGCTTGTTGACCGGTGGGCGGACACGCTTACAGCGGAATTTGCCGGCGGAAAAGGCTTTGCGAAAAAAGCTATGCGCTCATATATGCAGAAGATAGCGGCGGATTTTGCCGAGATTCCCGTTGACAGAACGCGAGAGAGGGTAAAGGTTGGAATCGTTGGCGAGATTTACGTTAAATTCTCGTCGCTGGCTAATAATCACCTTGAGGAATTTTTAGCGAGCGAGGGATGCGAGGTCATGGTTCCTGGACTGATGAGCTTTATACTTTTCAAGGTTGACAACCGTATGGAGGATATAAAGCTTTACGGCGGAAGCCGTGCAAAATTTGCTGTTTGCAAGGTGCTTTTCAATTATCTCGCCGAGATGGAAAAATTCATGATAGATATAATTAATGAGCAAGGCATATTCAGCGCGCCGACGGCTTATGAGCACTTAAAGTCGCTTGTTGACGGAATTGTCGGTTACGGCTCAAAAATGGGAGAGGGCTGGCTGCTCACCGCCGAAATGCTTGAGCTTATTGAAAACGGCTACGGAAATATCGTTTGCGCACAGCCGTTCGGATGCCTGCCGAATCATATTGTCGGTAAGGGAATGATAAGAAAGCTCCGTGAGCTTCATCCCGAGTCGAATATTGTTCCAATCGACTATGACCCCGGAGCGACTCGCGTTAATCAGGAAAACAGAATCAAGCTGATGCTGTCCGTGGCGAGGGAGAATCTGACTGCGAATGCGTCCGAAGCGCCCCACTCGAAGGTAAAGACTGCCGACAAAGAGCCGGCACTCGTCTGATGAAGCTGAACATTCCGAAATACGCCGCAGAGGTTATTTCTGCACTTGAGGGAAACGGATATGAAGCGTATGCCGTCGGCGGATGTGTGAGAGATACGCTGCTCGGGAAAGAGCCGAACGACTGGGATATAACGACCTCAGCGTACCCTGAAAAAACGCTTGAATTATTCTCGTCACTTGACGGCTTCAAGGCGATACCGACGGGGATTTCTCACGGTACTGTCACCGTTGTTCGAAGCGGCATGAGCGTTGAAGTTACAACCTTCCGCATCGACGGGGAATATTCCGACAGCCGACATCCCGACAGCGTTTCGTTTACGGATAAGCTTTCGGCTGACCTTGCAAGGCGTGATTTTACCGTCAATGCGATGGCATATTCCGAGGCTCGCGGACTTATTGACCTTTACGGCGGCAAGAATGACCTTGAAGCCGGAATTATACGCTGTGTCGGCGAGTCCCATGAACGGTTTTCCGAGGATGCGCTGCGAATTTTGCGTGCGCTGCGCTTTTCGTCAGTGCTTGATTTTGAGCTTGAAAAAGGTACGGCAGAAGCGGCATTAGAGCTCCGCGGAACGCTTTCGAGCGTATCAAAAGAACGGATTGCCGCAGAACTGTCAAAGCTCGTCTGCGGAAAAGGTACGGCGAGGATTATAAGGGGTTTTCTTCCGGTAATAAGGGAGATTTTACCCGGTGTACGCTTTGACGATATTGAGAAAATATGCGATTCTGTAAAAACGCTTTATCCGTCATCTGCACCGCTTATGCTTGCGGCATTGCTTGCTGACTGTAAGGCGGCGAAGGTGCGCGAGATATTGCGCTCACTTCGCTTTGACAGCGCAACGGTTTCGCATTGTTATGCGGAGGTGTCGCATCTTGCCGATGATGTTCAGACCGAAATTGATATTAAGCGGCTTTGCCGGGATGTGGGATTTTGTGCGGCGGAGGATATACTGCGGCTGAAAATTTCGCGCGGTGAAGCGGATATTTCACTGCTCGACACCCTTTGGCGTATAATTGAGAGGGGTGAATGTGTATCACTTGCCGGACTTGATATCGGCGGGGATGAACTTTTGTCGCTCGGAGCGGTGGGACGTCAAATCGGCGATATTTTAAATGAACTGCTCGAAAAGGTTATAACAGGCGAAATACAAAACGAAAAGACAGTGCTTGTTGAAAGTGCTGTAAGAATTATAAATCAAGAGGAAATAAACAAATGAAAGAAGTACTTCTCTGTAAATACGGTGAGCTTATCTTAAAGGGAGCGAACCGTTCGTATTTTGAAAATCTGCTTATAAAGGAGCTTCGCACAAGAGTCAAGCGTGCCGGAAATTTTGACGTTTCCTATGCGCAGAGCACAATATATATCGAGCCGATGGACGATTTCTGCGATATTGAGCTTGCGCTTGATTATGCCAAAAAGGTGTTCGGTATCGTTTCGATTGACCGCGCGGTCATGGTTGAAAAGGACATTGAGGCGATAAAAGCGGCGGCGAGAGAATATCTGCCGCAATTTCTCGTTGGTGCAAAGAGCTTCAAGGCGGACGCAAGACGTGCGGACAAGACTTTCCCGATGAAGTCGCCGGAGCTTATGCGTGAGGTCGGCGGTGCGGTGCTCGAAGCTTGCCCCAGACTCAAGGTTGATGTTCATACGCCGGATGTGACGGTGCGTGTAGAGATACGCGAACGCGGTGCATACATCCACGCCGGCGGAATCAAGGGTGCCGGCGGAATGCCGCTCGGTTCAAGCGGAAAGGGACTTTTACTGCTTTCGGGCGGTATCGACAGTCCCGTTGCCGGATATATGATTGCCAAGCGCGGTGTAACGCTTGAAGCACTTCATTTTGAGAGCTTTCCGTACACATCCGAGCGCGCAAAAGAAAAGGTACTCGAGCTTGCGCGGCTGCTCTGCGAATACACAACCCACATAAAGGTGCACGTAATCTCGCTGACGCATATTCAGGAAGAGCTTCGCCGTGCCTGCGACGAGGATTATTTTACACTCCTGCTTCGCCGTTACATGATGACTCTCGCCGAGCGTGTTGCAAGGCGTAATCACTGTCATGCGCTTATTACCGGTGAAAGCCTTGCGCAGGTTGCGTCCCAGACAATGAAAGCAATCGAAGTGACTGACAGTGCAGTAAATATTCCCGTTTACCGTCCATGCATCGGTCTTGACAAAGAGGAGATTATCACTATTGCACGCAAGATAAACACGTTCGAAACCTCAATCCTTCCCTATGAGGACTGCTGTACGGTCTTTACTCCCCGTCATCCGAAAACCCGTCCCGAGCTTGAAAATGTTCTCGCGGAAGAAGCGAAGCTCGATTTCAATGCACTCTGTGACGAGGCGTTCGAAACGCTGAATACGTATCATATTAAGATTGATGAGTAGAAGCTTTGCATAAACAGCTAAGGTTTCCGCACTCCCAAATGACCGGCGCTGACACCGTTTCTCCAAGCGCTGCTGATTCACATTGATTATAGAACTCGTTTGTTTGCCGCCGAGTGTATCGGCGGCAAAAGTTACATTATATATATGCTGTTTTGACGTGAATAAAAAAATTTTTAAAAAACTATTGACAAATGCGAAAAAGTATGGTAAAATAACCTTACCTCTGCGAGAGGGTTCTTTTTTTGCGCAGATTTCGCCGCGAAACTGACACGAAAAGTGCCGCTTTTCGAGAGGGAGGTACGTGACAGTGCCGCTTGTCGCCATGTGTCGGCGCTGCTGTCACAATTCTAACGTGCGGGGACAACCCCTCGCATAATCTAATCGGGAGGTGCCGAAATGAGAGTTAAAATCACACTCGCATGCAGCGAATGCAAGCAGAGAAACTACGACACAAAGAAAAACAAGAAAAATGACCCCGACAGACTTGAAATGAACAAGTACTGTAAGTTCTGCCGCAAGCATACCCTTCACAAGGAAACCAAGTAATTAATACTTTATTGAACGGAGGCTCAACTATGGCGGAAATCGAAAAGAACGCAGCCCCTGCAGAAAAGAAAGCGGAAAAGAAGCCTGCGAACAAGAAGCCCTCAATCTTCTCGAGAATCGCAAAATTCTTCCGTGAGTACAGAGCAGAGCTCAAAAAGGTTACATGGGCATCCCGCGAGGAAACCATGAAAAACACACTTGTCGTAGCAGTCACAATCGTAATTGCCGGTGCCGCAATAGGCGTTCTTGACTTTGCATTTACAAAGGGTCTTGATCTGCTTGTCGGTATCATACACTAAGATACAGCGGAGAATCTGCAATGAGTGATCTTTACGACGCAACCGGTGAGAAAAGATGGTATGTAGCACATACCTATTCCGGCTACGAAAATAAGGTTAAGACGAACCTTGAAAAAATCGTCGAAAACCGCGGACTCCAGGATGTCATAGTCGACATTCGCATTCCGGTTGAAACTTATATTGACAGCGAAACCAAAAAGGAAGTCGAAGAAAAAATATTCCCGAGCTATGTGCTTGTAAAAATGGTAATGACTGACGAAACATGGCATGTCGTCAGAAATATCAGCGGCGTTACAGGCTTCGTTGGCCCCGGATCAAAACCGACTGCACTTACGGAAGCCGAGGTTGCCGCAATGGGCATCGAAACGGCATCGCCGAAGGTCGTTGTTAATTATAGCATTGGTGACACCGTTGAAATGAACAGCGGAGCTCTTAAGGGTATGAAAGGTGTACTCAAAGAGATTTCCGATGACAAAAAGAAAGTTACGGTGCTCGTCAATATGTTCGGCAGAGATACACCGTTCGAGCTTGATTCGGACGACATTACTCTCGCGAACGACTGAGGATATTCTCCTCAAACGTGGGAGGGAGAAAACCACTAAAAATTCTCCCGAAAATCTAATTGGGACTAAAATGTCCCGCTACCACAATACGGAGGTGCATTTATCATGGCAAAGAAAATTATGGGTTACATCAAGCTGCAGCTGCCGGCGGGAAAGGCTACTCCTGCTCCCCCTGTAGGTCCTGCACTCGGTGCATACGGCGTTGCTATTCCGGTATTCACTAAGGAATTCAACGAAAGAACCAAGAAGGACATCGGTCTTATCATTCCGGTAGTAATCACCGTATATGCAGACCGTTCGTTCTCGTTTATCACAAAGACTCCCCCGGCTCCCGTTCTTATCAAGAAGGCTTGCGGTATTGAGTCTGCATCCGCTACACCTAACAAGACCAAGGTTGCAAAGCTGACCAAGGATCAGGTTAAGCAGATCGCTGAAACAAAGATGCCCGACCTTAATGCCGGCTCGCTTGAGGCTGCGATGAGCATGATCGCAGGTACCGCACGCAGCATGGGTATCACTGTCGAGGAATAAGGAGGAGTTACAATGAGCACAGGAAAGAAATATATCGAGAGCGCAAAGCTCATCGAAAAGACAAAGCTTTATGATGCTAATGACGCTCTCTCGCTCGTTTGCCAGACTGCAAAGGCAAAGTTCGATGAGACCGTAGAAGTTCACGTACGTCTTGGTGTTGACTCCCGTCACGCAGACCAGCAGGTTCGCGGTGCGGTTGTTCTTCCCAACGGTACAGGTAAGACTGTTCGTACCCTTGTTTTTGCAAAGGGTGACAAGGCTAAGGAAGCAGAAGCAGCAGGCGCTGACTATGTTGGTGCAGAAGATTATGTTGCAAAGATCCAGCAGGAAAACTGGTTTGAGTTCGACATCATCATCGCAACTCCCGACATGATGGGCGTTATCGGTCGTCTTGGTAAGGTTCTCGGTCCTAAGGGACTTATGCCTAACCCGAAGGCTGGTACTGTTACTATGGATGTTGCAAAGGCTGTTACCGAAGCTAAGGCAGGTAAGATTGAATACCGTCTTGACAAGACCAACATCATCCACTGCCCGATCGGAAAGGCTTCCTTCGGTCAGGAAAAGCTTCTCGAAAACTTCAACGCTCTGCTTGGCGCAATCATCAAGGCAAAGCCTGCTGCGACCAAGGGTCAGTACATCAAGAGCTGCGTAGTCGCTTCGACTATGGGCCCCGGTGTAAAGATCAACTACTCCAAGCTCGGTTGAGTTTAATTTAAAACAACGAAGAGATTGAGTTCAACGCTCAATCTCTTTTTGTTTCAAAAGCACATTTTAACAAAACAAAAGTGTGAAAATAACAAAACTTTACATTTAAGACTTGACAAACCGTGTTCGGTTGTGATATAATCTTTACAGCGGACGGATATGTCAGCCGTTCGTTTGCGCTTTTCGGCGTAGAAACGAAAGGCGTAGGTGCTTTTTATATTTTTCTACTTTCTTTTCTTTTCCTTTCTTTTTTCTTTCTTTTACACCGGATGGATAACCCCATTCGGTGTTTTTTTGCCGGCGTTTCAATAAATTTCAAAAAAAATTCGTGAAACCTATTGCAATTTAAAAAAATATGTGTTATACTATTATTGTAAGATAGTGTAAATAAAAGGAGAGTGGGTTGACAAAGCCCACTCTTAATTTATGTTTTAACGGAGAATTATTGTGAAACCAAAAAAACCGTCCAAAAATGTTGTCGCTGTTGTCACCGAAGCGCTTGAACCGGTTATAAACGAGCTCGGCTATTTTCTTTGGGATGTCGAATATGTCAAAGAGGGCGCTGACTGGTTCCTTCGCTTTACCATCGACTCCGAAAACGGAATCGATATCAACGACTGCGAAAAGGTTCACCGCACAATTGACCCCTTGCTCGACGAAATTGACCCGATTGAGGGGGCTTATCATCTTGAGGTTTCGTCGCCCGGACTTGAACGCGATGTCAAGCACGACTGGCATTACGAAGCCTGCATCGGCGAAAAACTGCAGCTTCGTTTGTTCGCACCGCTTGAAGCTGTTCCCGGAACAAAATCGCTTACCGGTATATTAAAAGCGTATGCCGATAAAAAAATCACCCTTCTTGTGAACGGTGAGGAGCTTATTATCCCGCACGAAGCGGTTTCTAAGGCAAAGACCGTATACGATTTTTAACTATATTTCAGAAAGGCTTGGTTGTAAAAAATGAATTCCGAATTATTTGAAGCGCTGGAGCTTCTCGAAAAAGAAAAAGGTATTGCTGTTGACTATATGCTCGAGCGCGTTGAAGCAGCTCTCATCAGCGCTTACAAGCGTGACCGCAGCGGTCTTGCAAATGTTCGCGTTGATATCAACAAGGAAAAAAAGAGCATCCGTATGTTCGAACAGAAGAACATTGTTGAGGAAGTTGTTGACGATGAGCAGGAAATCACCCTCGAGGAAGCTCGCAAGATTAATAAGAGATATTCGCTCGGCGGAGTTTGCGAAACCGAACTCAAACCCAAGAATTTCCGCAGGCTCTCCGCACAGACAGCAAAGCAGGTTATCATTCAGGGCATCCGTGAGGCTGAACGCTCCATGATGCTCAAGGAATATGAATCCAAGAAAGAGGAAATTATCACCGCTATTGTTGATAAGGTTGACCCCGAAAATGAGGATGTACTCGTTGACACCGGAACAAGCAAGGTTTATCTCAAGAAGATGGATCAGATTCCGGGCGAGCATTTCAGCGTTGGCGAGCGTATCAAGGTGTTTGTAACCGAGGTTATGAAGGAAACTATGCGCGGTCCGCTCGTTTCGCTTTCGCGTACAGCACCGGGCCTTGTAAAGCGTCTTTTCGAGCTTGAAATTCCCGAAATTCAGGACGGTACAGTCGTTATCATGTCTATCACCCGTGAAGCAGGCTCGAGAACCAAGATGGCTGTTATGAGCCGTGACGAAAATGTTGACCCAATCGGTGCCTGCATCGGTAATCGCGGTATGCGTATTCAGTCTATCACAAACGAACTTCGCGGCGAGAAGATTGATATTATCAAGTACAGCGAAGATCCCGTTGAATATATCAGTGCGGCACTTTCGCCTGCCACTGTAAAGGAAGTTGTGCTCGATTCCGAAAAATCCTGCCGTGTTGTTGTTGATGCAGATCAGCTCTCGCTCGCAATCGGTAAGGAAGGTCAGAACGCACGTCTTGCCGCACGTCTTACCGGCTTTAAGATTGACATCAAGACCCGTGAGGCTCTTGACGAGGAAGAAGCCGCAAAGCAGGCATTCATTGATGCCGCAGACAACGGCGAATCCGCTGAAATCTAACCATGAAATTTACGAAACAAACAGCTTAACGGCATCCGGTGATATTATATTAATGTGTGCGCCGGAGTGATACGGGAGGATGTATTTTGCAGGATAATAAAGAGGCAAAGCCAAAGAAGAAAATTCCCGAGAGAAAATGTCTTGGGTGCAATACCTCAAAGCCGAAAGGTGAGCTTGCACGTATTGTACGTGCTCCGGACGGCACGGTTTCGCTCGATTTAACGGGCAAGAAATCGGGACGTGGGGCATATGTTTGCAAGAGCGTTGAATGCCTGAAAAAGTGCAGAAAACGCAGAGCTGTTGAACGTGCGCTCGAGGTGGAGATTCCCGATACCCTCTATACCGCAATAGAGGAGGAGCTTGCCGAAAATGAGTAATTCAAAAGAGAAAACGGTTAATGTTCTTCGGGCAGGCAGCGAAAAAAAGCTGCTGGGACTGCTCGGTTTTTCGGCACGGGCGAGAAAGCTCGTGACGGGAACAGACCTTTGCCGTGACGAAATACGCAGGGGAAGACTTCCGCTTGTGCTCGTTGCCGGCGATGCGTCTGACAATACAAAGAAGCGTATTGCGGATGCCTGCAAATATTATGGGACAGATATGTGTATTGTCCCGATAAGTGCCGGGGAGCTTTCCGAGAGAATCGGAAAAACCGGAAGTATTGCCGTTATCGGAGTTACCGATATGAATTTTGTAAACGGAATCACAGCTCTTTTTGAGAGCGCATCACATTGATATTACCGCATCGAAAGGATGATTGATAGAATATGGCAGCAATCCAGAAAAATCACACTAAAATCAGCAGTCTTGCAAAAGATTTGGGACTCAAGAACAAAGAGCTTCTCGATGTTCTGACCGAGAGCGGAATTGACGGAAAAACTCATTCCGCAGCGCTCGAGCCCGACGAATGGGGACTCATTATGGATGCGCTCACGCAGCGCGCACAGGTTGACAGCATCGGCGATTATCTTGACAAAAAGGTAACTGTTCCGGCTGAAGAAAAGCCTGCTGAAAAGAAAGAAAAAGCGGAAAAGGCTGAAGTGAAGGCAGAAGAGCCCAAAGCGGAGGAAGCAAAGCCCGAAAAGTCTGCAAAGACAAAGAAAACAGCAGCAAAGGCTGAAGAAACAAAAATCGAGGAGCCGGCGAAAAAGGAAGCGGAAAAGGCTGAGATTAAAACTGCGGCAAAGGCGGAAGCGCCCAAGACTGAAGCAAAGCCGGAAACGAAGGCCGAGGCGAAGCCTGAGCCAAAAGCGGAAGCAAAGCCCGAAGCGAAGCCTGAGCCAAAAGTCGAAACAAAGGCTGATGCTCCCAAATTTGATACACAGAAGCCGCGTGATGACCGCCGTACACCCGGCGGAGCACCGCAGAACCGTGACGGGGGACGTCCTCAAAACGGTGAGCGCCGCGATTTCCAGAGAAACGACAACCGCGACTTCCAGAGAAACGACCGTCCGCAGGGCGATTTCAGAAACTCTCAGCGTCCCCAGAACGGACCGCAGAACCGTGACGGAGGACGTCCGCAAAACGGTGAACGCCGCGACTTCCAGAGAAACGACAACCGCGACTTCCAGAGAAATGACCGCCCGCAGGGCGGATTCCAGAGAAACGACAACCGAAATCAGGGCGGATTCGGCGGCGGATTCAAGGATAAGGATTCCGGAAACGAAAGACGTACTCCCTCGTCAAAGCGCGAGCCGATACACACATATACTCGCGGTCAGAATGCGGCGAAGAATACCGGCGAGAGCCGTATTGTCGATATGCGTACCACTACGGTTGACCTTGATAAATATGATGAGCGCCTTGAGAATCTTGCCGCAGACACCGGTATGGATACCCGTGCGCAGAAGCAGAAATTAAAGAAGCAGAATACACGTGATTTCCACTCCCAGCGTGAAAAAGAGCGCATGGCTATGGAAAAAATGCGCAAGCAGGGCATTGAGCGTGCAAAGAAGCAGCCGCTCCAGATTACCGTTCCCGACGAAATCAGCGTTGGTGAGCTTGCATCCCGTCTTAAGATTACCGCAGGCGAGGTTATAAAGAAGCTCATGATGCTCGGCGTTATGGCATCTGTTAACGAAGTTATCGACTATGACACTGCGTTCCTTGTTGCCGACGAGCTCGGTGCAAAGGTTACGAAAGAGGTCGTTGTCACAATCGAAGAAAAGCTCTTCGACGAAGCAGAGGACAGCGAAGAAAATCTCGAGCCCAGAAGCCCTGTTGTCTGCGTAATGGGACACGTTGACCACGGTAAGACGTCGCTTCTCGACGCAATCCGTCATACCAATGTTACCTCCGGCGAGGCAGGCGGTATTACTCAGGCAATCGGTGCTTACCGCGTAAATATAAACGGCAGAGATATCACATTCCTCGATACCCCCGGTCACGAAGCGTTTACCGCAATGCGTGCACGCGGCGCGAAGTCCACTGATATCGCAATTCTCGTTGTTGCCGCAGATGACGGCATCATGCCGCAGACGGTGGAAGCTATCAACCACGCAAAGGCGGCAGGCATTGACATTGTTGTTGCTATCAATAAGATGGATAAGCCGACGGCTAATCCTGACAACATCAAGCAGGAGCTTACTCAGTATGAGCTCGTTCCCGAGGAATGGGGCGGAGATGTAATCTGCGTTCCCGTTTCGGCGCTTACAAAAATGGGTATTGACGAGCTTCTTGAAAATGTACTTTTGGTTGCAGACATGAAGGAGCTTAAAGCTAACCCGAACCGCCGTGCGAAGGGTCTTGTTATCGAGGCGAAGCTCGATAAGGGCCGCGGTCCGGTTGCAACAGTTCTTGTTCAGAACGGTACGCTCAATGCAGGTGACATTGTTATTGCAGGCACATCGGTCGGACGTGTCCGTGCCATGACTGACGATAAAGGCAGAACCGTTAAGGTTGCAGGCCCGTCCGTTCCCGTTGAGATAATCGGTCTTGCAGAGGTTCCCGAGGCAGGCGACGAATTTGCGGCAGTTGAAGATGAGCGTATGGCTCGTGAGCTTGCAGAGCAGCGCCGTGAAAAGGCAAAGGATGAGCAGTTCAGAGCGAATGCAAAGGTTAATCTTAACGACCTCTTTGCACAGATTTCCGAGGGCGTTAAAGACCTTAATATCATCGTAAAAGCAGATGTCGGCGGTTCTGCCGAGGCTGTAAAGCAGTCGCTTCAGAAGCTGACAAACGAAGAAGTACGTGTCAATATTATTCACACTGCTGTCGGTGGAATCACCGAGGGTGACGTAATGCTCGCGGCGGCATCGAATGCGCTTATCGTCGGATTTAATGTACGTCCCGACAAGAGTGCGATAGACAAGGCAGAGCGTGAATCGGTTGAAATCAGAACCTACCGCATTATCTACGAGTGCATCGAAGAGGTTGAAGCGGCTATGAAGGGTATGCTTGCGCCGAAATTCAAGGAGGTTGTACTCGGTCACGCCGAGGTACGTCAGACAATTCACGTTCCGAACGTCGGCACAATCGCCGGTTCTTATGTTCAGGACGGTAAGGTTTCGCGTAACGCACAGATTCGAGTTGTACGTGACGGCGTGGTTATTTTCGAAGACAAGATTTCCTCGCTCAAGCGTTTCAAGGACGATGCGAAGGAAGTTGCACAGGGCTTTGAGTGCGGTATCGGACTCGAACGCTTCAACGATATCAAGGAAAACGATATTCTCGAAGCTTTCATTATGGAAGAAGTTAAACCCCAGTAAATATTATAAGCAGAACGCTCATTATGGGCGTTCTGCTTTTCTGTCTTAAAATCGGTTAAAACATACGTTTTTTCCATAATCGGAATCATTTTTACTTGTGAAAGCTTGCTTTAATATGGTATAATTCTAATATGGAGTTTTATTTTTAGGAGGAATATGCTATGTTTAGAATTGGCATAATCGGTGCGGGTACAATTTCCAATGCTCACATCGAGGCATATATTAACAATCCGGAGTGTGAAATCGCAGGCATTGCCGACCTTAACACTGAGCTTGCACAAAAGAAAGCGGATGAATACAAAATTCCCGTGGTAACTGCGGATTATCATGATTTATTAAATGATAAGTCGATTGATGCGGTAAGTGTTCTCGTTCCGACGTTTTTACATAAAAAGGTAACTATCGAAGCGTTGAAAAGCGGCAAGCACGTTCTTTGCGAAAAGCCGCCGGCGATGAATCCCGATGAGGTGAAGGAGTGTATTGAAGTTTCAAAGCAAACGGGTAAGGTGCTCATGTATGCGCTCGTTTGCCGCTTCAGAAATCAGGTAAAGTATCTTAAGGAATACATCGAAGCCGGTAAAATGGGTAATTTTGTGAGTGCTGACATTGAACGTACAAGAAGATGCGGTGCGACCGGCAGCTGGTTTATGAACAAGAGCAAATCCGGCGGCGGTGTTGTGTTTGATGTTGTTATACACGAAATTGACCTTATGATGTATCTGATGGGTTATCCGAAGGTCAAGAGCGTAACAGGAACGGTAAACTATTCAAACCGTGACCTTCCCGAAAAGATAAAGGGGGCGGCATCGCAATGGTATTCTTCAGACAAAACCAAATATGAGAATGACGTTGAAACCTCGGCAAGCGCATATATTACACTTGAGAACGGAGCATACCTTTTTGTAAAGACGAGCAGTGTTCTCATGCTTCCGCAAACCGCACACTATATGCAGCTCTGCGGCGAAAAAGCAGGCGCAAGAATGGAACCTTCTGTCGAAGGCAAGCAGCTGAAGCTTATTGAGCTTGATGACCAGAATTACATCCGTGAGGTTACACCGGTGGTGGAGGCAAGCAAGATGTATCAGGGAGAGGTTGACCACTTTGTTGACTGCTGCCTTAACGGTACGGAATGTATCTGTAAGCTTGATGAAGCCGTTAAGCTCGTTGAAATCCTTTGTGCGATTTACAAATCCGCTGAACTCGGCGAAACAATCTACTTTAACTGAATCTGAACCGACTGCATTTACGTGCGGTCGGTTTTTTATATACGCTCAAATTGGGCGGATATACCAAATTTCGACTTTACTCTTGATAAAAGGGAAAATATGTGGTATACTATATGTGACTATAATTTTTTCATATGAAAGTGATATCAGATGGATAATAAAATTGTTGGTTCTTTAAGCGGCGCAACGCTTGCTTATCTCGGCGATGCCGTTTTTGAGGTGATAGTCCGCAGATATCTGGTTTCGCTCGGAATCGCCGACGGCGGTGAGCTGTCACGTTTGGCACTCAAATTTGTCCGTGCCACAGCCCAGAGTGCCGGTATGGATAAGCTCATGCCGTATTTGACCGAGGATGAGGAATATATCTACAAGCGCGGACGGAATGCCAACGGAATTTCCATTCCGAAAAGTGCATCCGCACGCGAATATCGCCGTGCCACCGGTCTTGAAGCGTTGTTCGCTTATCTCGATTTAACGGGACAGGCGGAGCGTGCCGATGAGCTTTTCAAAATTGCATATTCAGATGTAATTGCGGAGTTTGAATCAAAAGGAGAAGAAAAATGATTAAAGTAATGTCCGTTTTCGGCACACGCCCGGAAGCGATAAAAATGTGTCCGCTCGTAAAGGCGCTCGAGGCGGACGGGAATATTCAAAGCATTGTCTGCGTCACAGCACAGCACCGTGAAATGCTCGACAGTGCGCTTGAGTTTTTCGGTGTCAAGCCGGATTATGACCTTAATATTATGAAGCGCGGACAGACACTCACCGGCATAACCGCAGACGTAATTTGCGGACTTGAACCGGTGCTTGCCGAGTCAAAGCCGGATATCGTGCTCGTTCACGGGGATACCACAACGAGCTTTGCGGCGGCGCTTGCGGCATTTTACGCACAAATTCCCGTCGGTCATGTCGAAGCGGGACTTCGTACATACGACCGCTATTCCCCGTTCCCGGAGGAAATAAACCGTAATCTTACGACAAAAATCGCCACACTTCACTTTGCTCCTACCGAGCTTAACCGAGAACAGCTCGAAAAGGAAAATGTTACCGAAAACGTGTTCGTCACGGGCAATACCGCCCTTGACGCCTTTCAGTATACCGTAACGCCGGGATATGTTTTCAAGGATGAAAAGCTGCGCCAAATTGATTTTGAAAACGAAAAAGTCATTACTGTAACAGCACACCGCCGCGAGAATCAGAACGGCGGAATTGAGAATATCTGCCGTGCAATACTTGCTCTGTCAGAAGAATATCCTGAGCTGCGTTTTGTTTATCCGGTACACCTGAGTCCGGCAGTGAGAAATGTTGTTTTTCCTCTGCTCGACGGACACGAACGCATTACGCTCACCGAGCCTGTTGATGTTTCGGATATGCACAATCTGCTTTCGAAATCTTATTTTATCCTCTCCGATTCGGGCGGAATTCAGGAGGAGGCGCCGTCGTTCCATAAGCCGGTGCTCGTTCTCCGAACCGAAACCGAGCGTCCCGAGGCTGCGGCGGCAGGAACGGTAAAGGTTATCGGCACTGATACTGACAGAATTATCAAAGAAGCCAAGGCACTTATCTGCGACAGCAAGGAATTTGAGCGTATGGCATCGGCGACAAATCCTTACGGTGACGGAAAGGCTTCGCTTTATATAATCGACGCTATTAAAAAATATTTCGACAGATAAAGGAAAAACATCATGAACATAATGCATCTCAAATACGCCGTCGAGGTCGCAAAAACCGGTTCTATCACAAAGGCGGCGGAAAATCTTTTCATGGGACAGCCAAACCTCAGTAAGGCGATACGTGAGCTTGAGGAAAATCTTGGTGTAACCCTTTTCAAGCGTACCTCAAAGGGAATCGTCCCAACTCAGAAGGGCGAGGAATTTCTCGTTTATGCCAAGCGAATACTTGCCCAGATTGATGAGCTTGAATCAATCTACAATAGCCATCCAAGCGAAAAGCAGAGCTTCAGCATCTCAATTCCGCGTGGAAGCTATATGGCTTACGGCTTCACAAATTTCGTAAAGCGGCTTGACCATGATAAGGAAATTGAAATTCACTATAAGGAAACAAATTCCGTTGAAGCGATATCGAATATCGTGCAGTCGAACTATAATCTTGCCATTATCCGTTTCCGTGATGTTTTTGAGCAGTATTTCACTCGCTTACTTCGCGAAAAGGAGCTTAAAAGCGAGCTTTTGTGGCAGTTCCGCTATATTGCCGTAATGTCAAAGAACAATCCGCTTGCAAGTAAGCCGGTGCTGACCTGCGCCGATTTTGCCGACTGTATCGAGATTCTGCACAGCGACAATGCTGTTCCGACGCTCCCGACAATTGAAGCCAAGCGTATGGAGAATATTGAAAACTCCAACAAGAAGATTTACGTCTTTGAGCGCGGAAGTCAGATGGAGCTGCTTTCAAATATTCCCGAGTCGTTTATGTGGGTTTCACCGATTCCGCAGAAAATACTCGACAGATACGGTCTTGTTCAGAGAAGCGTTTCGGATGCCGACTATAATTACAAGGATTTGATAGTTCACGCACGCTCTTACCGCTTGTCCGAGCTTGACAAAATGTATATAGAGGAGCTTAAGGATGTTATTTCCGGCTTTGAGCAGCTTGACGTGAAATAACATTGCAAAATATATTTCTTTTGTAAAAAATTGATACTTGACAGAGCATAACTTTAGTGCTATAATGAAATAAAGTCAGGCGAAATATGAGGTTAAAAATAATATGATTACTCGCAATTTCACAGCTGCATATTATTACTATTACTTTTATTTTACTAAAAAAAGTAATAGTGATTTTTGCTGCGAAAACGAGTAAATCACCGGTTATAAAATCCGGAATTATACCCGATATACACTCCGTAGTGAAAAATCACTGCGGAGTTTTTGTTTTTTCCGATAATAAAATTTATTTTTTAAAAGGAGATACCCCAAATGGTAGTAGTAATTAAAAACGGAGCAAACGAAGAAAGACTTGCAAAGCTTATTGAATTTCTCAAATCGCAGGATGTTACGGTGCACGAGAGCCGCGGACATTTTCAGACTGTACTCGGACTTGTCGGCGACACCAGCCGAATCGACATTGACACAATATCGGGACTTGATATTGTCGAAACTGTAAAGCGAATCAGCGAGCCATACAAGAACGCTAACCGTAAATTCCATCCCGATGAAACTGTTGTAACGATTTCCGGAGCAAACGGTGATATTAAAATCGGCGAGGGCTTCTGTTTCATTGCCGGACCTTGCTCAATTGAAAGTGAGGAGCAGATAATTGAGGTTGCCGAAGCTGTAAAAAAAGCAGGAGCACAGCTGCTTCGCGGCGGAGCGTTCAAGCCGCGTACCTCGCCTTACGCATTCCAGGGACTCAGAAGTGACGGCATAAAGCTGCTTCTTGAGGCTAAAAAGGCGACTGGTATGCCAATAGTAACAGAAATTATGGATGCCTCGCATCTTGACCTTTTCGCCGATGTTGACGTGATTCAGGTGGGGGCGAGAAATATGCAGAATTTCGAGCTTTTAAAGGAGCTTGGACACACAAACAAGCCGATTCTTCTGAAACGCGGACTTGCCAATACGATTCAGGAGCTTCTCATGAGTGCGGAATACATTATGGCAGGCGGAAACGAAAATGTTATACTCTGCGAGAGAGGAATACGTACCTTTGAAACCGCGACACGCAATACGCTTGATATTTCGGCAGTACCGGTGCTTCACGAGCTTTCGCATCTTCCCGTTATCGTTGACCCGAGCCATGCCTGCGGTTCATCAAAACTGGTACTCCCAATGGCGATGTCTGCAGCGGCTTGCGGAGCTGAAGGAGTAATGATTGAAGTGCACAACGACCCGGCAAGAGCACTCTGCGACGGTCCGCAGTCATTAACACCCGAACAGTTTGAAAAAACCGTAAAGAGAGTAATGAGTGTATTTGAAGCGGCAGAGTGGGAATGATGTAAAAATCCCCTGCTAAGTACAAAAAACAGCATTTTAGTATGCGTTGGGCAGTATTTTCTCTTAAAAATCGTCATATTCATTACCGATTACCCCTTGCAAAGTCTGGCGCGGATGTGATATAATATGTGTATTAGGAAGAAAATGATATGAAGGAGAAAATCATGTACCGTATTGCATATAAAAAATCACTCAATCCCACCGTTACGATGATGGATATTGAAGCTCCCCTTGTCGCAAAAAAGGCATTACCGGGACAGTTTATCATTCTGCGTACAGACGAGGACGGAGAGCGTATTCCGCTTACCATTGCCGGATACGACCGTGAGGCGGGGACTGTTAAAATTATATTCCAGATAGTCGGCGCAACGACTGAAAAGTTAAATCATAAGGAAGTCGGCGATTATATTTCCGATTTTGCAGGTCCGCTCGGTAAGCCGACAAAGCTCGACGGACTCAAAAAGGTATGCATCGTCGGCGGCGGTGTCGGATGCGCGATTGCTCTGCCTATTGCAAAGGCACTCCACGAAATGGGCTGCGAGGTCACATCAGTAATCGGTTTCCGCTCGAAGGATTTGCTCATTCTTGAGGACGAGTTTACTGCCGCATCGAACAGACTTTTCGTCATGACAGACGACGGCTCTTACGGCAGACAGGGTAATGTCTGCGTTCCTCTTAACGAAATGTTCGAAAAGGGCGAGCGTTTTGATGAGGTCATCACAATCGGTCCGCTGATTATGATGAAATTTGTTGTTGAGGCAGTACGCCCTACCGGTATTCCCTGCACCGTTTCGATGAATCCCATTATGATTGACGGAACGGGAATGTGCGGCGGATGCAGACTTATTGTCGGCGGAAAAACGAAATTTGCCTGCGTTGACGGCCCTGATTTTGACGGATATGAGGTTGATTTCGAGTCGGCGATGGAGCGCGGCAGTATGTTCCGTGATTTCGAGCGTCACGCACATGAGGAAACCTGCAACCTCTTCAAAAAAAGCGTTTGAGCAGTATGAAGATTGGAGAAAAGATAATGGCAAATATGTCACTGAAGAAAAACGCGATGCCCTCGCAGGCACCCGAGGTTCGCGCACATAATTTTGACGAAGTGGCGCTGGGCTACGATGAGGCGATGGCACTCGACGAGGCGGCACGTTGTCTTAACTGTAAAAATATGCCTTGCGTTTCGGGCTGCCCCGTAAATATTCATATCCCCGAATTTATCGCAAAGATAAAGGAGCTTGATTTTGAGGGCGCATATCAGGTCATAAACCGCTCGTCCTCACTTCCGGCAGTCTGCGGACGTGTATGTCCCCAGGAAACCCAGTGTGAAGCCAAATGTGTACGCGGTATAAAGGGCGAACCGGTCGGAATCGGCAGACTTGAGCGTTTCGTTGCAGACTGGCACAATGCTCATGCTGACGGTAAAATTGAGCTTCCCGAAGCAAACGGACACAAGGTAGCCGTTGTAGGCTCCGGTCCGTCCGGACTTACCTGCGCCGGCGACCTTGCAAAAAAAGGTTATGCGGTTACGGTTTACGAGGCGCTTCATACCGCAGGCGGCGTGCTTGTTTACGGTATTCCCGAATTCCGTCTGCCGAAGTCTATCGTTAAAAAAGAAGTTGACAACTTAAAGGCGATGGGCGTGCAGATTGAAACCAATGTTATAATCGGAAAGACGCTTACGGTCGATGAGCTTTTTGAAATGGGCTTTGAGGCGGTGTTTATCGGCTCGGGAGCGGGACTTCCCGTTTTCATGAACATCCCTGGTGAGAGCCTTAAGGGTGTTTATTCGGCGAATGAATATCTCACTCGAAGCAACCTTATGAAAGCGTATCTCGACAATCCCGTAACGCCGATTTCAAAGGGCGGCAGGGTTGCCGTTGTCGGCGGCGGAAATGTTGCTATGGATGCGGCACGTACCGCACTCCGTCTTGGAGCGGATAAGGTGTACATCGTCTACCGCCGTTCGATTGAGGAGCTTCCGGCAAGACGTGAGGAGGTTGAACACGCGAGTGAGGAGGGCGTTGAATTTTTGCTTCTCAACAATCCTGTTGAAATCCTCGGTTATCGCAACCCCGATGATAAGCGTGACCCCAAAAACGGCTGCGTTGTCGGCATGAAATGCATAAAAATGGAGCTTGGCGAGCCGGATGAACGCGGACGCCGCTCTCCGATACCCGTTGAGGGAAGCGAATTTGTGCTCGATGTTGACACGGTGGTTATGTCAATCGGTACATCGCCGAATCCGCTGATAAAATCGACAACAGAGGGACTTGAGGTCAACAAGCGCGGCGGCATTATTGTAGAAGAAGCCACGGGCGCAACGACAAAAGATGGTGTATATGCCGGCGGTGACGCTGTTACCGGCGCGGCAACGGTAATTTCCGCAATGGGTGCAGGCAAGGTTGCGGCAAAGGCAATTGACGAATATCTTTCAAAATAAGTGAGGCTTTTATGGAATTAATAGGACAGATTCTCAGTATAGTCGCGATGGTGATAGCAATATTATCATATCAGGCAAAAACCCAAAAAACATTTACGACTATTCAACTTGGCAATACGACTCTTTTTGCAGTAAGCTTTCTCCTTCTCGGCGCAACAACAGGTGCTCTGCTGAATTTTATTGCAGCCGTCCGTGCGCTGATTTATGTTAATAAGAAGAAGCTTCATGCCGACAGACCGATTTGGCTTATATGCTTTATAGTTCTCTATATCACAAGCTGTGTAATGACGTTTACTGCGTTTGGAAAACCGCTTACCGCACTTAACCTGATTATTGAAATTTTACCGGTAATCGGAATGGTTGCATCGCATCTTGCACTTTACATAAACAGTGACAAAGCGGTCAGACGGTTCTCTCTCATCAGCTCACCGGTATGGCTCATTTACAATATAGTTGCACACAGTACAGGTGCAATAATCTGTGAATCTATAAGCCTTGTTTCCATTATTATCGGTATTTTAAGACACGATATCGAGAAAAAACCGAATAAATAAACCTGTCCCTCGGCAATATAAAATGCCGAGGGATTTTCTGTTGACCGCAGACGGAGATGCCGCAGATGAAATATTATGAAATAAAAAATGCTTGTCCAGCGACAAGCTCTTTTTTTAAATTATGCGACCGGGTCTGTAAGCCGGGTTCTGTCGAGTGCGATCATCTATCTTTGCTTACCGTTGCCGATAAGCTCCGCGGCAAGCCGCGTGCCACCCATGAGTTCTGCCGGGCAGACAGCCGTGCGAACACGGATCTCACAAACGGTGTTGCTTCGGATAGGGTTTACAGCGGACCTATGTTACCATAGGAACTCGTGAGCTCTTACCTCGCGTTTCCATCCTTACCGTAAAAACGGCGGTTTATTTCTGTTGCACTTTCCCGGAGGTCACCCTCGGCGGACGTTATCCGTTATCCTGCCCTATGAAGCCCGGACTTTCCTCGCGGTAATACCTTTCGGCAACATACCGCGCGATCGCCTGACTCGGTCGCAGTAGATATTATAACACAGCTTATCAAAAATGTCAAGCAGGTCAAACTGTTGCGATTCTGTAAATTATCGCAGTAAAATGCTCGTTTTTTTAATAAAATTAATAAAATTTGCACTTTTCCCCTTGACAGAAGCTTGATTTTTGTATAAAATATATGTATGTGTAATTAATATATATACTGCCGTATTGCGTTTTGTGATGGAAAATGGCGAAACGGTGTTGAAATAATTGCATTCATAAAAAGCATTAAAAATAAAATTAACAAACAAGGAGGTGTTCTGCACATTGGATATAATACTTAGTGTTATTATCACAGCCGTG
>JAZQXA010000111.1:0-10244 GCA_045632605.1 Candidatus Flemingiibacterium sp. | reverse complement strand
GCCTTAAACGAAATTGTATAAGCAGTTCCCTTTGTGAACTTGCCGGAATTGTCAGCCCAATGGAAAGCATCGGTATTGTAGTCACGTCCGCTGAAGTGCAGATATGTACCGCTTTCAGGGAGAGCAAGACCGATTTCCTTGTTATAGCCCGCAGTAGCGATAACGCTTGTGTCGAGCATATTTTCGAGCTGATATTCAAGCTCAGCCTCGGCCTCGGTGAGAATCCAATAGTTGCTGACCTTTGCCTGCTGTTCTTCGGAAAGTGCATCATATGCCTTGCGAGCCGCGTTTATAGTGCTCTGGGCATAGTATGCAACTCCGTCGATAGTGTTGATAATACGCTCAACATTCGAAACATCCGGATCTTCAAGTGTTCTTTCCTGATCAACGAGCCAAGCGAGAATTGCGTCAGCGTTCTTGCGAACTGCTTCCCATGCATAATGCTCCCAGCTGTCGCCGGTGCTGTTAAAGAGAGCAACGTCGTCAGGATTTTCGGAATCGAACTCGGTATACTTGACGTTAGTACGTCCGAGGTCAACGAGTGCCTGATACATAGCCTGATCGCCTGCTGCACTTACTACAGGGTCCTGCTTTGTATGGTGAATCCAGATAGCGAGGTCTTCGCGGATATTCGCTGCCTGTGATGCGTCATTGTAGCCGCAGGTAGGAAGCGCTGCCGCAAAGAGGTCGGGTTCACGGAGAATGATATCCCATGTACCGCCGCCGCCCATCGAGTCACCGCCAACATAAACACGGTCTTCGTCGATGCTGTATTTAGCGAGAAGCTCGTCATAAATATAGCTGATAACCGCGCTCATCGGAGCGGAGATGGGAGTTGAAGCGTAGTTGTAGGTACCGGGAGTCCAGTCGCTCTCGACCCACTTCATACCCTGGGGACATCTCGGAACGAATACGATGAATTCTTCGCCGTAATCTTCGATTATGTCCTTTGTAATAAAGGCATTAGAGCCGGTGCCGCTTGTATAAAGCGCTCCGTCTCCACGGTCACCTGCACCGTGCAGGTAAACGAAAAGTTTGTACTCCTTATCAGGGGAGTAGGATGCGGGCACATAAACGCTCGTACCGATGGTAAAACCTTTGTGGGTGTAAGTGCTGCCCACAAATTCACCGGTACCGGTAAGCTGTGTCACTTCGGTGCTGTCGTCAGCAGCAACGGGAGCAATCGCTACCATCGATGATACCATAGTAAGTGACATCACCGCGGCAATTATGCGCTTGAAAGTGAACTTTGCCATAAAAAAACCTCCATTTAAAATTTTTTTATTTTCAGCCCTCCCCGAGGGCAAGGATAACATTTAATTTTTGCAGTATAACATTATGCATATATATTATATCGCTTTTTAGACTAAAAAAAGTTTGTAATACTATTAAATTTGTGTGTTTTTTAATCATTCGCTTGGAATTTGATATGCATAAGCAGTTGTGAAAAACCGCAAATTTATGTAGCTATATTATATTATAGCATCCAAAGCTGTTTTTTTATAGTAATATTGCACCAAAGAAATAGCACTATTTTCCCGACGTCATGGCTTTTACTGCGCTTTCCGAAAATCTTTTTGTACTTTTTGATTTTTCGCTTGACAATTGCGGTCAATTGTGATAGTATATTAGCGCCGCATATACTATTTTACAGCTATTTTACACATTTATATGAAATTTCGTTCATGTCATGCGGATTTTGTAAACAGGAAGGTGAAAAGTTATGTATAAACCGACATTCATACCGGTTCTTGATCAGGAGCTTTCGCTTCTTTCAAATACGCGCTTTGGCATCATTCACAAATCAAATTATGTCGAATCTGACAATCCGTCGATCGAACAGCTGCATATTCACGGATACCTTGAGATTTTTTTCAATATATCAAGCGATGTGTCGTTTCTTGTGAACAATAACCTCTATCCGGTAAATCACGGCAATGTAATTGTTTCATGCGCAAATGATATACATATGTGCATATATAACCGCACACGTGTGCACGAATATTACTGTCTTTGGATAGACTGCGCGGAAAATCCGCAGCTGACCGAAATCTTTTCAAAAGAGGGCCACAGCCCACTGCTCTGCTTTGAGCCTCTGACCTTCGACCGTTTAAACGACACCTTGTTTTCTCTTACTGCCGCATGTGAAAATAACGCCGGAGAGCTTGAAAAAGCTTCCCTCTTACTTCAAGTGCTTGTATTGCTCGAAAAGGAATCTAAGGTGCAGGAGTCAGTCTGCCAGATTCCGGAATCCTTCCGGAACATACTCGACTACATAAACGTAAACTCTGCATCAATACACTGTATAAGCGATATCCTGGAAAATTTTTTCATCAGTGCTTCAACGCTTAACCGACTGTTCAGGCGGTACACACATCTTTCCGCAAGAAAGTATCTCGAATCGAAAAAGCTTTCTCACGCGGCAAAACTTCTGTCGGGCGGTGAAACCGTAACCAATGCGTGCATGGCGTCCGGTTTTTCCGACTGCTCACATTTCATAAGGCTTTTCAAAAAAACATTTGGTGAAACGCCGTTCAAGTATAAACAGCGATTCAAATAATATACCCGGGGGAAAGAGAAAAATCTTCCCCCCTTGTTTTTTTGATTAAACCACCGAAATTGATTCGTCTACACAAATTTCGTCAAGGCAATATTTGCACTTTATAACCGGCTCGCGGTTTTCCCATTTTCCGTTTGTGAAATCCGGGAATTCAACAAGTGCACCGCCCTGCTTTATTGACATTTCCGAAAGAGGACCGATAGCAAGCCAAGCCGCCGCATCATATGCGTCAATAGGTGTGTTTGTACCGTTTTTCACGCTTTCAATGAATGCGCGGAAAACGAGCCAGTCCATTCCTCCGTGTCCGACCATAACACCCTTATTTGTGTACTCAGCGTGGAGAGGATGGTCGTACTTTTTATACATTTCCTCCTCGTTCTTGAAGGAATCCTCCTTCTGTCCCTCAAAATAGACAGACAATCTGTCCTCGCAGGACATTCCCTTTGTACCGCGAACGGTAAGACCGCGGCTGTAATGGGAACGGGTAAGGGTTGTGTCAAGCGTTATGGCGATTGTTTCGCCGCCGGCACAGTGAATCATTGTGGTAACGATGTCTGCCTGCTTGAAATCTATCTTCGCCCACTTGCTGTCCTCGCCAAAACGCTCTGTTGCATACTTTTTGAGTCCGCGGCTCTTTGAAGCAAAAGAAGCAAGACTGACCATACGGTTTCCGCGGTTGATATTAAGCAGCTTTGAGATAGGACCAAGCTCATGAGTCGGGTAATTCTCACGGTTTTCGGCTATATAGCGTCCAAGACGGTAGTGAGGAATGTCGATATTTTCGAAGTTGCAGAAAAGGTCTTCCTCGTTGATGTAATGGTGATAGCCGCCGGAAACGTGAACGAGTTCGCCGAAAAGCCCCTGCTTTACAATATTGAGAAGCATCATTTCACGTCTGCCGTAGCAGCAGTTTTCGAGCATCATAACCGGAACACCGGTTTCCTCGTAAGTTTTAACGAGATCGAAGCATTCCTGAAGATTATCCGCAACACCAACTTCAATGCCGGCATACTTTCCGGCACGCATGGTTTCCATAGCAAGTCCCGGTCTGCCGCCCCAACCGGTCATGATAATTACGGCATCAATCGTCGGATCGTTCAGAATATCGTGATAATCCTTTGTCAGGTATGGCTTATGCTCGGTTTTCTCCTCAAGCAGCTTCATACTCTTCTGGAGTCTTTCATCCGACAGATCACATAAACCGACAATTTCAATGTCAGTCATATGAACAATCGTGTTTTCTAACACATAATAACCGCGTTTGCCGAGTCCGATATATCCTATTCTTACTTTGTCTTTCATAGTCGTTTTCTCCTTAATAACAAAAAATCATATTGACAAAACACAAATTGTTTTGTATAATTATTTTATCACATCGAAACTCATAAAACAATACACACATGGACATAAAACTTACGTTTTTTGTCAGTAATCTAAGGAGATGAGAAGGATGCCTCACAATCAAATCTATCCCGAATGTACCAGACTCATTGAAAAACAATTTGACATAACAGGATTTTTTTCAGCATACAAGTTCGATTGGGACGAAAAATACGCATATAAAGGTGAATGCCATACACCGTGGGAAATTGTGTTTGTAAAGTCCGGCAGTGTTGAATGCACAGAGGACGAAAGAGTTTATGCGCTTAATAAAAATGATATTATAATTCACGCTCCGATGGAGTTTCACAGCATACGAAGCTTAAAATCCTCGCCGTCTGTAATGGTTGCCTCATTTTTTGTAAACGGGAAACTCCCCAATGAAATCACCAACGGAGTGTTTTCGTTAAATGAAGGATACTCCAAAGAATTCACCGAAATATTTGAGCGGATATACACATTTTACCACACCGGGTCTAAAAATGACTATTCCGGTCAGGAAGTTGCCAGCCGCCTTTCCGCACTGCTGATTCGCCTCGGAAACAAAACCGCTGAAGAAAACCTGTCCATGTCACCATCGGCACTTGAATACCGCCGGATTGCAACATTCATGGCAGATAATGTCAGCAATAATCTTTCGCTCGAGCAGATTGCCTCAGCTTGCAGCATCAGCGTAAGCTACATAAAACTGCTTTTTAAAAAATACGCTTCGATAAGCCCGATGAATTTCTATGCAAACCTTCGTATACAGAGTGCAATTAATATGATGAAAAGCGGTCTTTCCGCCTCGGAAATTGCATACACAATGAACTTTTCATCCCCGAATTATTTCTCGGTATTCTTCAAAAAACACACCGGTGAAGTTCCCTCACAGTATCGGAAACACCTGAATTAATTCTCCAAAATTATATAATACCAACTATGTAATTAAATTATATCAGTTTCCGCATATATCCGCAAGACAAAAATATTGTTATTTAAGACAAAGTATACAAAAAGCCGTTTCAAAATAAAACGGCTTTTTGCTATGTATTCAGAATTTTATATAGCTTCAGTATACGGTAAAAGATTGAATCCTACACCGGATTCAAGACATATATACCGAATCAATTCTCAAAAAAAGCAGAGGGCTTGACGCCCTCTGTAATATTATATTTTTGTTAATTCGAGAATTGCACAGTCGTTGTTTCTTAGCGAGTCAACACGTATTCCATCTTCAGCAATATTTCGACCGTCAAGCAGACTTTCACCGAAACGGTAACGTGCGTTTTCATCCACTGCAGGATAAACGGTAAGCTCGCATGCATGAGTCTGTTTTGTAAAGACATTTATTACGATTTTAGACATTGCATCATCCGAATACTCAATTGCCGTAATGCTCGGCGTATCCGCAAGAAGACGCGCAGAAGCGTTCATATAAAACTCTCTGTCCGTCTTGAATTTCGCGATATGTGCCTTGAATTTTTCTTTGTATTCCTCCGGGAATTCCGCAATATCGCAGGAAAATCCGATAGGGCCGCCCGTCATATAGGCGAAAAGATGTCCGTCTTTTACAATCTCAACATTTTCCCATGTTCCGCCGCGGCAGCAAAGCATGAATCCGTGTTTCTCCTCGTGTGCGTACCAGGGGAATCCGTCGCACCACTTAAGAACTGCCCATCTTTCCATATGTGATGGAGGCAGACGCTTCATCGAATTTTTGAGTATAGTCAGCTCATCGAGTATGCTCTCGTTATCAGACGGCCAATAGCTGTCGTAAAGTGTGCTCTGTCCGAGTTCCATACGTGCGCCGCCACTCGCACAGTTAGTAATATACAGATCGGGATATTTCTTTTTAAGTGTTTCAATGAATATTCGCTGTCCCTGCATATATCGGTAGAACGAATTTCCCGACGGGTCGTACGGAATGGATGCGTTAAAATCGAACTTGACCCAACCGATTTTATATTTGTCAATCTGCGAACAAACCGATTCAAGCATATATTCGCGTGCATCCGGATTGGCGAAATCAAGAAAGCTTCCGGCAATATAATAATCCGGGTGCGCTTTTACGGAATTCGATGTACTTGCCGCACGCTCCGGCTCAAACCACAAGCCGAAAATCATGTCTTTTGAACGCACATATTCGGAAAGTGCAGTAAGGCCGCCTTTAGCAAGCGCATTAGGATTTTCAACCCAATCGCCGACCGAACTATACCAGTCGTCCCCTCCAAACCATCCTGCATCAATCATGAATGCTTCAACACCGAGCTCTGCCGCAGTATCCACCTGACGGTAAAGTCCGTCTGCATCGAGTCTGTCGAAGCAGTACATCCATGAGTTATATAAAACCGGCATACGGCGTCTGGGATAAAGCTCATTATAGAGCGAATGGAGCTTATACATATCAAGGTCATCTCTGTTTTTGGCTCTGAAGAATATAACCTTTGGAAGCTCGATTTTTTCATGCGGCATTACGGACATATGCATTCCTATACCGGAAAAGCCCGTTTCGAGAACAACATGTTCCTTATCGCTGATCGGGAATTTTCTCACGTTCATCTCCCATTGTGCATTGGGAACAAGATGAAATACCGTTGTTGCCCTGCTGTGCAGATTGTGAAGAGCCATTATCGGAGCGGCCCCCTCGCAGGTACGTATTCCCTCTGAAGCGGCAGTTACCTGTGTAACAAGGGGCTGCCAAGAACCCTCGCTCTCGTGCTGCCAGCCGTTAAACTGTGTATACACTTCATATAAGTCGCCATCCATACGGAAACGGCTAACAAGTTTTTCGAGTACAAAAGGCGAGTCTGTGAGATTTTCGAAAGTATCGCGGCGAATAACCGCACCGTTTTTCTCTTCGGAAAACTCCGCCGTCAGACGAATCGCATCATTTTCATATGTATAAATACTTTTATTTGCACTTACCTTGCAGTCATACTTTATGTTGCCGTCAATAACACCGAAGCTTCCGACCGCAAAAAAGAGCCCGGAAACGCCAAGTATACTGCTTGTTCCGATATAATCAGTAATTTTCATGATATCACCTCCGAATTAAAAAGCAAAAAGGAATGTTGAAACAAATGCGCCGGCAATTGATATCCATTCTTTTTTCGTCAGCTTTTCGCGAAAAATTGCCGCTGAAACAACAGCAGACAGAACTATAACACCGCCCGATACAAGCGGAAACTGCACTGACGCCGGAACATTGTTTGCCGCAATAAGATGCAAAAAGTTTCCGGTGTATGTAGCGGCACCGATTGCCGACATTGAAAGCAATGCCGGACAGGTGAGAGAAGTTTTTGCAGCAGCGCGGCTTTCTTTGCTGCGGAGCAGAACGGCAATGAGCATAATTCCACTGATAATTGCAGTCAAGGCACAGGAAATTACGGTGAAGCTTATTTCGTCAACAATCATTTTACCGTTATTTGCGCCCTCCTGATGGGCTTTAGCAACAACCCCCGTCATACCGTTTATGAAAAATATCACCAGGCAAAGTATAAAGAATAAATTCTTCGATTTCTTTTTGGTACCGCACGATTCATCCGCAGAATTTTGAACCAACGCCTGCATTATTATGAATACAGAAAGCATCACGCATCCCACCCATTTTGCAGGAGAATGAGGTTCTCCGAGAAAAACAATTCCGTAAAAGAACGGAACGAGCATACCGCCGAGCATCATAAACATACTGTAAACAGCAAGACTGCCAAGTGAAAGCACCTTAATTCCTATCATATAGTAAGGTATCATAATGACCGCAAATATAATTGCCCAAAAGAGCGAAAACAACGTCACTTCAACCTTAAAACCGCCAATAAAAAGATAAATTAACGCGCCGATAACACTTGTTGCAACCAGCATGACAAGAGAGGTTACAGTCGTCTGCTTTACACATTTTTCGTATGTCTTTGTAAATGCAAACTGTGCGGCAAAGCACACCACCGCCAAAATTATTATTATGTAATCAACAAACATTAACCATACCTCATATATCTCTTATATCTTTAATATTATACCACTCTGTCACCCTCATTAATAGTAATATTAAACCAAAAAATAGCATTATCTTCCTGATTTATAAATAATATTGACATTTCATAAGCAGAGTGTTATAATAAAATCAGCACAAAAAAAGGGGGGAAACTCATGAATTATATATTCAATAAAGAAAAAATTGCCGAGCTTATCTCCGATTTTTACATAAGCACCGGTATTGCGGTCACATTGTATGATTCATCCTTTGACATTGTTGCAACCTCCCCCATATTTTCAGATTGTTGCGCATGCATCAGAACAAAAAAGATTTGCGTTGACAACTGCAATAAATCAAATCTCATTCATTTTAAAGAAGCGTCAAAAAGCACCTCAACCATATTTTACGGCTGCCACGCCGGTTTGATGGAAACGATAACCCCAATCATATATGACGGCACCGTCATTGCATATATGCAAACAGGTCAGTTCCGTGATGAGGACAACATCTATTCATCATCAAAAAAGCTCTCCGAGGCGGCAAAGATTTACGGGCTGCCTGAGAAAAAGCTCCTCAAGCTTTATGAAAATCTTCCCATTATTTCAAAAACCAAGCTGCGTGCCCAGCTTAATATAATGGATGTTATAATAAAAAGCTTCTGGGTAAACGGACTTATTTACTGTAACAGAAGCATGCTCTCGGTAAAAATTGAACAGTATATCACCGAGCACATTTCAGAAAAAATCTATATTTCACAGCTTTGCGACGTATTTTTCCTCTCAAAAAATTCGATGTACCGTCTTTTCAAGGATGAGTTTAACACAACAGCAAATGAATTTATTCTTCAAAAAAAGCTCGCATATTCGCAAGAGCTCTTAAAAACAAGGACCGACCTCGATATAACCGAAATTGCCGCCGCTTGTGGCTTTTCCGATTATAATTACTTCATCAGAGTCTTCAGAAAACGCTTCAGCATAACGCCGCTTCAGTTCAGAAAAACAATTGCCGGTGCCCCCGAAGAACAGTAACTTATAAACATTTTCAAAAAGGAGCCGTACAAACGGCTCCTTTTCTGTTATCTCTTTAAAAGAATAATGCTGTGAATATCAAGACGTTCAAGATTAATAACCGCACCTTCATCAGTAAGCTCATACGTGAACTTTTCTCCGAGCGGCATAGCCACTTCCTTGAAGCTTCCCTTCACCTTTACGGTTACGTTGTATATCTCCGGCACCTCATCGTAAACAAGATATGTCAGAGAATGTCTGCTCTGATTCATGTTAAGCAGATTGACAATAAGTCCATCGTCACACTTCTGCATTGTAAGGTCAATATTTGTGCGATTTATTTCAATAACCGGAGCTTCGAGCTTTGAGAGTATCTTCTTTATATAGTTCTTTATATTGTAGCTTCTGCCTTTAGTATAATGGTATCCGAGATTATATGGAATATAGGCAATTTTTCCCTCTCCGTAAGTGTCAATACGGTAAGCCGGAAGCGCCTCGTCACGAAGGTCAGCATTGAAATAGAGATGCTCCTCACCGGTGATAAGATCAAGAACATCAACATTTTCCTTGCCGAGCGCATTGTTTACAGCTGCAAAGCATCCGTCATCACCGAGAATATACGCCTCCGGCATATTCTTCGTTTCGCCGAATTTTGTTCCAATTGCTTCGCCGAACGAACAGCAAACCTTGTTTCCGACAAGCAGCAGATTTCCGCCGTTCTTTGCATAGACAAGCAACTTCTTCTGCATTTCCTCGCCAACACTGTCCCACTCGGGAACAATCATGGTTTTATATTCCGCAAAGCGGTCTGCCTGATAGTCGCAGAGAACATTAAGTGTATACTGAGCATCAAGCACGGCATGAATCACGCCAACCATCGGTTCTCTTGTTCCGCCGGACGAGAACGGTGCTCCGCCCTTTTCCTTACAGTGGTAATAGCCGTATTCCGAGAAAAGAATAGCTACCTCGGCAACCGGCTCTTTTCCGTAAAGCATTTCTCTCTTGCGAATAAATTCGGCTGTTTTTTCAATACGGTCAGTCGAAGCACGTCTTGCGCTTCCGTCCTTGTTCTGGGTTATATAAACCTGATAGCCGCCGCCGTGTGCAACAATACCTGCGCCCTCCTGCATAAGCTGAGCCGCCGGCTTGTCAGTAAAGTGAGTCCACTCAAATCCCCATGCCATAAGGTCCCACGGCTTTCCGCGAAGTGCAGTACAGCGCGCCGCGTAACGCACATCATGAACGCTGTCTTGGGGCGAAAGGTCACCCGAAATAAAATCAATATCCACCTTTGGTTCATCAGGTGATGTAATCGTATAAAGCCAGTTGCTTGTAATCTTAA
>JAZQXA010000110.1:0-51512 GCA_045632605.1 Candidatus Flemingiibacterium sp. | reverse complement strand
GACCGCTTGGCCTCCGACTTTGAAAAAAAGTGACCGTAATACTTATACGCTAACACCTACCGTTTTCCCCACCCTTGGCCGCCTCATATTTGCGTTTGGTTGCATCACCGCCGCGGATATGGCGCTCGGATTTGTTTGTGTCGAGAACCTTTTGAACCTCGCGGTGAAGGACGGGGTCGATTTTTGCAAGTCTTACAGAAACATCCTTATGTACGGTAGATTTACTGATGCCGAAGACGGCGGCAGTACTTCTTACCGTGCTTTTTTCTTCTATCAGATACAGCGCAAGTCTTCTTGGACGTTCGTCGCGCTCATATAACAAGTCGCTCACCTCATTTTAATATTTTCGGGTCGTAACACTATATGCGGCAGAGCGATTTTTCATGACACGGTTTTTTAAGGAATTTTATACCTTGTTATCACATTTTAACCAATCAGCAACAAATAAAAATGTAATATTTCATATTTATTCACAAAATCCATCATATTCGTACATTTTGCCGCCGTCTTAATATGGTACAATATATATACGCACCCATTTATATAGCGAAAGGAATCCTTAATGAAAAAATCCCTGAAAAAAATACTCTGCACATTACTTTTGAGCACAATGCTTGCCGAAGTTCCGATGGGGGCACTTGCCTATACGGGACTCGGCGAAGTATATGACATAAAACGTGACACCGTTGGCGACGGACTTAAATATACCGGGCTTCAGTCAACCGACCAAAACGGAAAAAATCAGCAGTCCTACATATTTGAATATGACCCGAACGGCGGCACACTTCCGCTTGTACGCTGGGGTAATTACGTTTATGGTCCGGGACGTATCGGAGCACTTGTTTCTGCGGCAGAAGGCGGCGGAGAAACCATATTCGGTGCAATCAACGGCGACTTTTTCAGTATGAAGACCGGCGTACCGATGGGTGTTATGATTGACGGCGGCAGACTGATATCAAGCGATGACTCGCGATATGCGCTTGGTTTTAAGGCTGACGGCAGTGCGGTTATAGGGCAACCGTATGTTTCGATTACGGTGACAAATATCACGGGCGGCGGTGAAGCTCTCAAAATAAATCAGCTTAACAAATATCCCTCAAAATGGGGAGTATATATGCTGACGGAGGATTTCGAAGAAACCACACAGTCAACCGAAAATTCACGCGAAATTATCATTCAGCTTTCCGAGCCGCTCATGGCACAAGGCACGGCTTTTGGTTTGGTTGAGGATATTATTGAATCCGGAATGGATACGCCAATACCGGATGGATGTGCTGTGCTATCCATATCTGAGGCATTTTATGACTATCATCTGTTTGAAACAATAGCAGTCGGGGATATTTTGCAGTTTGATACAACTTGTGCCGAGGGATGGAACGACGTTGTTACAGCGATAGGCGGCGGTGATATTATACTCAATGAGGGCGTAATGCCTGACGGTATAATCGACGAAGACCACGAAAAAATAAGTCATCCCCGTACCGCAGTCGGCATCAGGGATGACGGAAGTGTTGTGTTTTTTGCTGTTGACGGACGTGTTTCCGCTTCACGGGGACTAAAGCTTTCCGAGCTTTCAGCGGTTATGGCAGAGCTTGGATGTGTAACGGCAATCAATCTCGACGGCGGCGGCTCGACCACGGTTATGGTTAAAGCGTCCGACAACACCAACTGCGTATACATAAATTCACCGGCGGATACAAGCTACCGTGCTGTTGGAAATGCGATACTGTTTGTGAGCGGAAAAGAATCGGACGGTATTCCGGCGGCACTGTCTGCGGCGCCGAATACTCCATATGTTCTCGCAGGAAGTACGGTTGATTTTTCAGCGCAGATTCTCGATTCGGCGTATATGCCAATCGGTATGCAGATTGACGGTGATATGCTTGATTTAAGCTTTGCCGAGGAATATGATGACGGAGCCGGAATGTTATCAAAAAACAGATTTACGGCAGGAAATATTCCGGGAGAATACAAGTTAACGGTCAGCACGGCAAGCGCGGAAAATAAAATCGACGGAGATGTCAGCGTAATTGTTATTGATAATCCCGATTCGCTCACGTTTACCGCAAGTGCGAAAAAAATTCGCCCGGGTACGTTTGTCGAGATTAAAGCTCAAGCAAAACTCGGCGGAAAAATTCTTCTTTGTGATGCCGGCTCGTTTTCTTATACACTTAACGGGGAACAGAATGTTCCCGAACCGGAATTATACCCCGGTGCAATGCTCGTGTGTGACCTCGGCTATCTCGATTTTGACGGAAACTTTCAGTCATTTGGCGGTGGCCCTTATGAGGGAATGGTCGAAATTGGTATTAGTTACGGCGAGTTTTCGGAATATATAACACTTGAAATCGGAGATTTTTCCGATATTATCGCAGATTTTGAAGATAAGGCACAGGTTGACAGCTTCACAGCCGAATCTGATATCGCAAAGATAAAATTACAGCCGCATGAGGGCGGTTATAAGTCAGAGGCATCACTTGAGATTTCATATTCGCACACTGACGGTCAAGAAAATGCCGTTTCCTCACTCAAGCCTAAAACACCCGTGAAAATTGCTGCTGATGCAAAGAGCATAAAACTTTGGGTAAACGGTGATCTGCCGATTTCACCTACTGCCATACTGCTTGACTCTGACGGAGGCAGTCATCCGCTCGAATACAGTGTGACAAAAGATTATACCGTTCCGCTTGGATGGTGCGAGCTTACCGCAGTCATACCTGATGAATTAAAAGAGATGAATCTTATTCTTGATTCACTTTTAGTGTTTGAAATCTTGCCGGAATCGGAAGGGACACTTTTAATTGACGGGGCAATAATACATTATGGCAGTCCCGAAAAATATGCAATATCAGGTTTTGAGGGGCACTGGGCAGAATCCGGAATACTTGCACTATATGAAGTTTATGCCCTGGAAGACTCCGATTGCGAGGTAAGTGACGACGGTGCGCCCATATATTCTCCAGATGTGAGCCTTACACGTGGGGAATTCGCAAAAATATTAACCCGTCGGCTTGGAATTGACATTTCTCCCTTTAAAGAGGAGGGAATAATGTGTGAGGATAATACTCCCGAGGACAAGCTTCCTTACATACGTGCCGTAATCGCATCAGAACTCATGAACGGACGCGCCACACTTGAAGACGGTACGGTTTTGTTCGATGCCAATGCAACTATAACACGTGAGGAAGCCTGCAAGGTTCTCGGCATTATTCTTCCTGAAACCGAGTCTGCCGAAATCACGTTTTCCGATGCTGACAGCATCTCCTCATGGGCAGTTGACGGAATTGCAAGCTGTATCGCTTCAGGTATCATCAAAGGCTTCACTGACGGTACAGTCAGACCGCATTCAAACATTTCCCGGGCTGAATTTGCCGTAATGCTCAGCAGGCTTAAATAATTATAAAAAAAGAAAGCTCTCCGCATTTGCAGAGAGCCTCTTTTTTTGTTTTGTTTTACGCGCTGTAAACGCTGACAGCCTTCTTGCCGCCTGCGATATACTCGAACTTGACGGTGCCGTCAACGAAGGGCAACAGGGTGTCATCCTTGCCGATTCCGACATTGTTGCCGGGATGTACTGCTGTACCTCTCTGGCGGATGATGATGTTGCCTGCCTTTACAGCCTGGCCGTCAGACTTCTTAACGCCAAGACGCTTTGCTTCGCTGTCGCGGCCGTTCTTTGTGGAGCCGACGCCCTTCTTATGAGCGAAAAACTGTAAGCTGAGCTTTAACATAGTTAATCTACCTCCGTTATCTTAATTGAGAAAAAGCGTAATTTGAATTACAAGTCAGATGAGTTCCTCTACCACATCAACATCGAGATACTCGTAGTATTCTTCGATTAAATCGTTGAGCTGGTAGTAATAAGCCTGGATAAGACCCGATATTGCAAAGCGTTTGCGTTCGTCCTCCTCAAATTCGGGAAGAGCACCGTGCGCAATAACTCTGATATCTGTGGTTTCTTCATCAATAGTATAATCAACGTCAGAAGCGTAAGCAACCTCAATGGTGTTGATTATCAGCATGGTCATAGCGGAGATGGCGGCGCAGAGCGGATCGCTTCCTGCTTCGCCGTAACCGGTGTGCCCCTGCTCGCTGAAGCCGTAAAATACGTTATCCCACTTATGAAAAACTATCTTTGTCATTTTGGATTAGCCAACGATCTTTTCGATCTGAACCTTGGTGTAAGGCTGTCTGTGACCGATCTTCTTCTTGGAATCCTTCTTGGACTTATACTTCAGGATGTGGATCTTGGGACCCTTACCGTTCTTAACGACCTTAGCTTCAACGCTTGCGCCCTCAACATAAGGAGCACCAACGGTGAACTTGTCGCCGTTCGACAGAGCAAGAACCTTGTCGAAAGTAACCTTGTCCTCTGCTTCAACATCGAGCTTTTCGATGAAGATAACATCGCCTTCGTTAACCTTGTACTGCTTTCCGCCTGTTACGATAATTGCAAACACGAAAAGCACCTCACTTTCTGAATGGCATTTTGCCATGAACTCGCTGATGCAGGTTTTGCGTTTTAACGCAAATTAAGACCGTACAAATCAAGCGGCTATTTATTATACCATATTTACGGGAAAAAGTCAAGGGGTATGTGCTATTTTTCTTCGTTAAAAGTTACAAAATTCACTTTTATTCAGTTGCTTTCGCATTAAAACGTGTCATGTTTCGGATATAATGTTATGTACCGGATTTATCGGGGACGGATATAATATTCTGTCCTTCGGTGAGATTATAACATTCACGCTGTCCGGGAAATCATATCCGATCGGGGTAAGTCCGACAAATTCAACTCTTTCGAGATTGTCAAAATATCCGAGCGAGGAAGCGTCAAATTCGGTTGAAGTTATTGTCCATGCGTCAAGAAGGCCTACCTCATCAAGCATATGATGCAGCTTGTCAAGCTCACGCTCTGTTGAGCCGGAATCGAGGACATAGCATCCACCGACAGTATTGGTTTCGTCGAAATTTAAATTGCCGGCATCTGTCAGGACATAATATGCCTTGAAATGATTATAGTGCGACAAACCGTAAGATGTACTGTCAGCACCGGTTTTTGGAGTGCTTTCTTCGTGCTCGCAAATTGCTGCAAGCAGTAGGTTTTCTGTATAGTTTGCCTTTGATACCAGCGGCAGCGGACGGGTTATACGGCTATCGGAATTAACTGTAAATTCAACGAGCATACGGTTTTTATAATCGCTGTTTACGCTGACCTTAATTGACTTTATACCGTCTACCATTTCGGGGGTGATATAGTCGCTTGAGTCGAGGTCGTAATATGCACGTATCATAATGTCAAATGCGGGAGAGAGCTTTATTGCCGAGCCGAAGGTTGAAAGTGTGATATTTGAGCTTAACGACAGCGTGAATATATTAAATCCTATTGAGAAGGCGGCAAATGCGGCTGCGATTGGAAGCATAAGCCTTCCGCCGCGGTAGTTTTTCATGTTAGAGTAGCGCATTTTCATAAATGCGGCACCCGACGGCTCACTTGCGAAAAGTCCGCAGCTCATTCCGTCGCGGAAAATCAGCTTGCAGTGCTTTGAATAGCGCTCGGTAAAATCGAGAATTGTTCCCATATACATACCGCTCGAGCCGACACCAAACATTCTTACAACGCTGTAGTCGCACGAGAGTTCACAGTCCTCGAGAACGGTTTCTCGCACCTTTTTTGAGGTCGGATTGAACCAGTGAACAGATGTTACAAAAAGACAGAAGAGTTTTGTTAGCATATCAAACCGGCGCATATGTGTAAGCTCGTGCGTGAGTATACAGCGAAGCTCGTTATCCGGCATTGAAAGACATCCCGGTTCAATATATAATGTAGGGAATATGAATCCGCATACGCAGGGGGACATGAACGATTCTATTCCGAAGATGCGCAGCTTTACACTGCGCTTTATATTCATGGTAAGGCGAAGCTCGTTCAGAATATGTATAATGCGTTTATCACGGCAGATTTCAGAGGTTGCCATCATGAGTTTTCTCGAATCGGTGTATTTACACATGGCACGGACGAAGCCGATAACTGCTCCCGAAAGCCACAAAGCAAAAAGACCGATTGAAATTTCGTTTACATATCCGGTACACGCCGCCATTGACCGACGGAGCTTATATATCCTGCCGTTGGCGGTTCTTTGCTCGGATATTTGGACTGATGTCGCTGTACCTGATTCGTAAACTTCAAAAGCTTTGTCATTATCGCTGCTATTTACCGTTTCGTTTTCAGCGCTGACATCAGATACGGAATATTCAATATTATTACTGCTCGGGGTTGGAATGTTTATCCCGATTGGCAGTACTGAAATTATAAGTATTACTATCCACACGGGATACATTATGCCCTCACGTCCCGGGAGAAGCTTTTTTCGTAAGAAAAAAGCTGCCGCACAGGAAATGCTGAAGATAAGACTCAGCACAAGAAGGCTCAAAATAAAGCTGAACACAGTGATACCGCCTTTATCCGAGGTCGGACTCTATTTCTCTGCGAAGCTCTGCCAAATCTTCCTCGCCGAGGATTCCTTCGCTGCAAAGAGCACAGATGAGTCCCTTTGTATTGTTCTGATAAACAGTTGCGACAAAATCTGCCGCCGCCTTGCGCTTATATTCGTTTTCGTCGGCGATGACAACTGCACAGTTCGCACGTCCGTGCTTTTCGAGGCGGATGAAGCCCTTATTCTGCAGTCTGGAAATAAGAGTGAGGACGGTTGTCAGTGCAAGATGACCGATTTCATCGGGATAAGCGGACATTAATGCGCCGGCATGAATATCCGGCACTCCTGCTTTATCCATATCCCAGATGAGCTGCATTATCTGAAGCTCTGACTCTGGGAGCTTTATGAAATCCTTTTTGCTGTGTCTTAACATGATTCTTCCTCCGATATGTAACACGCCGTATTGACGGTGATTTTTTAATACATTAATTATTATACACCATACCTGCTCACTTGACAAGTGTTTTTTGGCAATTTATTGAAAAAATACGGAAAAGTTTTCTTTTTTATATCATTTCTGGATAATATATTTTTATTTAATAAAAAAATGTAGACAAACCTGAATTTCTGTGATATACTATAAAACAATATAAATTTACCTATTTGGAGCTTCCATTATGAATTATGACCTTTTGAAGATGAGAAATCCAACACTCGAAGAGCGTATTTATGAGGTTCTCAAGGAGCTTAGTGTTCCGGTTGGCTGTAAGGGACACAGATACCTTCTCGATGCGATACAGATTGCTGTGCGAGAGCCGGACACTCTTTCTTCATTAAATAAAAAGATATTCCCGAGAATTGCCGAAACTTACAATACCACGGTTTCATGCGTGGAAAGTGCAATACGCAGTGCTATTACGCGCGCGTGGACCAGCGGTGACCCTATTGTACAGCAACAGCATTTCGGGCATACGGTGAATTTTTCAAGCGGACGTCCGAGTGATGCGGAGTTCATTGCTATGATTGCGAATATTCCCGATATACGAAAGGCAAAGTAGTTTCGACCTTATTCGACATACAGCTGTAAATAATTACTAAACTTTTCTTCCAAAATTTGGCAGAAAAGTTTCTTTTTATATATTGCAATTTCTGGAAAAATATGGTATAATATGGAAGTAATGACAAATGCCGCCGAAGATGGCGGAAAAATCAAACTTTAAGGAGTATATCATGATTACAGAAAAACAGAGCAGACTTCTGGTGTGCAGTGCAGAAAACGACAGACGCCGTGAAATGACAAATTTGCTTGAGCGAATCGGATTTGCGGTTGTTGACGAGGCAAGAGATGCAAGAGAGGCTGAACGGCTCATGAGTGACCGCACTTATTCGCTTGTAATTTGCGAAACGTCAATCGGAAGTGTGGAGTCGATGCAGCTTGCTTACAATGAGAACCGCAGAGCTTCGGAGCTGGGATACCGCGGTACGGTGATGCTTTTTGTCGGTGAGCGCAGTTACGAGGATGTGCTTCGAGAGGTCTGTCGTATGACGGAAACGACCTATCTTATCAGACCGTTTTCGATTCCCGAATTTTGTGATGCAGTGTTTGGAGCACTTTCCGGCAGACGTATGGTTAATGAAAATATATCTTCGAGAGTTGCCATGGAACCGGCGGCATTTTCTTCGGGATGCACAGATGATTCGCTTGAAACGCAGATTACCGAAATACTTCATAATCTCGGTATACCGGCTCATATTAAAGGATTTACTTATCTTCGCTGTGCAATCGGAATGACGGTGAATGACCCGGATATGATAAATTATGTAACAAAATCTCTTTATCCGAGCGTTGCTAAAGCATATGCTACAACGACCTCACGTGTGGAGCGTGCTATCCGTCACGCAATTGAGGTTGCATGGGACAGAGGCGACCTCGAAACGCTTAACCGTTACTTCGGTTATACGATAAGCCGTCAGCGTGGGAAGCCCACCAACTCCGAATTTATCGCGATGATTTCAGACAAGCTTCGTCTTGGAGTGGGGATGCAGTAATTTAATAAAAATGAGAGAGATGTATTTTTCATCTCTCTCATTAATTATATTATGTTAAGCAAGAACCTCAGCAACAGCCTTCGGAATTGCATTTACAGTATCGCTTGCAATCATTGAAACCTGGGGAATTTCTTTTGCCGCTATCTCACCGGCGAGACCGGCAATATATGCACCTGCCGCAACGCCGAGCAAGAGGTCATCGTCGTCCACCCAGCCGCAGATTCCGGCGAGGATACCGCTCAGGACATCTCCGCTTCCGGCTGTTGCCATTCCGGCACATCCGCGGTCAACGAGGTATACCGTATTTCCGTCGGTGATGATTGAGGTTGCACCCTTGAGAAGCAGAATTGAACCGGTGCTTGCGGCATATTTTTTCGCCGAAGCGATAAGGTCGCCCTTGAAATCTTCAAATTTTTCGCCGCAAAGACGTTCAAATTCCTTCGGATGAGGTGTTAGGATAAGCTTGCAGGGGGAATTCTTAAAGCGGTTTTTGTCGATTTTCGAAAGGACATTAAGTCCGTCTGCATCAACAACAAGATTACCGCTGTATTCGCAAAGCAAATATTCAAGCAGACGTTTAATCTCGCTTGAGCGTCCCATACCCATTCCGATTGCGGCGGCGGAAACGCGGTGCATGAGATTATCCGCTGTGCTGTAGGAGAACGAGTATTTGCCGTCCACTTCATCAAGAGGGAAGAGTGTGGACTCAAGTACATAGGGGAGCACTGCGTCAACGATACTTTCGGGAACAGCTAATTTTGCGATTCCGGCACCCGAACGGAGTGCGGCGAGAGCGATATTTGCAAGCTTTGCCGCGCCGCTGTACTGAACCGAACCGCCGATTAATGCCACAGAGCCGTAGTCGCCCTTGTTGGAATTGTTCGGACGGTGTTCAAAAAGACGGCGGATGTCCGATTTTTCGATGAGATACGACGGCTCATCAACGAGCTGTACTCCAATATCGCAGTTGACTTTATCTTTTATAAAATCCTTCGCGGAGTTGAGAAAATGTCCGCTTTTGAAATAGCCGAGCGAAACCGTGAGGTCGGAGTGGACGCAGTTCTTTCCGAGGCCGCTGTCGCCGCCGAGCCCGGAATTTATGTCGGTTGAAACGATATATGCGCCGCTCTGATTTATGCGCTCAATAGCTGTAAGGAACGGGTCTTCAACCTCACCCTTGAAGCCGGTGCCGAAGATACAGTCGAGGACGGTGTTGAAGCCGTCGAGGTTAAACTCTCCGAGTCCGCGGTGAATTGTGATGCCGAGCTTTTCACACTGCTCATAGAAATACTGTCCGTCGGGAGTAAATCTGTCTGACAGCATGAATATTTCAGAGGGGATATTTGCTTTGTGAAGAAGCTCGGCAACGATGAACCCGTCGCCGGCATTGTTTCCGATACCGCATACGACGGCAACGGGCGGACGCCACTCAACTGTTTCAAAAACAGCTTTTCCGGCACGCTCCATAAGACCGCGCATGGTTGTAAATTTTTCTGCTGTGTAAGCGTCACTTTTTCGGATATTGTCAATTGATACTACTTTTATCATGTTTCTTCTCCTATGTGCCAAAGTACATACTACTATGTATCCATTATACTATATTGAATTCTGAATTTCAATAGGATTTTGAAAAAAGTTAAAATTTTGTCAGTGTTTGCTGATGAAAGAACATATTTGCGCCTTTATTTGTTCCGAAAGTAAAAATTCCCTCATATGTAACGAGGGAATTTCAGAAAATTAATATTCGATATTGCGGTCGAGTCCGTGAATGAAGCCGTTTGCATCCGCAGAGCATACATCGCCGCCGATGACTTTATTCTTGTGAACGAGGAAATTTACATATACTTCGCCGTCATATCCGGGATAATTTGTCACGCGGTATGTATAACGCATAACATCTTTCCTTAAGTATTTCGTAAGGTCAAAGCCCTGCTTTTTCTGAAGCTCATTATAGTTCTGATATACCTTGTCAAATTCAGCAGGTATTGTGACTTCAACCTCCTCAACGGGAGCCGCTTCAACCTCCCAGCCGAACTGACGCAGAAATTCTATGCGGTCATCTGCGCTTTTAATTTTGTCGAATTTTACTTTTTCAACGGTTTCGAGTACACCACCCGACATTGCCGGTTCGGCAGTGGGAATGAAAACTAAAAGTGTTACAAGTGCCGCTAATGCAAGTACGGTAACTCCGAAAAATTTAAGTGTGCTTCCTCTGAGCGAATATACGAACATAGTTTAATTCCTCCGATTTATTTTCAGTTGTTACATTATATTTACCGCAGAGAAAAAATATTACCGCTCGGCATAAAAAGAACTTCATGACTGAATGAGTGACAGCCGTGAAGTTCTTTTTTGCGCTTTATATTTCTGCAATCTTCCTTATCACATAACCGCCGATTATAAGTCCTGCCGCTGACGGCACAAACGAAACCGAACCGGGGATATGGCGTGTTGTCTGTCCTTCAAGCTCGCTTGCCGATGATGTCTTTATCGGAAGTTCATCCGAAAATAATACATCGCAGTGTGTAATTCCCATCTCGCGCAGCTTCAGGCGCATAACTTTAGCAAGCGGACAGGTGTGCGTTTTTGTAATATCGACAATACGGAAGCGTGTCGGGTCGAGCTTTGAGCCGGTACCCATTGACGATATTACGGGGATACCGCGTTCGTTTGCCGCAGATATTATCGCAAGCTTTGAGGTTACTGTGTCAATTGCATCAATTATATAGTCGGGGTGAGTTTGGTCAATGATTGACGGAATATTACCGACGTCTGCGAATATATCGTAACGTGTTACCTTTATATCGGGATTTATCGCTCTTGCGCGCTCGGCGGCGACCTCGGTTTTGAGCTTGCCGACTGTTGTGGTGTCAGCGATAAGCTGACGGTTGATGTTTGTTAGTGATACAGTGTCGTTGTCAACAAGCACAACACCGCCTATTCCGGCACGTACTATGGCTTCGAGAGCGAAGCTTCCGACTCCGCCGACGCCAAACAAAAGCACTGTTTTTTCTTTTATTTTCCGGACCGCTTCGTTGCCGATTAACATACGTTCGCGGTGCAGCCAATCCTGTGTCATGTGTTTGCCCCCATGATTTTTTTACTTATATAAATTATACACCGCAAATACACAAATGTCAATATACCGTATTACAATGATAAAAGACGGATAATGGTAAAAATATTATTTTGGCATTGACATAACATAATATATGTGTTAAAATACAGAGAACATATTTTTTTGATAAGGAGAAAGCATTATCATGAATATCAAGGAAAGAGCAAAATCAATACTTGATACGCTGACATTGCAGGAAAAGCTCGGACAGCTTAATATGGTATGTATACAGCCGGAAGTTGATGAGATTAAAGAGCTTATACGTGCCGGACAGGTGGGTTCTGTTATCATGGCAGGTTCTATAATTCCCTGTGACAGCGATAATACTTTTTTCAAGGAAACTATAGATGAGCTCCAGAAAACCGCAGTTGAAGAAAGCCATTCAAAAATTCCGCTTATGATAGGCAGAGATGTCATTCACGGACATCAGATTGTATATCCGATTGCTTTGGCGATGAGCGCATCATTTAATTTTGAGCTAATAAAACAAGCATATTCCGAAACTGCCGATGAGGCTCTTTGTGACGGTATAAACTGGACGTTCTCACCGATGCTTGACCTTTCCCGTGACCCGAGATGGGGACGTATTATTGAAGGTCCCGGCGAAGACCCGTATGTCGGTGCTATGGCTGCAAAGGCGGCTGTCGAGGGTATCCAGGGAACAGAAATCCCGTATAAAATGGCGGCGTGCGCTAAGCATTATCTCGGTTACGGTGCATCCGAGGGAGGCAGAGATTATCACAGAACTGAAATCAGCGATTATTCTCTGCGCAATTTCTATACCAAAGCGTTCAAGGGAGCTGCGGATGCGAATGTTCTGACTGTTATGAACTCCTTCAACGAAATAAACGGTCAGCCGACAACCTCAAGCAGATATTATCTCACCGATATTTTGCGCGGCGAACTTGGATTTGGAGGATTTGTCGTAAGTGATGCCGGATGTGTGCATCAGCTTACACATCAGTGTGTTGCAAAGGACTACAAAGAAGCGGCAAAGCTCGCAGTTAACGCCGGACTTGACATGGAGATGAACAAGCTTTGCTTTGACCATCTTGAGGAGCTTGTAAACGATGGCGAGGTTTCGATGGAAACAATTGATACTGCAGTGCTTCGCATACTCGAAGTAAAATTAAAGCTCGGTCTGTTTGAGGAGCCGTACAGCAAATATCATTCCTTTGATGTAAATAAGCATCTTGAAACAGCAAGAAAGCTTTCCGGTGAGTGCTGCATCCTTTTAAAGAATAAGGACAATATTCTGCCGCTTAATAAGGATGAAAAAATCGGCATTACCGGCCCGTTCCTTAACGATAAGCGAAATATGCTCGGAAGCTGGACACTCGACTTTAACCTTGACTATGTTACAACCATCGCAGATGCAATAAAGGCGGCTGCTCCGAATGCAGTTGAGCTTGATTCCTTAAGATACACGGATAGCAGAAACTGCGATACAGTTGTTGCTGTGATTGGTGAGAATTACAGTCTTACCGGCGAGGCACATTCTGTTGCGGATATCTCTCTCGACAAGGCGCAGGCAGAAATGATACATACTCTGAAGCGTCTTGGCAAAAAGGTTGTTGCCGTTATCAGTGCCGGCAGACCGCTTGCACTTGGCGAAATTGAAGATGAGGTTGATGCAATTCTCTATGTATGGCACGGCGGTACACAAACCGGACTTGCAACGGCTGATGTCCTCTTTGGCGACGTTTGTCCGAGCGGCAGAGTTCCGATGACATTTGCCCGTGCGACCGGACAGATTCCGATTTACTACAACTGCCCTCCGTCCGGACGTCTTGTAAACGGCTATTACAGCGACGATATAAGATACCCCAACTATGAGGATGTTCTCTCGACTCCTCTTTATCCGTTCGGATACGGACTGTCCTACACTGAATTTAAATATTCCGAAGTTAACGCAGAAAAGACAAAATTTACGCTTGATGAGCTTAAAGCCGGCGTAAAATTCTCTGTTACCGTTTCGAATGTCGGAAAACGCGGCGCAAAGGAAGTTGTACAGCTTTATATCAGAGATGTATATTCTTCATACACAAGACCGCTTAAGGAGCTTAAAGGCTTTGAAAAGCTTTACATTGAAGCCGCAGAATCTGAAAAGATTGAGTTTACTCTCACTGAAAAAGACCTCGGATATTTCACACCCGGTGGTGAGTATGTCGTTGAAAAAGGCGAATTTGAAATATTCATCGGACACGACTCATATACAGATAATAAGGTAACCGTTGAGCTTTGCTGACATGATTTAATAAACTGATTTAATTCCCGAAACAGCTTCCGAAAAGGAAATTATTTCGGGAATTAAATTTTTTTGTTTTTTTGAAAAAAGCTATTGACAAACGTGTCTTGTTATGATATAATATTGGTCGTGATGATGACATGGCCGGGTAGTTCAGCTGGTTAGAACGCTAGCCTGTCACGCTAGAGGTCGTGGGTTCGAACCCCATCTCGGTCGCCATCACGCTGCTATGGCTCAGATGGTAGAGCGCATCCTTGGTAAGGATGAGGTCATCAGTTCGATTCTGATTAGCAGCTCCAAAAAAGCACGTCGTATGACGTGCTTTTTGCTTTTGTACATAAAACAGGTCGCCCTGCATTTTGCAGGGCGATTTACTATTATTATCCGTAAAAATCGAGCAGCATATTGACCGTTCTGCCGTTTGCCGAGGCGTTCGGCATCCACGGACCAAAATATGGGTCGCACTGATTGTAGCGCTCGACCATATAATATTCGTCAGTCATTGCAAATTTAAAGTTGTCGCGGATGATTTCTTCTGCACGCTCGCGGTCGTTTACATTCATAAAGTGCTTGAACCACCAGAATTCGTCGTTGCAAACATACCATACGACACTTTTACCGTCTTCGTTGAGATTATATTTTGCCGCGCCGTTGCTGCGTTTGTCCTTCATACGCCAGTAAAGTCCGCCGTGTCTGCGTCCGTGCTTTTCGTAATTTTTCATTACGCGGTCAAATTCCTTGCAGCCTGCAACACCGGTTGCGAAAATTTGTCCGGCGAGGATGCAGAACTCATATTTTTCGAACATGACCTCCGGCGGAATCGTAAGCGATATCGGAACTTCAATATCTTCGCTGTTGTCTGCCGATTTGACAACACTGCGCCAGTATCCGCGGAGTGTTTCGAGATAATCTTCATATCCCTCGCGGATTTCTTTTGTATGAGCATCTCCGAAATACTCTGCCGCATCGAGATATGCTTTTATGCCGATGAGGTTATGTATATCCGTTCCCGACCACGCCTGGAATACCAGCTCGTCGTCGCAGGAACGGAGCGGGGGAAAAAGTCCGCCGAGTATCGGATTGCCTTTTTCGTCGGTATAGGCTTCGGGAACCCGCTTTTGCATTATCCACTTAAATGACTTGAAGGTCTGCTCGCTATACTTATCCCAAAGAGCTTTGCCGGCACCCATTGCACATTTTGCAAATGTATAAATTACAGTTGCTGTTGCCATAGCCCAGCTTATTCCGAAAGGCACCATTTCGCCGTCCTCTTTCTGGAATGTGTCGTAATACAGCTCAAGAACGGGGGCTGTGTAGTCACGGAAATCACCGATTCTGGTCAGAGCTTCAATGACCATCCATGCTTCACCCGTCCATATCTGACGCTGAAGTCCGCCCTGACGCGGATAGAGATTATTCGATTCAACCGAGGTGCAGAAGCACTGGAGCATCTGTACGGTGAGATTTTTGATAGTCTTAACATATTCGTCATTCGCCTTTATACCCTCGGGTAGCTTGGTTATCTTTTTAAGCTCGAGTTCCCATGCTGCGACATTTTTTGCCATTTCATCAGTGTAATCGAAGTCAGCAGCTTCGCCCTTACCGAAGGAGAAAATAAGCGTTTTTTCTTCGCCTGAGGCAAGTGTTACGCTGATATGTCCGCGTGCGGCATCATAGTCCATATCCGGTGCTGTGAGATAATATTCGCCGTCGCGAAGCACTTTTGTGTCATAGCTGAATGTGGAGGGAAGTGCTTTCCACACTTCAATGTCGGGGGAATACGGCTCATATACGTCCGGGAAGCCGTGAACGAGCTCGCCCTCGGTGGCAGTACGGATATATGCACCGAATTTCTGGGCTTTTTCGGAAACATTCTTTACCGTCGCCTTAATATAGCAGGTGGGGCGGCGCTCAAAGCTTGTGAAGGTTTCAAGCTCAACCGAAAGTCCGCCGAAAGCGTTTTTCAGTCCGTGCACAGGAATTCCGTCCTCGCGTATTTTGTTTTCTGCGGTATGGAAATCTGCCGATTCACCGTCACCGTGTGTAAACCACACTCCGTGGGATACAATTTCGTAGCAGTTTGCACGTATCGGCTCGTTTATCTCGCCGAAGATAATCTTGCCTTCTTTCCAGAGAGTGAACATTCTTTCCGCTTTTGGAGGATGGACATAACGTCTTGTTGTTTGAGGCCTTTGCCATTCTTTTTTCATTTTGTGTTCTCCTTAACAGTTATTGATTGTTAAGATAATTATAGCTGTTTGCGGCGGAAAAGGCAATGCACTTTCTTCCCTATTTTTTGCACTATCGTCCCAAAAATGAGAATTACAGAAAATGCAGTCCGCAAAAAGCGGACTGCAATCTGTTTATTTGTAAAAATCGAGCAGCATATTGACAGTTCTGCCGTTTGCCGAAGCGTTTGGCATCCACGGACCGAAGTACGGGTCGCGCTGATTGTAGCGCTCGACCATATAATATTCGTCAGTCATCGCAAACTTAAAGTTGTCGCGGATGATTTCCTCTGCAAGCTCGCGCTCACCCCAGCGCATGAATGTCTTAAACCACATATATTCGTCTGAGCAGACATACCATACTACACACTTGCCGTTCTCGTCAAGGTTATATGCGCCTGAACCGACAGAAACGTCTTTTCTTATATCTTTCATTCTGCCGTAAAGTCCGCCTTTTCTGCGTTGGCAATTTTCATACTGCCGAAGAACACGTTCGGCATCCTTGCGCTCGGCGTTTACTGCATATACAATTCTTCCGCCCGAAACTCTGAAGAAGAATTTTTCATGGAGCGCCTCATTCGGAATGGTGATTGCATAAGGCACTTCGATTTCATCGCTGTCACCGGCTTTTGCAACGACCTCATTCCAATATCCCTTGACGTCATTAAGATAGTCTTCATAACCTTCGCGGATTTCTTTGGCATGAACATCACCGAAATGTTCAGCTGCTTCGACATATGCTTCGAGCCCGAAAAGATTGCTTGCATCGGTTACAGTCCAGCCCTGGAAAACCAGTTCATCGTCGCATGAACGGAGAGGCGGAAGCAGACCTTTCAGTATGCGGCAGCCTTTTTCGTCAGTATAATTTTCTTTAACACGCACATTTCGAATCCATTCTGCGGCTTTGAATGCTTTTTCGCTGTATTTGTCCCATACTGCCTTTCCGGCACTCATCGCATATTTGGCATATGTAAAGAGAACGGTTGCAGTTGCCATTGCCCAACTTATTCCGAAGGGAACCATTTCTCCGCTTTCGGTTTGAAATTTGTTGAAATAGAGCTCCATCACCGGGTCGAGATAATCGTTAAAGTCTCCGATGCGGCACATAGCTTCAATCATCATCCAGGCTTCACCTGTCCAAATGCGGCGCTGAAGTCCGCCCTGACGAGGATAAAGATTCTTGCTTCCGACGGCTGTGCAGAAGCATTGGAGCATTTGTACTGTAAGATGGTTCACTGTTTTTAGCAGCTCGGGATTTGACTTTATACCCTCGGGGAGCTTGTTTATTTTTGTGAGCTCAAGTTTCCATGCCTTGACGCATTTTTCCATCTCGGCGGCGTAGTCGAACGTATTGACTTTGCCTTTTCCAAAAGCAAACACGAGAACTTTTTCTTCATTCGGTTCAACGGTGACAGAAGCAAATCCTTTATCGCTGTCCCATTCAAATCCGGGGGCGTGAAGGTAATATTCACCGTCACGGAAAACCGTTCCGTCATAGCTGAAGGTTGACTCAAGTGCTGTCCATTCGGAAATACTGGGGTTGTACGGCGCATAAACGTCGGGAGCATCGGGGATGAGTGTTTCCTCTTTGCCGGTACGAATGAGAAAACCAAACATCTGCGGCTCTTTGCAGCTGTTTTTAACAGTTGCCTTTATGTAACAGGTGGAAAATCTTTCGAAGCCTGCGAAGCATTCGATTTTGGCATCGAGCTTGCCGAATTTATTTTTGAGTCCATGAACGGGTATGCCGTCCTCGCGGAGAATATTTTCCCCGGTACGGAAATCGGCAGGATTCCCATCGCCGTCGGTGAACCATATACCGCGTGAAATTATTTCCTCGTAGCGTGCGGTAATCGGCTCGGTTGTTTCGCCGAAAACAATTTTGCCCTCTTTCCAGAGAGTGAACATTCTCTCAGACTTTGGAGGGTGGACGTAACGTCTTGTTGTTTGCGGCCTTTGCCACTCTGCATGCATTTTGTTTTCTCCTTGACAGTTTTGTATTTTTTGAAAGCACATCTCCAAAATATATTATATATTATCACAAGTGAAAAATCAATGAAGAATCCGCACGTTTTTTTGCACTATCATCCCGTTTTTCAGTTCAAAATTACAGCTCCCCCGAAATCGGTGAGAGGACCGGGAAACGAGATAACATTATAGCACTGTTTTTTTATAAATGAGGTGATTTCATTTCCGTCCGGGTGAAATGATATGTCACCGAAAAAATATACGGTTTTATTTCGTTCGTCAACGAACGATGCGCCGCCTATGAAGCCGTATTTACAGCCTTCAAGCGATATGTGTCCGCCGCTGATTATAAAAACACTTATCCCCTGCGCCGCAATTGTTGTGCCGATACCGAGGTCGGCTGTTATGACTGCATTTGAGAGTGCAAGTGCTGAGCAGCGTGCGTAGCCTTGCTTAACTGAAATCACAGTATATCCGTTTTTCGCAGCATAATCGGCGATATCCGGAGATATACTTTGTGTCCGGCAGAAGAGTCTGTTTCCGACTGGCAGGGCATTAAATATTGTATCAGTGGGGTATTCGCCATGCGGACGGTCATCTGTTGGCGTGAAATATGCTGTGATTTCGTCAGGAAAATTTTTCAAATATTCGCGGTTTGCGATAAAGTGATTTCCGTCGGCGAAGATGAGTGTATCGGCGTGTGTATTAACAATTTTATTAAGTTTGCCGTCGGCAGGAAGAGCGATAGGAGTGTAGCCGTGCTGCACGAGAATATCTGCATATTTAATATAAGCCGGCTCACCGAGAAGAATATACGGCATGATTTTCTCCTTTTTGGGGATGATATAACAGAAAAAGCCCGTGCTATGCACAGGCTCTTTCGATAATTTTAACTCAAACAGCTCTGGTTACCTTGCCGGAACGCAGGCAGCGAGAGCATACGTTAACGGTCTTGGGAGTGCCGTTTACGATAGCCTTAACACGTCTGATGTTGGGCTTCCAGGTTCTGTTTGTCTTACGGTTGGAATGGGATACTGCAAGACCGAACTGTACTACTGTTCCGCAGATGCTGCACTTTGCCATGATTATTACCTCCGATTATTAAAGCCGCCATGTGGGTTTGAGCATGGCGATGCTGATTCATAACTAACAACGACTATTATAACACATTTATTTTGAAATTGCAATAGACTTGACAAAACTTTTTAAAAAAAATATGGAATTTTCAAGTTTTGTCGCTCCTGGGGCGGCTTTTTTCTTGCCTTTTGTTAAAACATCACAAAAAATATAAGCTCTCGGAAAAATATTTTTTTTGTGAGAACGTGAAGAATTTGACAATACCCCTTGAAATACTCGGAAAAATGTAGTAATATATTTAGTGTAGATAATATATACTTATATTTACAGGTTTTACAATGAAAGGAGTCAATAATATGACACTCAAGCTTAACGATAAATATATTTCGGACTTTCTCGCAGCAGAAGACCTTGCAGGAATCGAGCCTGCCGTAAAGTGTGCCATTTCTCAGGTTAAAAACAGAAACGGTCTTGGAAACGATTTTCTCGGTTGGGTTGACCTGCCCGTAAACTACGACAAGGAAGAATTCGCACGCATCAAAATTGCGGCTGAAAAAATTAAGAAGACCTGCGATATTCTCGTTGTAATCGGTATCGGCGGTTCTTATCTCGGCGCACGTGCGGCTATCGAATTCATCAAGAGTCCTATATATAATGAAAAGAAGAAGGATACTCCCTCGGTATACTATGCAGGAAACAATATCTCCTCCTCCGCTCTTGCTGAGCTTATTGAGCTTTGCGAGGATAAGGATGTTTGCATAAATGTTATCTCAAAGTCCGGCACTACCACCGAGCCGGCGGTTGCATTCCGTATATTCCGTGAGCTTCTTGAAAAGAAGTACGGCGAGGCCGGCGCAAAGGAAAGAATTTTCGTTACCACCGATAAGGCTCGCGGTACGCTTAAGGCGTTTGCAACCGAAAAGGGTTACGAAACCTTTGTTGTTCCGGATGATGTTGGCGGACGTTACTCGGTGCTTACCGCTGTCGGACTTCTTCCTATTGCGGCGGCAGGCTGTGATATTGATGCAATGATGGCTGGTGCGGCTGCAGCACGTGAGGCTTATTCTTCCGATGATATCGCAAACAACGATGCTGCAAAATATGCGGCACTTCGCAATATCATGTACAGAAAGGGCAAGACCACCGAAATCCTCGTTTCGTACGAAAGTGCTATGCTTATGATGAACGAGTGGTGGAAGCAGCTCTACGGTGAATCTGAGGGTAAGGATAATATGGGTATTTTCCCGGCTTCGGTTATTTTCTCGACAGATCTCCACTCTCTCGGTCAGTATATCCAAGAGGGAAGACGTAATCTTTTCGAAACCGTAGTCAATATCGAAAAGTCGAACGATACAGTTATCATTCCGAATGACCCGGCAAATATCGACGGACTCAACTTCCTCTCCGGTGCGGAGCTTCATAAGGTTAACAGCGCAGCGATGAATGCAACGCTTCTTGCACACGTTGACGGCGGTGTTCCGAACATTGTGCTTAACCTTAAGGACAGAAGCGAATATTCCTTTGGTTGGCTTGTATACTTCTTTGAGCTTGCCTGCGCTATTTCGGGTTACACTCTCGGAGTTAATCCGTTCAATCAGCCCGGTGTTGAGGCTTATAAGAAGAATATGTATGCGCTTCTCGGAAAGCCCGGCTACGAGGACGAAAAGGCAAAGCTCGAAGCGAGAATGGCGAAATAAGTTTTTGTCATAAATTCGTCGCTTCCGACAAGTATTTGGCATAGATTTGTACAAGTTGTAAAAACTTTGGGAAATCGTACATTTTGTTTATAAATCCTCTTGAAATTTTTGAAGTTTTAGTGTAAAATATAAGTAGAAACAAACAACATTGTATAATCAACACAAATTAAAGGAGGATTCACACTATGTTAAAGTTAATTATCGGCGTAAAAGGTACAGGCAAGACAAAGACTCTTATCGAAATGGTCAACACTGCTTCTGCACAGACTGACGGTTCTGTTGTCTGCATCGAAAAGGGAACAAAGCTGACATACGACATTAAGCCTACCGCACGCCTTATCGATACCGAACAGTACGGAATCTGCGATGGACAGTCGCTCTTCGGATTTTTTGCAGGCATCATCGCGAGCAACCACGATATCACCGATATCTACATTGACTCTGCACTTAAGATTTGCAATAACGATCTTGAAAGCTTCGATAAGCTTTGCAATGAAGTTAATGCACTTGTTGAAAAGTACGGCATTCACTGCACAATGACTGCTTCACTTCCCACAGAGAACGCTACCGATACTATAAAGAAGTATCTTTAATTTAAACTACATTAACTAAAAAAGCATCTGCCGCAAATCGTCGATTTGCGGCAGAACGTCAGTTTGCTGTGCTTTTGCGGCGGACATAAATCAAATTTTATTTGGAGAACAGTAAATGAACAGATTTTTGAGAGGTGCTTCCTTTGCGGCTGCGCTTATTATTTCGGCATCTACGCTTTTTGGGTGCGGAAAGGATTTCAGCGAGGAGTTGACATTAATTAATCAACTTTCTGATACAGTAATGAGTGTTGAAGCCGGTGAAATTCTCATCAATGAAACGGTTACGCTTGAAAAGGATATTACCGGGGTTGAAGAAAGCAGAGCAATCGAAACATATGTGAGATTTTCAAACGGTCCGGAATCACCTGACTTTGAGCTCGAAAAAAACGAGTGGATAACAGCAACCGGCGAAAATACGGTATATACTTTTGTAAAGAGCGGCGAAACGATGTTTGAGCTTTTTGACGGCGTGGGCGGATATGCCGAAGAAGCGCCGGATATATATGAGACTCTGCGTATCGATTTTGATGCCGAAGACATAACCGATTTGGAAGTTTCAAATGCTGAAAAAGGCAACGATTGCTATAAGCTTACAATGACCGGGGATTATGCAAACAAGTTTGACAAGGAATCAGACGGTGTTAAATTTGACTGTACAAACGTGGTTATCTGTTATTACATCGACTCACTTGGTAATTTTACAAAACGTACCTGCGAAATTACAACAGCGCTCACTGCTGACGGTGAAACGCAGACAATGACGCAGTTTATTGAAGCTAAAATTAAATAACATATCTGGCGACGGCTTGATGCTGTCGCCGTTTTTTTACAAAAATCGAAACAATTTGCACATTTGTATCAGGAATGTCGTGATTTTTATGTTTGCTATTGACAAATTGACGAATGTGTGATATAATATAATTTGTGGTGATTTGCGCGAGGAGCCCGAGTGCGCAAGTTCACTGTACGGCACAGCAGCTTGCGATGCGAAGCCGTATACTATTGGAAAGGTTTGACATGGCGTATGAAAACTAAAGTACCGCATAATGTTTTGACCATCTCGGAGATGACAAAGAGGCCCAATAAAATATGCGCTGAAACTATCGATATTGATAATCTCACGCTGACGGATGAGCTTATAAAAAAACTTCGCATGAGTAAGAGTATGTTTAACAAGACTACATATATTCAGATACTCTGCGGCGGAGTAAGATACAATGTTGAGGGCGTTGACCGTATGAAAAACGGCAAATACCGAATTACACTTATTTCCCCCAACTTTCACGCCACACTCTACGGCTTTAAGGATGAGCCGGTTAAGCTCGCAAAGCTTTCTCCTATTCCGTAAAAAATTCCGATGCCTCTAAAAACCAAGAATCGCAAAAATAAGTCAGGACAGGTCAAAATTTTTTGGTCTGTCCCGATTTGTTTGTATGGAAAAGGCAGGGTTGACTTTGCCTTCAGGGTATGATATAATATCAGTTGCAAGGCACGGCTTTTTTGTGATTAATAATTTTCCTTTGCGTGTATAAACTCGCTTCATGCAGTTAACAATATTACCAAACCGACGGCAAATTTACAGTCGAAAAAATGAAAGGTTGGTAATAATACATGGAAAACAAAGCAAAGAAAATTTCAATCAACACGGTGATATACCTTCTGCTTGCCGCAATGTTTGTTGCGGTGATTGCAATTTCGGTGTTCACCGTGGCATCAAAACGCAGAGGGGAAACTCCCGTAACAGACGACAGTATGTCGGGCACACTCGGTGAAAATGACACATCCGCACAGTCGGGTACACCTTCAACCACAGCAAAACCCGCGGATTCCTCTGCACCGGAGCAGACAACCGGCAGCGGCGAAAAAAACAATCCTGCTTCAAAGGATACCGAGGATGATGTCGCAGTCGGAACGGAGCTTAAATATTTCGTTGTCCCCGTTGTCGGCAGTGTGGCAAAGAATTTTGAGATTGACATCCCCGTTTATTCGCTGACTATGAACGATTACCGTGCGCATACCGGTGTTGATATTTCTGCTTCGGTCGGAAGCGATGTCGTTGCGGCATCGAGCGGTACTGTCTGCAAGATATGGAACGACCCTCTTATGGGACGCTGTGTGACGGTTGATCACGGAGATAATATTTATACGACGTATATGAATCTTTCCCTTGATTCGGCGGCAGATTTTGAAATCGGAACCCGGCTTTCGATGGGTCAGACAATAGGTGCTGTGGGCGAGAGTGCACTCATTGAAATTTCAGAGGAACCTCATCTTCACCTTGAAATGAAGGTGAACGGAGAATATGTTAATCCTCTTGAATATATGAGTGTAAGCGCAGAGCAGGATATGGCATACGAAGACTGATTTTGTAATATAAAAAAGAGCTGTATCTAACGATACGGCTCTTTGGAATATTATTTACATAATATATTATTTGGATTTTAACGTCACAGCGATGACCTCGGGATTGTTTCCGATTCGGAAAGGGAAGGTGGCGTTTCCGAGTCCTCGGCTTATTACAATATCGGTATTTCCTACTGTGTGAACTCCCTCTGTGTATTTAGGGAACAGTCCCTGTCCGGGAGCATAGATACCGCCGATAAGCGAAAATCGGAACTGTCCACCGTGTGCGTGTCCCGAAAAAACAAGGTCGAAACCTTTTTCGGAATAGAGCTTTATATGCTCGGGGCGATGCGCAAGGAGAATTGTATATTCTTCGCCGACCGCTGGGAGCTTGTCGAGCTCTGCTTTGATTATGTCTTCAGAAAGCTCTTCGGAGCCTTTTTCCTTGATTACAAATGAATCGTCGATGCCGACGAGGGTTATATATTCGTCCGCTTCGCAAAGCTGTATGCTCTCGCCGCGAAGCACGGTAATTCCGGCGTTTGTAAGCCTGTCAGCGATGCTGCCAAAATCCTCGTTGTCGTTTTCGTGATTACCGGAAACAAAATATGTCGGTGCTATCGCTGCGGCGGCTGCGGCAAGGTCGATGCCGATTGACATTTCACCCTTGCGCCGGTCTATAAGGTCGCCGGTTATAAATATCACATCAGGGCTTATCTGCTTTAGCATACCGATAAGCGTGGAATTGCCCTCGCCGAATTCAGCACAGTGCAGGTCGGATATATGTGCTATACGGTAACCGTCAAAGCTCTTTGGCAGATTTTCGCTTGAAACTGTATATTCGGTTATTCCGACATTGCGGTTTTCTTTTGCGATGTATGTGGCGAGTACTGTAAAAATCGCCGCGGAAATAATGATAAGCGGTATTAATGCTTTTTTCTTTATTTTCATCTTTACCTCACATTTATATAAAGGAGATTTTAATATGACACGAAAAAAATTCAAAGCTGCGGTTTACGAAGCAGGAATTGTAATTTTTGGCTCGGTGATGTTTGCGCTTGCGCTTAATATGTTCATTCTGCCGGCGAATATCGTACTCGGCGGCATGACGGGTATTTCCACGGTGCTCAATATGTTTTTCGGAACGCCGGTCGGTATTATGATAATTCTTCTTAATATACCGCTTATTGCGGCGAACACGTATTTTTTTGGCACGGGATTTTTACGCCGCACTGTAATCGGTGTTGCGGCAACCTCTATTGCGACGGATATTTTTACATTTTTCCCGGTAACTACGACCGATCCGCTTATCTGCGCGATTCTCGGCGGTGCGGTGATGGGGGCCGGAATCGGTTTTGTAATGGCACGCGGCTATACGACCGGCGGTACTGATCTTATTGCCTGCCTTGTAAAACTTAAATTAAAAAATGCATCAATGGGAACTATTATAACCGTTGCCGACATAATAATTATTATCGGTGCGGCATTTTTCACCAAGGATATGACCGGAATATTTTATTCACTCATATGCACCTGGGCGGCAGGAAAGACACTTGATTTTATGATATCAGGTTCGCGCCGCGCCGGTCAGGCGTTTATTATAACAAACAAGCCCGAGATGATTGTAAAGCTGATATTTGAACGTCTTGACCGAGGAGCGACTGTGCTTTCCGCAACCGGTGCTTACACCGGTGAGCCTAAAAATGTTGTTATGTGTGTCGTACCAAAGAAAGAACTGTTTTTCTTAAAACAGATTGTAAATGAGTGCGATTCCGAAGCCTTTGTTGTAATCGGAGATGCTTCGGAGGTTACGGGAGAGGGCTTTCACTCTCATGCGCTCTGACGTACAGCTTTATTATACATCCGATTTTTCACGATGTCAAGCGAGTATTGTCGACGAAGATTAAAATTAACAAAATGGCGCTTGTGTTATTTTTTCGTATACAGTATAATAATATATAGGTTACAATATTTTAAGTGAAAGGATGATTATATATGAAAGTCATCCGGAAAATATACAGTGGCAGGTATTTCTGATATGGCATACAGAAACATCCGCGCGCCGCACAGCGGAATAAACGAAACATACTGGGACAGACTCGATAACGCCGCAAAAATTTTTCCGGCGATTACCACATCACGTTCACCGAATGTATATCGCCTTTGCGCGGTGCTTTTTGACGAGGTGGATCCGGCGGCGCTTCAGACTGCGCTTGAAAAGGCACTTGCGATAATGCCTGCATTTTCGCTCAAACTCCATAGGGGCTTATTTTGGTATTATTTTGATGTCAATAACGACCGTCCCATTGTCAGAAAAGATAGAAAGTATCCGTGTGCACCGATATACCGTTCAGGCGAAAGACGGTTTCTTTTTCGTGTAACATATTTTCATAAGAGAATCAATCTTGAAATGTATCATGCGCTGGCGGACGGGATGGGTGCTGTCAGCTTTATGCGTGTGCTCATTTACTGCTATTTCAATGTTTTAAGCGGCGGTGAAGTGCCGGAGGAAAACATACGGCGCGAATCAGACGTGATTTTGCGTGATTTCGGTGAGGACAGCTTTGCCGTTAATTGTGAAGAAATCCTCCCAAAAGGGATGCGTACTGAAAAAGATCCGATTGCCCACCGTCTTGACGGATACAGATATGACGGAACAAGGCTTGGCGTTATGTCGGCATACATATCTGCCCACAGCCTTTTAAGCCTTGCACGTTCAAACGGGGCAACACTCAGCGAATATATTTGTGCGCTGCTTATCTGGTCGATTTATAATACTTCATACAGACGCTCATCGGATAAACGTCCGATAGCAATAAGCGTTCCCGTAAATTTGAGGGGAATGTTCGATTCGGGGACACTGCGAAACTTCTTCGGTCACATGAATGTAAGCGTACTTCCGAAGCGCGACTCATCATTTGAGGATGTTCTGTGTGCTGTGAAAAAACGCTTTTCAGAGTGTCTGACACGCGAATATTTTGAAGCGCAGATTTATGAGCACGTTAAAATCGAACGTATACCGGGCATAAAATTTGTTCCGCTGTGGCTGAAAAATCCGATTATGCGAGGCTTTTTCAAAAGCTCGGCAAGACGGCATACGATGACGCTCTCAAATCTCGGTAAAATTACGCTTCCCGAGGTTATTGCAGACCGGGTTGAACGGTTCGAGGTTTTCATTGGCAGTTCCGAAACCCATACCAAAAAGGCATCGCTCTGTTCATACGGTGATAATCTTACACTTTCGTTTTCGTCCACGGTGGATGACAATTCGCTTGAGCAGTTTATGCTGTCTTATTTGTCGGGGCAGGGAATTGAAATAATTCTTTCTTCAAACGAAACACCCCCGCCGAAAAAGGAACCCGTACAAAAACCGAACAAAGCGGAAAAGCATGGGATTCGGGCGGAAAAGAAGGCTGTAAAAGCAGAAGCAAAACGGCTCAAAAAGGAAACTAAACCGAATAAACGAGATAAAAAACACAAAGGGGAGAGCAAATGAGATTTTGTGCGCATTGCGGTGTAAAGCTTGCAAACGATAATACAAAATGTCCGCTTTGTGATATGGAAACGGAGAGGCTTGATGAGAAATTTTCGGCTGACTATCCGTATATAAAAGGTCGGTTCAGCCGGGGAATGGTTATAAGGCTGATAAGTTATATTGCTGTTGTTTTTATTGCGGCGAGTCTGCTTGTCGACCATCTTGTTCCGACGGGGAATTCGTGGGCATTTATCACTGTGGCGGCGATAGTTTATTGCCTGATAAGCCTTATCAATCTTCTGAGATATACGCCGAATCCGGCTTCGATTGTGCTTTGGCAGCTTTTCGGAATCAGCGGACTTGTGTTTTTTATTGATTACTTAACGGGCTTTTACCGTTGGTCGCTTAACTATATAATCCCGTTTCTGATAATCGCGGCGGCGCTTGCTGTGACGCTGATGATTATTATACGCCCGAAGCGGTACAGAGAAAATACCATTTATCAGCTCGTTATTGCTGTGCTTGGGGTGTTATCGGTGCTCTTGTGGGTGTTTGGCTGGTCAATGGTTGAATGGCCGGTGGTGGCGGCGGCAGGGGTATCATTGCTCTGTTTTACTACGATGCTTGTGTTTTCTTACCGCAGGACACGGCATGAGCTAAAAAAGCGGTTTCATGTGTAATTTATTTTAAAAGGAGAATATAAAAATGGTAAAAATCGAAATGGCAGACGGCGGCATCATCAAAATTAAGCTTTACGGCGATGTTGCTCCGATTACAGTTGCAAATTTTGAAAAGCTTGTTAAGGAAGGATTTTACGACGGTCTTATCTTCCACCGCGTAATAAACGGCTTTATGATTCAGGGCGGCGACCCCACCGGAACCGGTATGGGCGGCTCTCCCGACAATATAAAGGGCGAATTTGCTTCTAACGGAGTTACAAACAATTTAAGCCACACCAGAGGTACAATCTCTATGGCACGTACAATGGTTAAGGACAGCGCAAGCTCGCAGTTCTTTATAGTACATGAGGATGCAACATATCTTGACGGTGAATATGCCGCATTCGGCGTTGTTACCGAGGGTATGGACGTTGTTGACAAGATTGCCGCAGTTGACACCGATATGCGCGACAAGCCCGTAAAGGATGTTGTTATGGCAAAGGTTACGCTCATTCCCGACGAAGAATAATACAAAAAAGCATCGACGCAATTCACGTCGATGCTTAATTTTATGCTTTGCGAAGCTCGGTTTCGAGCCAGATGACACCGTATTCAAATGCCTCGTAAAGTCCCTTTTTCATGTCGAACTTTACGACCTTTTTATCCTCTGTGCTCTGTATCTGAACGAGCACCTGGTCGGGAATTTCTTTGTCGCCGACCTTTTTTGTTGTCATTATTCCGAGAAAGAGGATATATTTGTCATCCATATTTCCGTAGCAAATCTGATTTCCTTCGCGGACAAGCGGCTTGCCGCGGTACATTATATATTTATCTTTACCGAGTATGCTCATCGTCGTTCCTCCTATATGATATAATTGCTATATAAATTTTAGCATATTTTTTCAGTAAATTATACATATAAATTGTAAATTATATTAATAAATTTAAAATTCAGAGTCTAAAATATCCTCTTTTGCATATAATGATTGACAATGTGCTGGTTTTGGAGTATAATATATAGGTAAATAAACTGCCAAAAACACTCTTTTTTGCGAGGTATTGTATGAAATCGAATAAAATGAAAAATATACTTTGTCTTATAATTCTTTCCCAGATGCTTCTTGTTTCTTCATGCGGCGATACACAGACCGGTAATGATGTTTCGGACACAACTGTAAATGACCCGTTTAATGTGGAAACCGTTATTCCCCCCGAAACTGTGGATACCACAGTTGCGCCGGAGCCTGAAACCACTGCGGCACCTGAGCTTAATGAGCCGGAGATAATAAATCCCCTTACGGGACTTGAAGCTGAGGTTGACTACGAAAAACGACGTCCGCTTGCAATTATGATAAATAATATTAAGGTTGCAACTCCCCAGGAAGGAATTTCGTACGCTGATATCATGTATGAATGTATCGTTGAGGGTGGTCAGACACGTCTTATGATGGTCGTTTCCGATTACGAAAACCTGCCGGTTGTTGGTTCAGTACGCTCCTCACGCGAGTATTACCTCGATTTTGCGGCAAACCATAACGCAATCTATATGCACGCCGGCGGAAGTACGCAGGCATACAAGGAAATCAAGGCACGCGGTGTCAACAACCTCGACGGTGTAAATGACAATGCGATATCCTACAAGTGCTTCTACCGCGACAATTGGCGTATGAGCAACATGGGCTATGAGCACAGCCTTATGACTACCGGCGAAAGAATTGCCGACGGTATTGCATATAAGAAATATAACACCGAGCTTGCCGAGAATTTTGATTCTCCGCTCGATTTTGTGCCCTACGATTCACCCCGTATACCCGAGGGCGGAGATGCCACATACCTCAAGGTAGTATATTCCTATTCGCATCAGCCGTATTTTGAATACGACTCCAAAGAGGGTGTTTATTACCGCTGGCAGTTTCTTGGCGACAGACACGTTGACAACACTGCAGGTGTTCAGATATCGTTTGACAACATAATTGTAATTTACTGCCCGACCGCAAGCACCAATGATTCCTACAAGCACATGGATGTTACAACCGAGGGAAGCGGCGACGGTTACTACCTTTACGGCGGTAAATACGAAAAAATTACTTGGCAGAAAGTTACTGCTGATACTCCAATCAAGCTCTTTAATGAGGCAGGCGAGGAACTCCTCGTTAACCGCGGAAAGACATTCTTCCAGATTTGTACCACTGCGATGAAGGAGAGCACAGAAATCCGCTAAGTGGATTATCTCTTTGATTTTCCGCCGCTTGTGCGCAGCTTTTCACGCACGATATGACGTTTCAGTGCACGCCGGTTAAATGGGATTATCGGATAAAGATAATTGCGCTTGCCGTTTGCGGTCTTATTGCAGGCGGTTAGGACGATTATCGCAGCAATTCCGCCGATATAGCCGACGAGGCCGCCTATTGCGGTCGTTGTAAGGAGAAGAATGCGCATGAATTTGAACGCGTAGCCAAGCTCATAGCTCGACTGCGAGAAATTCGCTATGGCGACAAATGCCATATAAACGATAACTTCGGGAACAAACCAGCCTATTTGTACAGCGAAGTCTCCGAGGATAAGTCCGCCGACAACACCGAAGGTGTTATTGAGCGAATTCGGCGTGTTCATTGATGCAAGCTTTAGTCCGTCAAGTGCAAGCTCGACTATATATAGCTGCAGAAGAATCGGCATATTGCATTCCATGTCAACGAGAATGAAATCAAGCCACTGGGGAATCCATTCAACATGACTGATAAGCAGATACCACGTCGGAGTCAGAAGCAGCGTCAGTGTGCAGACGAGGTAACGAAGAATGCGCAGATATGAACCGGTCAGCGTCGGAAGATAATAGTCGTTTGTGTCCTCCATGAAATCGAGTAAGCAGGTTGGGAGAATCATTGCTTCCGGAGAGGTGTCGGTAAGGATAATAACACTGCCTTCAAGCAGATGTGCAGCGGCATTATCGGGGCGCTCGGTGTAACGGAATTTCGGAAATGGGTTGTACCAGCCCCGTTTTAACAGGCATTCCGCAAGGCTTTGCTGACCGAGTGTAAGCGCATCAACTTTTATTGATTTAATCTTGCTTATAAGTTCTTTTACATATTCCGCATCCGCTTTGCCGTCAATATAGGCGATGACGACATCCGTTTGTGAAGTTTCGCCGACGGTCATTTGCTCAAATGTAAGTTTGGGGTCACGTATTCGGCGGCGGATAAGCGTGGAGTTTTGCTTTACCGTTTCGGTGAAGCTGTCGTGTGCACCGCGAAGTACGCGGTCATTTTCCGATTGGCTTACGCCGCGCATCGGATAAATTCGCGTGTCTATCGTGATGCCCACGGAATTTACAGAGTCAATTATTATTCCGACTGTACCGCACATGACCGAATAAATGAATTTGTCAAGGTCACGCTGAACGGTTGCTTCGGTGTGCGGCATATGACGTGCGGCGAAGTTTTCGGCATCGTCTATTGTGTCGATGTTCGGAAGCTCCGCAAGATAAATAAACAGTCGGTCAAGCACCTCACTGTTTGCAAATCCGTCGATGAAATAAAATTTTGCCCGATGCCCGGCAAAAACTCGCTCACGGCCGACAAAATCGTAATTTTTTCCAATTCCGAAAACCGTGTCGAGATATTTTGAGTTTTCTTCATATGTGGGACTGAAATTCTGCTTTGACATTTTTTTCTCCGAAATTTTTGTTTATACGCTTACTGTTCCCACATATTCCGAAAAATTACATACCAAAATACTCCAATATTCCGTTGTATATTCCGAGCGCAAAAAGCTCGGGGTCTTCTGACATCAGTGCCGCATCTCCGGGATTTGTGATATATCCCATCTCAATAAGTGCGGCAGGCATTTGTGTCCGGCGCAGTACATATAGCGACGGACGGGCGAATGTGCCGCGGTTTTGCAGTCCTGTAATGAGTGTTAACTGTTCAACAACATCCTCACCAAGACGAAAACCGTTGCTGTCAACGCGGTATGCGTATGCTTCGGTTCCCGAGGCGGACGGATTTGTGTATGCGTTCGTATGCAGGCTCAAAAAAATATCTGCGCCCCATTCGTTTGCTTCGCGTACACGCTGCGCAAGGCTTGATGAGTTTGAAGTGCCAATTTGCTCGGTTGGCGAATTTCGCGAAAGACGTGCTTCATAATCGGGATTATTGTTAAGTAAATCCGCTAAAACTACGCCGATGTTATAGGTGATATCCTGCTCACGAAGCCCATTTCCCTCTGCTCCGGCGTTTGGATTTTGGGGATTGTGTCCCTGGTCGATAAATACCTTTGGCATATGTACCTCCAAAATATGATTTATACAGTATATTCAAAGTGAGTTTGATATTATGAAAGAAATTCAGAGAATACTCAGCTTTATCCGCCGTGCGGTTGACGACTATGAAATGATTTCAGACGGCGACAGAATCGGTGTCGGCGTTTCCGCAGGAAAGGATTCGCTGACTCTTTTGCTTGCGCTTGCAGAGCTAAGGCGGTTTTATCCGAAGAAATTTGAGCTTGTTGCGATAACAGTTGATATGGGCTTTGAGGGAATGGATTTTTCCCCGATAGCCGAGCTTTGCCGAGAAATTGACGTGCCGTTTGTGGTTGTTCCGACGCAGATAAGCAAAATCGTTTTTGATGTGAGAAAAGAAAAAAATCCCTGCGGACTCTGCGCCAAAATGCGCCGTGGGGCACTGCACGATGAATGTAAGCGTCAGGGATGCAACAAGCTTGCGCTCGGACATCATTTCGACGATGTGGTTGACACGTTTATGCTGAATCTCTTTTATGAGGGCAGACTCGGTTCATTTTCGCCGGTGACATATCTGTCGCGAAAGGATTTGACGATGATTCGCCCGATGATTTACGCGCAGGAAAAGGACGTGAGATATTTTGTTAACCGTCATCCTTTGCCGGTTATCAAGTCGCCGTGTCCTGCCGACAAAAACACCGAACGTGAATCGATGAAACAGCTTCTTCTGACACTTGAGCGCGACAACAAGGGACTTCGTCACCGCATATTCGGTGCAATTCAAAAGTCCGGAATTGACGGCTACAAGGAAGCGAAGCTTACCGTTTACAATGACGGAGAATGATTTTTTGCTTTTGTTAATGAATTTACAGTTTTCCACTTTATTTTTGTGTTTTTTTGTGATATAATATAATAATTAATGCTTAAAACAAAATTTTATCCCATAGGAGAGTTATCATGTGTGGATTTGTGGGCTTTTCCGGAAAGCTCGAAAATAAAAAAGAAATACTCAATAAAATGATGGGCCGCATTGTTCACCGCGGTCCCGATTCCGAGGGCGAATTTATATCTGATGATATCGCGCTCGGCTTTCGACGTCTGTCGATAATCGACCTCGGCGGCGGTTCCCAGCCGATTTATAACGAGGACGGCAGTGTTGTTATCGTTTATAACGGCGAAACCTACAATTTCATGGAGCTTCGTGAGGAGCTTATTGCCGACGGTCATGTATTCTCGACTGAAACTGACACAGAAGTGCTTGTTCACGGATACGAAAAATGGGGAGAAAAGCTCGCTGAGCATCTTCGCGGAATGTATGCGTTTGTTATCTACGATATGAAAAAGGGAACCGTTTACGGTGCGCGTGATATCTTTGGCATAAAGCCGTTTTACTACTATCGCACCGAGGACGGAGACTATGTTTTCGGCTCGGAGATAAAGGCATTCCTCGAACACCCGAAATTTGTGAAAAAGCTCAACAAAAATGCGCTTCGACCTTATCTTACATTCCAGTATTCCTCACTCGACGAAACATTTTTTGAGGGCGTATATAAGCTTCCGCCGGCTCACAGCTTTACCCTGAAATTCGGCGAGGAGCTTAAAGTTACACGCTATTGGGATGCCGATTTTACGGAAGTTCCCGGCGATTTTGACCGTTATGTCGATGAAATTGACCGTGCTGTACATGAGTCGGTTGAAGCACATAGAATCAGTGATGTAAAGGTTGGTTCGTTCTTATCAGGCGGTGTCGATTCAAGCTATATTACTGCTTGCCTTATGCCGGACAAGACCTTTTCTGTCGGCTTTGACTACGATAAATTCAACGAAACCGACTATGCGAAAGAGCTGTCGGACAAGCTCGGAATCGAAAATTACCGTAAGCTGATAACTGCCGACGAATGCTTCGACAACCTTTCTGACATCGAATATTACATGGATGAGCCGCAGTCGAATCCATCGTGTCTGCCGCTTTATTTTCTCGCAAAGCTTGCCAGAGAGCACGTAACAGTTGTGCTGTCAGGTGAGGGGGCGGATGAAATATACGCCGGATATGAGTGGTACGACGAAGCCGGTATGATGAAAAAATACAAGCGTTTGCCGAAATTTATTCGAGTTGCGGCGGCGGCTGTTGCAAAGAAATTACCGTATTTCAAGGGGCACGATTTCATAATAAAGTCAAGCGGAAACCCCGAGGATTATTTCATCGGTCAGGCGATGGTCTGGGACGAGAAGGATGCACTTTCCGTGCTGAAGAGCGAATATCGCAAAGGCCCGTCGGTAAAAGAAGTTACCGCCCCGATATATTCGAGAGTAAAAGGCAAATCCGAACTTGACAAAAAACAGTATCTTGACCTTAATCTTTGGCTTCCGGGCGATATACTCCTTAAAGCCGACAAGATGAGTATGGCAAGCTCGGTCGAGCTTCGTGTGCCGTTCCTCGACAAAAAGGTTATGGAGCAGGCGCAGGCTCTGCCGCATGAATATAAGATAAACGGCAAGAATACAAAATACATTTTCCGCAAGGCGGCAAACCGTACGCTCCCCGACGAGTGGGCAGACCGCAAGAAGATGGGATTCCCGGTGCCAATTCGATATTGGCTGGCAGAGGAGAAGTATTATAATCTTGTTAAAGACGAATTTACCAGCGATGAGGCAAAGGAATTTTTTGACACGGAAAAGCTTGTTTCACTGCTCGATGAGCATAAATCGGGCAAGGCGAACAACGGACGGAGAATCTGGACAGTATATGTTTTCCTCACCTGGTATCGCCGTTTCTTTGTGACGGAAGCATGACTTGCGATTTTAAAACATAATATCAAATAAAGGACATTCAAATGGACAATAGAAATATAATTCCCGTACTGCTCGGTGCCGACCTTAACTGCTACAATGTCGCACGTGCCTTTCACGAGGAGTACGGAGTGAAATCTTATGCGTTCGGACGTTACGCAATCGGAGCGTCAAATTATACCAGAATCATAAAATTCACCGCAGTCGAAAAGCTCGACGAGCCGGATGTTATGGTCGAAACGCTTATGCGTTTTGCAGATGAGCACGAGGGCGCAACTCTTATTGCGTTTGGCTGCACGGATGATTATGCCGATATGCTGATTCATCACGGTGACCGCCTGCGCCCGAGATATATTGTTCCTTATATCGGAGCAGATTTGTTTGAGCGCTTGGCTTACAAGGCGAACTTTTACGAGGACTGTGACCGCCACGGGATACTTTATCCGAAGACGGCGGTGGTTACTCCGGAAACCGACCTTGAGACGGCACTTGATGAGGAAGTAATCGGATTTAAATATCCAATCATCGTGAAGCCTTCTGCAAGTGCACCTTATTGGAAGCATCCGTTCGACGGAATGAAAAAGGTTTACACGGCATCAAGTGCGCTCGAAGCGAAAATTATTATCGAGCGAATCTACGAAGCCGGATATCCCGAAAAAATTATTCTTCAGGATATGATTCCGGGCGACGATGCGAATATGCGTGTGCTTACCGCTTATTCCGACAAAAACGGCAAGGTCAAGATGATGTGTCTCGGTCATGTTCTGCTTGAAGAGCATACGCCGAAGGGACTTGGAAATCACTGTGCCATCATATCGGAACTTGACCGTCCGCTGATGGAAAAATTCAAGGAATATTTAGAGGAAATCGGCTTTGTCGGTTATTCGAATTTCGATATAAAATACGACGGGCGTGACGGAACATTCCGTGCGTTTGAGATTAATCTCCGCCTTGGTCGAAGCAACAATTATGTTACAAGTGCAGGCTGCAATGTGGCAAAGTATATTGTCGATGACCTTGTTGAGGGAAAAGACCTCGGCGAAACTTATTTCTGTGATAATGAAGTTCTTTGGCACAGCGTACCGAAGGGCGTCGTTTATGAGTATTGCCGCGACAAAGAGGCGGTCAAAAAGGCAAAGGCACTCGCAAAGGCGAAAAAGTCAAATGCTTCACTCTGGTATCGCCCAGATACATTTATGAATCCGCGCCGTGTATTCTTCCTTTTGATGCACGGATACAATCATTACGGAAAGTTTAAGAAGTATTATGGAAAAGAATAAAAAAGCAAATTTGCTTGGAATTCTCGGCGGTCTTGGGCCGATGTCAACGGTATATTTTTATGAGCTTATCACCTCGCTGACAAAGGCTGACTGTGACCAGGACCATATTGACACTGTAATATCAAGCCGCGCAACGACTGCTGACCGTACGGCGTTTATCACGGGAAAATCGGACGAAAATCCGCTTGACAAAATGATTCCCGATGCGAAACGGCTTGTTGAGTTTGGTGCGGATATTATCGCTATCCCCTGCAATACGGCGCATTATTTTTACGACCGTCTTGCCGCCGAGATTGATGTTCCGATACTCAACATAATCGAGGAATCGGTAAAAACGCTTAAGGCAAAGGGAATAAAACGCTTCGGTTTGCTCGCGACCGACGGAACGGTGAACTCGCATACATATCAGAAATACTGCGAGAATCACGAAATTGAATGTATCGTCCCCGATGCTCAAAATCAGGCGCGCATTATGGATATAATCTACAATCAGATAAAATGCGGCAAACGTGCTGACATGGAGAGCTTTTACAGTGTGGCACACGATATGCGCTCACTTGGCTGTGAAAGGCTTATTCTCGGCTGTACGGAGCTGTCGCTTATAAAGAAAAATGAATCACTTGGCGAATTTTATGTGGATTCGCTTGAGTGTCTTGCGCTTTCAACTATCAGAGCTTTTGGAAAGCAAACTATTTTTGAGTGATAAAAGGAGATAATCTTTTTATGCTTCTGACTGAAATTCTTCCGGACATTGAATACTCGGTATACGGTGCGGATATTGACGGCCTGCCTATTTCGGATATAGTTTACGATTCCCGAAAAGCCGTTGCGGGGACGATGTTCGTTTGTCTTGTCGGTGCGGCGGCTGACGGACATAATTTTGCCTCGGGGGCTTATTCTTCGGGATGCCGTGTGTTTATGGCAGAACGTAAATTAGAGCTTCCGGGCGATGCTGCGCAGATTATCGTTTCTGACACCCGTGCGGCACTTGCGCTTGCATCTGCGGCATTCTTTGAATATCCCGCACGTTCACTTGCGGTTATCGGAATAACCGGAACAAAGGGCAAGACCACAACTGCTTCGCTCATCGCCGATGTGCTCTGCCGCGGAGGAATAAACACTGCGTATATCGGCACGACGGGAATTGTTATAAACGGCGAGCACAAGCCGACAAAGAACACCACTCCCGAAAGCTATGAGCTCCATAAGGCGTTCCGTGAGATGGTGGAAAAGGGCGTTTCGTGCGTTGTAATGGAGGTTTCGAGCCAGGCAATGTATATGCGCCGTGTCGCCGGAATCCATTTTCATATCGGTGTTTTCACTAATCTATCTCCTGACCATATTGGCGGAGTTGAGCATCCGACATTTGAGCATTATATGGAATGCAAAGCGGCACTTTTCGCGCAGTGCAGGTACGGTATTTTCAATTCGGACGACGCACATTATACCGATATTATCCGCAGTGCGAAATCAATAAATACCACATTTGGCGTAAATCCCGAACTGCCGCACGATATAACTGCACGTGATATTAAGATACAAAAAAGCGGTAATATACTCGGCTCACGTTTTGTCTGCCGCAGTGTGCTTGGCGAAAATGAGTATGAGCTTCGTATGCCGGGTGAATTTAATGTTTACAATGCGCTTGCGGCGATTGCTGTTGCCGAGCGTATGCAGATAAAGCCGGAGGTAATACGCGAGGCACTGTCTGCGGCGGCGGTGAGAGGGCGTTTTGAAATCGTTGACGCTCTGCCGAATGCTGTTACTGTAATTGACTATGCTCATAATGAGGTTTCTATGCGTGCCGCACTTGAAACGATACGCCGTTATCAGCCGACAAGGCTTGTTGTGCTTTTCGGCTCGGTCGGCGGACGGACAAAACAAAGACGTGCGGAGATGGGAGAGGCTGTATCGGCACTGGCTGATTTCTGCATCATAACGAGCGACAATCCCGACTTTGAACCGCCGCACGAAATAATCGCAGATATTGAAAAGAGTTTTGCGGCGACCTCATGCCCGTATGTTACGTTTGATGACCGCCGTGAAGCGGTGCGTTATGCTATAGACAATGCTCGTGACGGTGACTGTATACTTTTTGCAGGAAAGGGACACGAGCAGTATCAGCTCATCGAGGGAGAATATGTCCACTATGATGAGCGCGAGGAAATTCTCACTGCCGCGGCGGCGAAGCTTGCGAGAGTGAAGTAAAGGAAAAACCATGAAAATTCTTATTTGCGGACTTGGGCTTATTGGCGGCTCATTTGCACGTGCGCTGAAATTTTATACCGAGCATTATGTCGTTGGTTATGATGTTGACATAAATTCAGCACGTAAGGCGGTGCTTGTCGGTGCGTGCGACGAAGCGACGGATAAGTTACCGGAGCTTTGTGGCTTTGACGTAATTATACTTGCGGCATATCCCGGTGCGAGTGTGGATTTTATAAATAATCACGCGGAAAAAATCGCGAAAGACTCGTTTGTTTTTGACCTCGGCGGTGTCAAACGTGTTGTTTGTGAGTCGGGTTTTGCGGCGGCAGAAAAATACGGATTCACGTTTATAGGCGGTCATCCGATGGCAGGAACACAGTTTTCGGGTTTTTCCGCATCACGTGAAAATCTTTATAAAAATGCTCCGATGATACTTGTTCCGCCGGAAAGCATTGATGTGTCAAAGCTTGATTTTGCGGTGAAATTTTTTAAGGCGGTAGGATTTTCTGGTGTAAGTGTTACCACGGCAAAGGAGCATGACAGAATTATAGCCTACACATCACAGCTTGCTCATGTGCTTTCAAATGCTTATGTAAAGAGTCCCACGGCTAAAGCACATCACGGCTATTCGGCAGGAAGCTTTCGTGATTTAACGAGGGTTGCACATCTTAATGCAAAGATGTGGAGCGAGCTTTTTATGGCTAATCGCGATATGTTAGTGCCGGAAATTGAGCTGCTTGCAAAAAATCTTCTCGAATATGCGGATGCAATGAAATCCGGAGATGAGGAACAACTTGAACAGTTACTTTCAGACGGAAGCCGCATTGATGACGAGATAAAAAATATTTATTCTTGAAATAAAAAAGGACCTTAGAGGTCCTTTTTATATTTTATGCAGCTTTATATCCTCGGTTGGAATGATGCCGAGTGAATCTGTGAAATCACAAATTTTTTTGTATGTGTCGGGATTCAGCACATCGTCCGGACGGTGAGCATCACAGCCAAACACGAATTCACATCCGACCTCTTTTGCGATACGGTAGAATCGTTCGCTTGGATAGTGCCGTCCCTCTGCAAGCCCGAGAAAGTTTACTTCGAGAGGGATGTCATGTGCCTTAGCTCCCTCGCAGAGCCGACGTGCTTCGGCTTCATACAGTGCTTCATCACCCTCGTAGCGGAATACATCCGGGTGGGCGATATAGGTGAATTTTTTGGTTTTGAGTGCTTCAAGTATTTGGTCAGTATAAATTTTCAGCTGTGCATCTGTATGGTTTTTTCCGGTTGAATGCTCGAAAGTGTCATATTCATTTTCAATGAAATGCTGACCGAGAAGAATATAATCAAGATCGTACGGCTTCAGAAACTCAATCAGTTTATCGAAAATTTCGGGATAATATTCAACTTCAAATCCGATTTTTATGTCGATATCATCGCGGTATTCTTGTTGAAGCTCACGCAGTGTTTTAACGTAGCCGTCGGTTTCCTCGGGACGCATACGAAAATGAGAATAATAATCGTCTGTGGGGAAAAACTGCGGACTGTGATCGGAAAAGCCGAGTGTTTTGAGTCCGCGCCGGATAGCGGTTTCGATATATTCTCGCTCGGTGCCGGATGCATGGTGACACCGTGCGGTGTGGGTGTGATAATTTGCGGTCATGGTTTGCCTCGTACTTTTTGTTTTTTTATAGTATATAATTTAAATCCGTTTTTTATTTTAAAAGCGGAGTTCAAGAATCTTTTAAAAGGAATTAGTTGAAAAAACCACTTGCAAAGCAAGTGGTTTTTTCTGGTGGGAGCGGGTGGATTCGGACCACCGAAGTCACTGACAACAGATTTACAGTCTGCCCCCTTTGGCCGCTCGGGAACGCTCCCATATGGAGCTGGTGAACGGAGTCGAACCATCAACCTGCTGATTACAAATCAGCTGCTCTGCCATTGAGCCACACCAGCACATTTTGTTAACAGAAATATTATATCACTTTATTTTGCATTTGTCAATAGGTTTTTGAAATATTTTTTTATTATTTTTTTGAAAAATTTCTTTTATATTTTTTCAAAGATTCCCACCGATATATTAGTATCGGTGGGAATCATCAAGCCTGCAAATTAAAGCAGATTCATTCGTCAAATGTATTATAGCCTCACTTTGTCAGCTTATCAATGGCTTTATTCTCGCCAAGAAGGGCAACAGTGTCTGCTGGAGTGAATTTTCTTGCCGGGTCGGGAGAGATGTTTGTGATTCCGTTTTCATCGCCGACTGCAAGGACAGTTACGCCGTAATGACGGCGGACATTAAGCTCAATAAGCGACTTTCCGACCCATTCTCCGGGGACGGCAATTTCTATTATTGAATGTGAGTCGGAAAATTCGATATATTCAAGCACATTGTTACGGTCGAGGATGTGAACAAGCTTTTCGCCCATATCACGCTCGGGATATACTACCATGTCGGCACCGATTTTTTCGAGAACACGCCCGTGCTGTTCGCTTCCGGCTCTTGCAACGACCTGTTTTATCCCGATTTCTTTCAGAAGAATTGTCGTAAGGATGCTGTCGTTTATATTTTCCGCTGTTGCGACGACGGCACAGTCATAGTCAGCGACTCCTGCTGCGTGAAGTACCGCCTCGTTTGTCGGATCGCCGACAACCGCATGGGTTACTGTGTCGCTGATGACGTTGATCACATTTTCGTCAATGTCTATTGCGAGCACCTGATGTCCCGTCTTTGCGAGGTTTAGCGCTAAAGTCTGACCGAAGCGTCCGAGTCCGATTATACAGAAGCTGCGTTTGTTTGTTTTTTTCATAAAAACTTCCTTTCTGTTTTATCCGATCATCATGTTTATTTCGGGATATGTTATAAGGCTGTTTTTCTTTGCTTGCTTTAAAAGTATTGAATATGTTACAGTCAGTATTCCGACTCTTCCGAAAAACATCAGTATTATTACAGCAATGCGTCCGGCAAGAGAAAGTAAAGGTGTCAGCGACAGTGAAAGTCCCACTGTTGCGATACCGGAAAAGCTCTCGTAAAGCGCATTGATTATTCCGACATTGTTTGTTCCGGCAATTATTAGTGTTGCCGCAAATGCCGCAAAAAGGTCAATTCCGATAACGGTCAGCGCACGTACCACTGTTTCGTGGGGGACACGGCGGCGACGGATAACAAGGTCTTTTTCACCTTTTGCAAATGCAATCACTGCAAACACAACAACTCCGAAGGTTCCTACTTTAATACCGCCGGCTGTGGAGCCGCTTGCTCCGCCGATGAGCATGAGCAGCATTGAAATAAGCTTTGACGGCTCTGTCATTGCGGCATTATTTATCATGTCGATTCCGGCAGTACGTGTTGTTACCGACTGAAAGAGCGACTGAAGCAATTTATCGCCGACCGACATATTCCCGATAGTGTCGGGATTATTCCACTCAAAGAGGGCGATAAGAAGTGCACCGCCGATAATCAGCACGGCACTGATTGATATGACAAATTTGGAATACACCGAAAACGGCTTGCGTTCTCGGATAAAGTTGACAACATCATCCCATATAATGAATCCGATACCGCCGATGATTATAAGAGCCATAAGCGTGACTGTAATTATGGGGTTATTGTTAAGTGTTGTGAAGCTGGAAAAGTCTCCTCCAATGCCTGCAGTTCCGTCAAGAATGTCAAAGCCTGCATTGCAGAACGACGAAACCGAATGGAATATTCCGTAATAAATTCCTTTTCCCCAGCCGAATATCGGAACAAACTGTGTGGCGAGTATGACGGCACCGATACCTTCAATTGAAAATGTACCGATGAGTATGTGTCTGACCAGCTTAACTGTCCCTCCGACACCGGTAAGTCCCAGCGACTGTGCAACAAGCAGACGTTCACGTGGGGTTATCTGACGCTTTATGAATATTGACATCATAACCGCCATAGTCATGAAGCCGAGTCCGCCTATCTGAATAAGTGTGATTATTACGATTTGTCCGAAAAGACTCCAGTGAGTTCCCGTGTCTTCAACTATAAGTCCGGTAACGCAGGTTGCACTTGTTGAAGTGAACAGCGATGAGATAAACGGTGTTGAAGTTCCGTCAGCCGACGCTATGGGAAGCATTAAAAGCAGTGCTCCGACAACTATCAAAAGTATGAATCCGAACAGAATAACCTGCGTTGGAGAAAGCTGACGTTGGTTTTTATATTTACGTTTCGCACGGCGTATCAAGCGATTGTGCGATGATTTTTTAATCTCACCGGTCATTAAATCAGTCCTTTTTTTGATTTTCTGAAAAAAACGGCAGCCGTCACTGTGACAGCCGCCGCAGAGACTCAAGACAAAAGCTCTCAAGTTCATTTAATCTTTCGGGGAATGCCGACATCAAGCACTCGGCAATGCTGTGTGAAAACTTATGCTGTTCCGGTGTAATAATTCCAAGCTCCAGTGCTTCGTCAAGCTCGTCCTCGTCAAAAAGAAACGGAATACCGTTCGGGGCGAAGACTACATCGAGAAAAAGGTCATAAAAGTAAGATTCGCTGCCGTCGATTACGTTTTTAAGCGTAACGTCGATATAATACTGCACCGGATTTTTGTTTTCGTCAAATGCTGCTGTTATCCACCAGTTTTCGTTTTTTGGGGCAATCTGAATCCAATAATAACCGTCACCGACTATTCGTATGACTTTGCCGTCCAGTGTTACATCGAGAGGCTTTGACACTTTTTTGAAATGGAGAAGTGAAACCTCACCGGAAATATTCTCACCGGAAAAAGGAGCGTGTGTATACTCTCTCTCAAGTATCCTCGGCCAAGGATCCCGTGCCATTCTGCGTATTTTTATTTCCATCCCGCAGATTTAATAATTAGTCAGCAAAATTTTTACGGTAACGAAGTCTGCTTCCAGTGTCGGTCATTTCGCGTGTGCCGTCGTAAGCAAAGCCCTGTGCTTCAGCCATCTTGCAGAGCTGTTCATCGGCAGATGCAATCCATACAACCGCATATGTGCATCCCATATTTTTAACATATTCAGCCGCACAGTCGGTAAGATGACGTCCGATTCCCGAACGGCGGTGAGTTTCGGCAACGGTGAGCTTTTCAATTTCAGCGCCGTCATAATTTGTATCTTGAGTTTTCGAAAGCAGTCTTATTTCGCAGGCACCGATTGGGCAGATGCCGTCGTATGCGATGAATACATGGCGGTTTTGTTTCTCCATAGATGTACGGAGAAGATGCTCTGTTGTACGCATACGGAAATCCTGCTCGATTTTAATAATTTCGTCAGTATCTTCGTCACCGGTGCTCACAAATGCCGGGCGGTAGAGCTCGCAAAGGTCGGCGATATCAATGTGCTGTGCTCGGCGGATTGATATATCCTTACCCATTCCGCCGCAAAGCTCGTGTGGCAGGGAAATGACAGAAAGCTTTGCCTGAATCTTCGGGAAAGTCAGCTCATTTGGAACGGATTCAAACATACGGACTTCTCCGATTTCCGATTCGGGAAGATTGCCGAACTTGAAGATATCTGCCACGAAAAGTACACCGTAAAGTTTATCATATCCGGTTTCGTCTACAGTATAAGCGCAAACGGGTACAATGCGGTACATCGAAGCACCGGTTTCCTCATAAAGCTCTCGCTTTGCGGTTTCGAGAATAGACTCGTCACCGTCTTCTCTGTGTCCGCCGGGCATTTCCCAAGTGGTGAAGCTGCGTCTGCGTACAAATACGAGCTTATCGTTATGACGCGCCGCAATAACTGCGAGCGTGAATTTTTCATCGTCGAATTTATGAAGCGGATGGGTTTTTACAGTAATCATAACTATTTATCCTGCCCCGAATATTGAGGCAATTTCTCCCTCTATGATAAATATAACATATATATTATACTGTAAAAAATCCCCGATGTCAAGCAGTAGCAGTATATTTTACATATAAAAGCGCAATATCGGGTTTCTTATGAAAACTTTCTCGCCGGATATTGATTTTAGCGCAGAGGTATAGTATAATAGATTCATATAAAAATCAGTGAAAGGTGACATCGGCGTGACGGTAAAACCTAAATTTTTTGATAGCTTTAAATGTATCGCATCCGAGTGCAGTGACACCTGCTGTGCAGGTTGGGAGATATATGTTGACGAAGATACAGCCGAATACTACAGCGCACTTGACGGCGAGGTTGGCGAATATGTCAGGAGAAATCTTAACACTTGCGAGGACGGGATATTACTCTGCCGTGAGGGCGAAAGATGTCCGTTTCTCCGCTGTGATAATCTCTGTGAGCTGATTTTAAGGCTTGGGGAGGATTCAATCTGCGAAATCTGCCGCGAGCATCCGAGATTTTACAGCACAGATGTTAATTTGACCGAAGCCCGAATAGGGCTTTGCTGCGAGGAGGCGGCAAGGTTATGGCTTGATTCTCCGACCGAATTTTTGCTTGAGGATGACGGATATCCGCTGACGGATGATGAAAAAGGAAGCCTTGAGCGTCAGATGGCAATTATAGATTATCTTGTTGCCGGAGAGGGAACACTTGGGGGAAGATTTGTCCGGCTTCTCGGCGACAAAGCTGATGCGGAGCTGTATACACGACTCCGTGAGCTTTATTCGAAGCTTGAGGTGCTTGACCGTGAATTCCCGAAGCGTTTTTCAGATGTTCCGAATCCGGCGTACGATATACGTTTTTCACGGTTAGCGGCATATTTTGTTTTTCGCTATTACTTTGAGCTTGGCGAGGAGCTTTGTCTTAAATTCACTGCGGCATCACTTATAATGATTGCGGCGATGGGCGGTGAAGTTAATAAAGCGGCAAAAGATTATTCAAAAGAGGTTGAATACGATACCGATAATCTTGACATGATATGCGCTTTTATCGAAGAATGCGACGGACTTGGCGGTTTGTGTAAGAATGTTTTCAAAAAATAAAGAATCACACGGCGATGTTTGTGCGCCGTGTGATTTTTCTATACTTATTCAGCTTTTTCGAAACGAACAATATCCTGCAGATAACCGAAGAGATTTGTGAGATATTTTTTCGATTCATCCTGCAGTATCGGCGCACCGAGAACAACGTAATTGGTTTTTCTGGCGTAAATGTTATAATAAATCGTGAGATTATCGCCGTCGGTACGGCAGCCGAAATCTATTTCGCAGTGCTCGGTCATATCCTTAAGGGCAGCGAGCTCAAGGCGAAGATGCGGTACCGATTTTATGAATTCGTCAATGTCTGAAAATTTTTTGCGGTATTCCTTTGACGGAATTATTGTGTGACTTATTTCAACCCGGTCATTTTTTTCGTCGATGTTACAGTATATATCAACATTTCCGTCGTCCGACATCGGAACTGCTGCAACGAGAAGCGCCGAAGTCAGCATATATATCTGATTGTTTGAGCAGGTCGTGAGAAACATCGGCTGAGTTTCAATGCGAAATTCCGCATGACCGCCAATTGACATTAGCGTACCGCTGCAAGCCTTCATTATCTCACGCAGACTGTACGCGATATCGGTTTGCAGAAGCGTTGTGGGCTGATCCGAAAACGAACAGAGCCGCGATACGCGAAGACAGCATAAATCAAGCTTTGATACGGGAAGCAGCGGATCGTTTAACAAGTTGTCGACAGCTTGCGCGATATGCTTGAATGCGTCAGTCATATACCATGCATTGTGAGTACGGAGAAAGACTATCTGCGGTTCGATAATAAAAGCGGTGTATTTTTCTCCCTTAACTTGCCCTTGTGTAACTATCACATGAGAACGGTAACCGCTTTCCATGCTGAATACCGTGCAGAACGGGGATGCATTTTCGCACTCGATTTTTCTGGCGGCTTCGCTTGGAATGTGATTTGCGAAGTTTCCGTTAATGGCAGGTCGGCTGAAGCTCTTTTGCGCACCAATACTTTTTGACGTGACAAGCAGGGCATCATCACAGACAAAAGCCGGGATGACCGACTGCTTTATTGCCGATGAATCTGCGATGGAGCGCAGACGCTGGTTGCACTTGTTTGGCATAATACGACCTCCTCAAAACAGTATTTACTGCATGAAAATTATAACATAAAATTTATGTTCTTGTCAAGTTGTGGGGGGCGGAATGCTAAAAGGTGTTGACAAAATACCGTGGATGTGTTATCATTAAAGCAGAAAATTAATGTAAATAACATGGGGAGAACTGTTTTCATGAAAAAAACTTTATTAAAGATAATAGTGCTTTTTATTATTGCTTTGCCGATTCTTACTTCGTGCGCATCAAAAGTAGGAGAAGCCGAAGAAGCAAAGGTGAAAGAGGCATTTAACAGTGCTTACACCGTTGCGGAATATTTTTCTGCATATGCCAAAAATGTCTATGAAGACGCAAGTATAGAAATTTCGTATGACAACGAATATATTTCTGCACTGCAGTATGACCGTTTTGCTCCATGCGGAACAATGGCGGAGCTTGATGCTATGCTTGATACATATTTCACGCCGGAGATTTGCGATATTTTAAAGGCATCAGAGGTGTATGGAGGTGCGCCGGTTTTTCTTGAAAAGGACGGTGCTCTTTACCGTTGCTCGGATTTTCTTCCGGGATATCCCATAAGTGAGGAAAATATTGAAGTGATTTCCGTAAAAGCCACAGGAAAGGGAATTTACACAGTTTCGGTGAAAGCCGAGTATCCCAATTTTTACGGCGAGGAGCTGCTAACTGTAACTCATGATTATACTTGCGAAGAAGTAGAGCAGGGCGTTTACAAGTTCACCGGAGAATTTCCGATGCTCGCCGATATTGCAATTGACGAAATTAAGCTTTATGAGCGTTTATTGCCGCTTGGCTGATTGAAATGTAAATAATTTGTAACTATATGAATGCCGCCCTTGAACTTGATGTTCCAGGGCGGTATAATGTTAAGGTACCTAAACAAAAAGGAGCTGATTGAAATTTTCACGGATACAGAGCTTATGAAGCGTATGCGCTTCTGCGGACATATCCTTTATCACAGATATCCGCTCAATATGTCGCAGAACCGAATTTTGCTGATATTAAAAAAAGAGGGCGCGATGAAACAGCGTGAGCTGATGGAGTACATGAAAATTCAAGCCGGAAGCTTATCTGAAATAATTGCAAAGGTTGAGGCAGGCGGCTTTATTGAGCGTGTACGCTCGGAAGGGGACAAGCGTAATTTTGAGCTGTCGCTTACCGAAGCAGGACGAGAGCGTGCCGAAATTTTTGAGCGTGAACGTGATACAATGGCAGAGGAGCTTTTCGGTATACTCGATGATGAAAAGAAAGAGCAGCTTTATGATATTCTCGGCATACTTCTCGAAAAATGGAAAGATGGGTTTGATGGCTGCTGCCTGAATAAGAAGGAGGAAAAAACGGATGCTTAAACGTTTTCTGTCATATTATAAGCCGCATATCTGCATTTTTACGCTTGATATGTTAGCTTCGCTCGTTGTTGCACTTATCGGTATCCTTTATCCGATGGTTACACGCACGATGCTTAACGATTTCATACCGAATCAGAATTATCGGATGATTGTGATTTTCGGTCTGTCACTGCTTGTGTTGTACGCTGTTCGTATGCTTCTGAATTATTTTATTCAGTATTACGGTCACGTTATGGGCGTTCGTATGCAGGCGCAGATGCGCTCGGAAATGTTCGCTCATCTCGAAAAATTGCCGTACAGCTATTACGATAACCACGAAACGGGAAAAATCATGTCCCGTATGACAAACGACCTCATGGAAATAAGTGAGCTTGCACATCACGGCCCCGAAAATATACTTATTTCAAGCGTATCTGTTGTTACGGCGTTTATTTATCTTTCGACCATCAACATCTGGCTGACGCTGATAATTTTTGCGGCAGTGCCGTTTTTGCTTATCATTGCAACGATGCTCCGTGGAAAGATGCGTGCGGCATTCCTTGAAAGCCGTCAGTCAGTTGCAATTATAAATGCTTCGCTCGAAAGCTCGATTTCGGGTATCCGCGTTACAAAGGCATTTACTAACGCCGAGCGAGAGCAGGAAAAATTTGAGGAAGGCAACGAAAAGTTCGTCGAATCTCGCCGAAAGGCTTATAAGGCGATGGGACAGTTTCATTCGTCAACGTCGTTTATAACCGATATTTTCAATGTTATCGTTCTTATCGCAGGCGGCTTGTTCCTTTATGCAGACAAGATTGAATTTGCCGATTACACGACATTCATGGTGTCTGTCGGCGTATTTATAACACCGGTTATGACTATGATTAACTTTATGGAGCAGTATCAGAACGGCGTTACGGGATTTGAAAGATTTGTTGAAATCGTTGATGCTGAGCCGGAATCGGATGCGCCCGGAGCTGTGGATATCGGACGTGCAGAGGGTAAAATTGAATTTAAAAATGTTACCTACGCATATGATGGCGAGCATGATGTGCTGCGTGGTGTGAGCCTTTCAATCGATAAGGGCAAAACATTTGCACTGGTAGGTCCGTCCGGCGGAGGAAAGACGACGATTTGTCATCTGATACCGCATTTTTACGATATTGAATCCGGAGAGATACTTATTGACGGACGTGACATACACGAAATTACCGCGGAGTCGCTCCGCCGCAATATCGGAATCGTACAGCAGGATATTTATCTTTTCAACGCCTCAATACGCGAAAACATACTTTACGGAAGGCTTGACGCGACCGAAGAAGAGGTAATTGAAGCGGCAAAGCGTGCTAATATTCACGATTGGATAATGACGCTCGATGACGGATATGAAACGGTTATCGGTGAGCGAGGAGTACGGCTTTCCGGCGGACAGAAGCAGCGTTTATCAATCGCGCGTGTATTCCTCAAAAATCCGGCGATTCTCATTCTTGATGAGGCAACGAGTGCGCTTGACAATACGACAGAGATTATGATTCAGCAGGCCCTTGACGAACTGTGTCGTGGACGTACGACTATAGTTGTTGCGCACCGTCTTTCGACCATCAAAAACGCAGATGAGATAGCGGTTATTTCCGAGGGCGAAATCATTGAACAGGGTACTCACGATGAGCTTGTCAGCCTTGGAGGTATGTATGCAAAGCTCCACTCGGGGCAGTTCAGAGAAAAGATATAAGAAAAACAGCTTACGCAGTATTATGCGTAAGCTGTGATTTTTTTATATTTATAACACACAAAAGAGCAATTTGTCAAAAAGCTATCAAAGTTTTCAAAAAGTTTTTGGGAAAAATATGTATAACCTCTTGCACATATGGAAAATTTATGTTATACTTTAATTTAGTATATTTTCTTCAAATCGGAGGTGACACTTCTGAAAAATAACAATAAAATCGATGCCACGGTAAAACGCGAAACAATGTATATAGGGGCAGGTGTTATTATACTGTCAGCTCTGATGGAGGCGGTATTTCTCATCATTGGCAAATGGGATATTACCGTGCTTTTCGGAAATCTGCTTGGCGGATTCTGCGCGGTGCTTAATTTCTTCCTGATGGGAATTACAGTGCAGAAGGCACTCGGAAAGGAAGAAAAGGAAGCTCGCGACGTTATAAAGCTTTCGCAGACCTTGCGTATGTTTATGCAGCTTGCGTTTGCGGCTGTCGGATTTTTGATTCCGAGTGTTTTTAACGTGATTGCGGTGCTTGTTTCACTTCTGTTTCCGCGAATTGCAATTGCATTCCGTCCGGTTTTTGATAAGCGGATGGACAAAAAGGAGAGTGAATAGTCTTAATGAAAAAAGAACGGTCACTGCGCTTTAAGGCTGCGGATATCGGATATATGCTGATGATAATACTGCCGCTTCTTTTCGGAATGATGCTTCGGGTGCTTCTTAAACCCGCAAGCAACGGAATCGAAATTGCCGGCGCGCAAATTTATTTCACGATACCGATGCCGATTCAGGATTTTCCGATAACTGAGTCGCAAGTCAACTCATGGCTGGTGCTGATAACGATTTTCGGCGTGTGTCTTTATTTTACTCACGGCATTCGTGCCGGAGTTGAAACCACCCGTCAGCTTGCCGCAGAATGGGTTGTTGAAAAAACACAGAACATGGTTCGAGCCAACATGGGCGATGACAAGTATTTCGGAGGATTCCCCCCGTTTATTGCGGCGATAATGGCGCTGTCGGCTTTTTCAAGCCTTATAACGCTTATCGGTCTTTATCCGCCGACATCCGATATGAATGTCGTTGCCGGATGGGCAATTATAGTTTTTGTGCTCATCACATACTACAAAATGAAATGCGGTCCATTGCATTATCTCGCAAGCTTCTGCGATCCGCCCCCACTTGCTCCGCTTAACATCATAAGCGAGGTGGCAACGCCGGTGTCGATGGCTTTCCGTCACTACGGAAACATCATCTCGGGAAGTGTAATTTCGGTGCTCGTTGCAACGGCACTTCAGGGATTATCAAAGATGATTTTGGGATGGCTTCCCGGATTTCTTGCCGATATTCCGTTTTTGCAGGTCGGACTTCCGGCGATATTGTCTATTTACTTCGATGTTTTCAGCGGATGTCTGCAGGCGTTTATATTTGCGATGCTGACGATGCTTTATGTTTCGGGGGCTTTCGCAATTGACGACTGGGAAAATCTGAAAGCAAAAAAAGCCGCAAAACGTGCGGCAAACTGATTTTTGAAAAAATAATTTTTATAAATTTACGGAGGACAAAAAAATGTTAGAACTCGCAATTGGTATTATTCTCGGATGCTGTGCTCTCGGTGCAGGTATGGCAATGATCGCAGGTATCGGCCCGGGTATCGGTGAAGGTAACGCAGTCGCAAAGGCGTGCGAAGCTATCGGACGTCAGCCTGAATCAAAGGGTGCTGTAACAACCACTATGCTTATGGGTTGTGCAATTGCAGAAACCACAGGTCTTTATGCACTTGTTATCGCGATTTTGCTTATCTTCCTCGCTCCCGGCAGATTCGTTGACATTCTTATGAACACTATCGGCTGATATTTTAGCAGGTGAATTCAATGAATATGGAAGTTATTTCCGTCAATTTCTGGCAGATGATGGTGAGCCTTGCCAACCTGCTTATACTGTTCCTTCTGATGAAGAAGTTTCTTTATAAGCCTGTGACAGCGGTTCTCGAAAAGCGCCGTGCCGACATCGATGGCGACTATGCCGCCGCAGAGGAAGCAAAGCGCAAAGCTCTTGCAGAT